>NZ_JAUTYR010000005.1:0-265162 GCF_041946035.1 Pseudomonas sp. AMR01
GCATTCTCAAGTTGGAACTCGATCAACTGTGGGAGCGGGCTTGCTCGCGAAGGCGGTGTTACAGGCAATTCATGTGTAGGTTGGCACACCGCTATCGCAGGCAAGCCCGCTCCCACATTCGATCGCATTCTCAAGTTGGAACTCGGTCAACTGTGGGAGCGGGCTTGCTCGCGAAGGCGGTGTTACCGGCAATTCATGTGTAGGTTGGCACACCGCTATCGCAGGCAAGCCAGCTCCCACATTCGATCGCATTCTCAAGTTGGAACTCGATCAACTGTGGGAGCGGGCTTGCTCGCGAAGGCGGTGTTACAGGCAATTCATGTGTGGGTTGGCACACCGCTAATCGCAGGCAAGTCGAATCGTCGCACCGCAGCTCCCACAGATGATCTCCATCTGTCTGGGGGATTTTCTCCAGGCAAAAAAATGCCCCGCACTTGGCGGGGCATTTTTTTTGGCCAGGCTTACAGGCCGTCGAGCATCGCCTTGTTACGCACCGCACCCTTGTCGGCACTGGTGGCCAGCAGGGCATAGGCTTTCAACGCGGTCGTTACTTTGCGCGGACGCTTTTCAACCGGTTTCCAGCCCTTCTTGTCCTGCTCAACCCGGCGTGCCGCCAGTTCTTCGTCGCTGATCAACAGGTTGATCGAGCGGTTCGGAATGTCGATCAGCACCTTGTCGCCATCCTGCACCAGGCCAATCGCGCCGCCGGCAGCGGCTTCTGGCGAAGCGTGGCCGATGGACAGGCCCGAGGTGCCGCCGGAGAAGCGGCCATCGGTAAGCAGGGCGCAGGCTTTGCCCAGTCCTTTGGATTTCAGGTAGGACGTCGGGTAGAGCATCTCCTGCATACCCGGGCCGCCTTTGGGGCCTTCGTAGCGGATGATCACGATGTCGCCTTCTTTGACTTCGTCGGCGAGGATGCCGCGCACCGAGCTATCCTGGCTTTCGTAGATTTTGGCGCGACCTTCGAAGACGTGGATCGACTCATCCACACCGGCGGTTTTCACCACGCAGCCATCCAGCGCGATGTTGCCGTACAGCACGGCCAGGCCGCCTTCTTGCGAGTAGGCGTGCTCGACACTGCGGATGCAGCCGTTTTCACGGTCGTCATCCAGGGTTTCATAGCGGGTCGACTGGCTGAACGCGGTTTGCGTCGGGATGCCCGCCGGGCCGGCCCTGAAGAAGGTGTGCACGGCTTCGTCGTCAGTCTGGGTGATGTCCCACTTGGCGATGCCTTCGGCGAGGGTCTTGCTGTGCACGGTCGGCAGGTCGGTGTGCAACAGGCCGCCACGGGCCAGGGAGCCCAGGATCGAGAAGATCCCGCCGGCGCGGTGCACGTCTTCCATGTGGTACTTCTGGATGTTCGGCGCGACTTTGCACAGTTGCGGCACGTGACGGGACAGGCGGTCGATGTCGCGCAGGTCGAAATCGATCTCGGCTTCTTGCGCGGCGGCCAGCAAGTGCAGGATGGTGTTGGTAGAGCCGCCCATGGCGATGTCCAGCGTCATGGCGTTTTCGAACGCCTTGAAGTTGGCGATGTTACGCGGCAACACCGACTCATCGTTGTCGTGGTAGTAACGCTTGCACAGCTCGACGATGGTGCGGCCAGCCTGCAGGAACAGCTGCTCGCGATCGCTGTGGGTGGCGAGTGTGGAACCGTTGCCCGGCAACGCCAGGCCCAGCGCTTCGACCAGGCAGTTCATCGAGTTGGCGGTGAACATGCCAGAGCACGAACCGCAGGTCGGGCAGGCACTGCGCTCGTATTCCGCGACCTTCTCGTCAGAGGCGCTGGAATCGGCGGCGATGACCATAGCGTCGACCAGGTCCAGGCCGTGTGAGGCGAGTTTGGTCTTGCCGGCTTCCATCGGGCCGCCGGACACGAAGATCACCGGGACGTTCAGGCGCAGGGCGGCCATCAGCATGCCGGGGGTGATCTTGTCGCAGTTGGAGATGCACACGATGGCGTCGGCGCAGTGGGCGTTGACCATGTATTCCACGGAGTCGGCGATGATCTCGCGGCTCGGCAGGGAATACAGCATGCCGTCATGGCCCATGGCAATGCCGTCGTCCACGGCAATGGTGTTGAATTCCTTGGCTACACCGCCGGCGCGTTCGATCTCGCGGGCGACCAGTTGGCCCAGGTCCTTGAGGTGGACGTGGCCCGGTACGAACTGGGTGAACGAGTTGGCAATCGCGATGATCGGCTTCTTGAAGTCGTCATCTTTCATCCCCGTGGCGCGCCACAGTGCGCGCGCGCCGGCCATGTTGCGGCCGTGGGTGGATGTTTTCGAGCGGTAATCAGGCATTGGAGCACTCCGGGCGGCTAATCGGTATCAAAGGGAGTGAGCTTCTATTGACGTCTGGAACACCCGAAAAATGGCCGTGTGTCCAAAAGTTGCCACTCGCGTCGCGGGATCGCCGCGTGCTTGGGCCTTGAGCTCATAAACCCGCCGGGGGATGACTGGCGATGAATAGCGTCGATTCTACACCGCTGGCGGCGGGAGGGAATGGCCGCCACTGTGAAGTTAGCGGTTACGGGACGTGTGGCGGGGCATCAGCGGCTGACCCGCGCATTTGTCAGCCAACCCCATAAGCTGAAAGCGATAAAGCTGATCGCGATAGTCATCAACATATGGCTGCCAGCCTGCGCCAGGGCGGCGCTGCTGACGGCTGCGGTGAGAAACATGATGCTGTTGCCAGCCGATGCCGCCGTGCCCGCGCTGTTTGAGAACAGCAACATGGCCGCAGAAATCGCGGCCGGTCGAACCAGCGTGACCGCCAGGGCGCTGATCAGCATCGGGATCAGCAGGGTCACGGTGGTGATGGCCTCGAAGCTGATGATCAGTGTTAACAGCACGCCGGCAACCAGCAGCAAGCCGAGGCCGAGGTTGATCTGGCGGGACAGCGAGATGTGTTTTTGCAAGTACGAGGCTGCCACGCCGCCGAGCAGGTACGCCGCGCCGTACACCATCAGCACCAAGGCGTACTGGTATTCGGAGAGCTTAAAGGCATCCATGAAAATCATCGGTGTCACGCTGATCAGCGCGAAGTAACAGGCAAACACCAGCGCGGCGATCCACCAGTAGCGCAGAAAGTCTCGATTGCGTGCGACGGCCTTGAGCGTGCCGAAGATCGACACCGGCGCCCGATGCGGGCTGGCGGATTTGGACGGCAGAATGCAGAACGCATGGATCAGCATCCCCAGTGCCATCAACGCAAAGCCATAGAAGCTGCCTTGCCAGTCGAAGGTGGTTTGCAGCCAGGAGCCAACCAGCGGTGACAGCGCCACAAACGAACCGCTCAGGGTCATGTAATAGAGGCGCACGCGGGCGCGGTCTTGTTCTTCGAATAGATCCTCTACCAGCGCGTGGCCGAGCACAAAGAAGCCACAGCCCATGGCCTGCACGCCGCGAAACAGCAGGAAGGTCAGGTAGTCCGAAGCCAGTGCGCAACCAATAGCTCCGAGGATCGACAGTGTGATGCAGCCGATCAGTACCCCTTTGCGACCCCACTTATCCGACAGCGGGCCGGCGATTAGCTGAGAGACCGAGAAGACCAGCGTGAACAGGCTGATGGACAGTGCAATATCGGCAGTTGGTGTGTCGAACCGTGCAGCCAGGGCGGGGAATGAGGGCAGCAGGATATTGATCGGGAAGAAGCTGATCAGGGAAATGCAGGTGATGAGGATGAATCGGGAGAGGTACGGCCCAGACATTGTTTTTGTTTTCCGGAGTAATTCCAGAGACGAATACTAGTCTGCGAAAAATGGAATTCAATCAAAATATTGAGAGACATTTCCCTGATTGAAGTGGCTTGCATCGTTAGGAAAAATGCTTCCGACGCGCCGCAATACAATGTGGGAGCGGGCTTGCTCGCGAAAGCGGTGTATCAGTCGAAGAATGTGCCGACTGACACTCTGCATTCGCGAGCAAGTCGAATCGTCGCACCGCCGCTCCCACAGTTTGATCTGCGCTCTATTACAGAGCGCAGCGCTGCTTAGCTATTAGGCAACAACCGGCAAGTAATGCTCTTGATATACCGCGTCTCGGCAATCGCCGGGTGCACCGGGTGGTCCGGGCCCTGGCCGCCGCGTTCGAGCATCTGGATATTGCGGTCCAGGTGGCGGGCGCTGGTCAGCAGGATGTTTTGCAGGTCGTCTTCCGGCAGGTGCATGGAGCACGAAGCGCTGAAGAGGATGCCGTCTTTGCTGAGCAGGCGCATGGCTTGCTCGTTCAGGCGGCGGTAGGCGCCTTCGCCGTTTTTCATGTCTTTTTTGCGTTTGATGAAGGCCGGTGGGTCGGCGACGATCACGTCGAAACGCTCTTCGCTGGCTTTCAGTTCCTTCAGGGCTTCGAACACGTCGCCTTCGATGCAGGTCATCTTCTCGGCAACACCGTTCAGTGCCGCGTTGCGCTCCACGCCGTCGAGGGCGAAGGCCGAAGCATCGACGCAGAACACTTCACTGGCGCCAAAGGCTGCAGCCTGTACGCCCCAGCCGCCGATGTAGCTGTACAGGTCGAGCACGCGTTTGCCTTTGGCATACGGGGCCAGGCGCGCGCGGTTCATGCGGTGGTCGTAGAACCAGCCGGTTTTCTGGCCCTGAATCACCGGGGCTTCGAATTTCACGCCGTTTTCTTCCAGCGCAACCCACTCCGGCACCAGGCCGAACACGGTTTCGACGTAGCGGTTGAGGCCTTCGGCATCACGCGCGGCGGAGTCGTTCTTGAACAGAATGCCGCTCGGCTTGAGCACTTGGGTCAGCGCGGCGATCACGTCTTCCTTGTGCGCTTCCATGGTCGCCGAGGCGATCTGCACCACGAGAATGTCGCCGAAACGGTCGACTACCAGGCCTGGCAACAGGTCGGAGTCGCCGTAGACCAAGCGGTAGAACGGCTTGTCGAACAGGCGGTCACGCAGGGACAGGGCGACGTTGATGCGGTGCACCAGCAGCGATTTGTCCAAAGGCAACTTGATGTCGCGCGACAGCAGGCGGGCGCAGATCAGGTTGTTCGGGCTCATGGCCACGATGCCCAGGGTCTTGCCGCCGGCTGCTTCCAGAATGGCCTGGTCGCCTGCCTGGAAGCCGTGAAGTGGGGTGGCGGCCACGTCGATTTCGTTGCTGTAGACCCACAGGTGGCCGTTACGCAAACGACGATCGGCGTTGGCTTTGAGACGCAGGCTTGGCAGGGACATGACGTCGCTCCGGAAAAAAGAGCGGGAGTATACCGTGTTGTGCAGGAAACCGTGGCGCCGCCGGACATGTGGGCTGTGATGATCCTGTGGGAGCCGGGCTTGCCCGCGATGCAGGCGACTCGGTATGTGAAGGAACCGAGGTGATGCTATCGCAGGCAAGCCAGCTCCCACACAAGCCCGCTCCCACATTTGATCCCATTTCAATCTGGCTTTGAGGTGTCGGTCAGGTTCCCATAGAGGTTAGAATCCGCGCCTAGCCCAGAGTGTGTACTTATGTCCCAAGAGCTTTCTCCCGAGCAGATCCAGCAGGCCCTGCAAGGCATCAGCGTGCCGCCCCAACCGCAAATCATGGTGGATTTGCAGATGGAGCAATACATGCCCGACCCGGACCTGGAAGTGATCGCGCGGCTGATCTCCCAGGACCCGGGCCTGTCCGGTGCCTTGCTGAAAATTGTCAACTCGTCGTATTTCGGCCTGAGCAACAAGATTGCCTCGATCCAGCGCGCGGTGAACCTGCTGGGCAGCCGTTCGATCATCAACCTGATCAACGCGCTGTCGATCAGGGGCGAGATGAGCGACGACACCATCGTCACCCTCAACCGCTTCTGGGACACCGCCCAGGATGTGGCCATGACCTGCCTGACCCTGGCCAAGCGCACCGGCTCCCAAGCTGTCGACGAAGCGTATGCGCTGGGCCTGTTCCACGATTGCGGCGTGCCGCTGATGCTCAAGCGCTTCCCCAAATACATGGCCGTGCTGGAAGAGGCGTACGCCAACGCCGGCCCGGATTGCCGTGTGGTCGATACCGAGAACAACGCGTTTCACACCAACCATGCGGTGGTCGGCTATTACACCGCCAAGTCCTGGCGCTTGCCGGAGCATGTGACCGACGCTATTGCCAATCACCACAACGCCCTGGCAGTTTTCAGCGATGAATCCACGCGCAATCCGCAGCTTAAAAACCTGCTGGCGATCCTGAAAATGGCCGAGCATATTTGCTCGTCGTATCGCGTGCTGGGCAACCAGGCGGTGGACCATGAGTGGAACGCCATCGGCCATCTGGTGCTGGATTACGTGGGCCTGTCGGACTACGACTTCGAAAGCATGAAGTTGTCGATCCGCGAACTGGGCGCGAACTGACCCTTTCTGCAAGAGGTATGCATGCCCGAGTTACCAGAAGTCGAAACCACCCGGCGGGGCATTGCACCGCACCTTGAAGGCCAACGCGTCAGCCGCGTGGTGGTGCGTGAGCGGCGCTTGCGCTGGCCGATCCCCGAAGACCTCGATGTGCGCCTGTCCGGGCAACGCATCGTGCTAGTGGAGCGGCGAGCCAAGTACCTGCTGATCAACGCCGAAGTGGGCACCTTGATCAGCCATTTGGGCATGTCGGGCAATTTGCGTTTGGTGGAAGCCGGTTTGCCGGCGCTCAAGCATGAGCATGTGGACATTGAGTTGGAGTCGGGCCTGGCCCTGCGTTACACCGACCCGCGGCGTTTTGGCGCGATGCTCTGGAGCCAGGACCCGCACAACCACGAACTGCTGATTCGCCTGGGGCCGGAGCCGTTGACTGACCTGTTTGACGGCGAGCGCCTGTTCCAGCTGTCCCGGGGGCGTTCGATGGCGGTGAAGCCGTTCATCATGGACAACGCGGTGGTGGTAGGCGTGGGTAATATCTATGCGACGGAGGCGTTGTTTGCGGCGGGGATTGATCCGCGTCGGGCCGCCGGCGGTATCTCCCGTGGGCGTTATTTGAAGCTGGCGATCGAGATCAAGCGCGTGCTGGCGGCGGCCATCGAACGTGGCGGCACGACGTTGCGGGATTTTATCGGCGGCGACGGGCAGCCGGGGTATTTCCAGCAGGAATTGTACGCGTACGGCCGGGGCGGCGAGGCGTGCAAGGTCTGCGGGACAGAATTGCGCAATGTGGTGTTGGGGCAGCGGGCGAGTGTGTTTTGCCCTAAGTGCCAGAGCTGATGACGGTGTGATGGTTGATATCGCCATCGCAGGCAAGCCAGCTCCCACCTTTGAATGTATTCACAATTCTAAATGTGGGAGCTGGCTTGCCTGCGATGAGGCCCTGGCAGGCACTAAAAAGCCTCAAGCCTTACCGGTAATCTTCCGGTACTTCTCCATCAACTGCTCTTCCGATTCCGGATGCGCTTCATCCAGCGGAATGCAATCCACCGGGCACACTTGTTGGCACTGCGGCTCGTCGTAGTGGCCGACGCACTGAGTGCACAGGTTGGGGTCGATCACGTAGATCTCCTCACCCTGGGAGATCGCGGCGTTCGGGCACTCGGGTTCGCAGACGTCGCAATTGATGCAATCGTCGGTGATGATCAGGGACATGGAAACTCCTGCCAGGGCTGTCAGCCAAGGCATCTGAAAACTAATGCGCGCAATTGTGCCGTATTGGCGCCCGCAGTGCGAGCAGGTCTGACCTGTGGCCAGCGGGCTTGTTGTGGTGAATAGGCTTGTTGTGGCGAGCGGGCCTGTTGTGGCGAGCGGGCTTGCCCCGCGTTGGGCTGCGAAGCGGCCTCAGTAAAGACACCGCATAGTTTCAGCATAGACCGCGCCGCCTGGTTTCAGGGCCGCTGCGCGCCCCAACGCGGGGCAAGCCCGCTCGCCACAGCAAGCCCGCCCACCATGGCAAGCCCATTCACCACAACAAGCCTCTACTTCTTGAAGCGCAGCGTCAGCGCATCTGCCACAGCTGGGTGCACGAACTTGGTGATATCGCCGCCCAGAGCTGCGATTTCACGGACCAACGTCGAGGAAATGAACGAATAACGTTCCGACGGCGTGAGGAACAGGCTTTCCACGTCCGGCGCCAGTTGGCGGTTCATGTTGGCCAGCTGGAATTCGTATTCGAAATCCGACACGGCGCGCAGGCCGCGCAGGAACACGTTGGCGTTCTGCTCTTTGGCAAAATGCGCCAGCAGGGTTGAGAAGCCCATCACTTCCACATTGGGCAAGTGTTTGGTGACTTCCTGCGCCAACTCCACGCGCTGTTCCAGGGGAAACAGCGGGTTTTTCTTGGGGCTGGCCGCGACCGCGATGATCACATGGTCGAACAAGCGCGAGGCGCGTTCGACCAGATCGCCATGGCCTTTGGTAATCGGGTCGAAAGTACCTGGGTACAACACTCGGTTCATCGCGTCGTCCTGGCGGAGTCCGTTGGGGAACCGGATGGTATCGCAGCCTTCCCGGTCGGCCAAGTCAACTTATGCATAAGAAAGCCGTATAGACACCGCGAATAGCGTGTTTTTTCACGCTGTTTTCAGACGTTCGGCCAATGCGCTCGCCAGTTGCGCAGTCAACCCGTAGACCGACAATTGCGGGTTAGCCCCAATGCTGGTGGGGAATAGCGAGCCATCATGGATCGACAGGTTGCGCAGTTGGTGATGGCGGCCGAGGCTGTCGGCGACTGCATGTTTCGGGTCTTCGCCCATGGCACAACCGCCCATCACATGGGCGCTGCCCAGCGTGGTGCGATGCAGTTCCAGGCTCAGCCCGTCAATCATGCTTTTGGCTCCGGCCAACGTGGTCACGTAGCGCGCATCGTGGTGCAGCGGCTTGACCGACTTGGCACCTGCCGCGAGCTGAATCTCGGCCATGGTATGAAAAGCTCGGCGCAGGCCGTCCCAGGCGTAAGCCGATACCTGATAATCCAGCACCGGCGTGCCGTCCCCGCGCAACTCCACGGTGCCGCCGGGGCTGTCGGGGTGAAACCCGTCGCGCAGTAATGCGAGCATGGCGTGGGTGTGAGGCAGTTGGCGCATGTCCAGCGCGTTTTGCGTGCCGTAGCCGCCGAACAACGTACTCGCCAAGCCCGGGTGCAGGGGCGGCGCCTCCAGCTTGTAAGACATTTTGCCGGTGGTGCCATCCAGCCATTGGAAGTGGTCGGAATAAATCGACTGAGGCGCGCCATAGAACGGGTTGATCACCTCGTCGAACAGCCCTGCGGAGAAATTCACCAGGTGCAGAAAGGTACGCTTGCCGAGCCGTGAATGCGGGTCGGGCGCGTCCGAGCGCATCAGCAGTGCCGGGCTGTTGATGCCGCCGCCCGACAGCACGTAATGCTTGGCCTTGACCGTAATTTTGCGCCCGGTGGGTGCCACGCAACGCCCGTCCATCGCCACGCAGTCGAGGCTGCTGATGGTGTCGCCGCTGTAATTGAGGCGCTCGGCGCGGGCCAGGTAGAGCAGCTCGCCGCCGTTTTCGAGGGCCGATGGAATGGTGGTCACCAGCATCGACTGCTTGGCGTTGACCGGGCAGCCCATGCCGCAATACCCCAGGTTGAAACAGCCGCGTACATTGCGCGGGATCACGTGCCAGCTGTAGCCGAGTTTTTCGCAACCTTTGCGGATCACATCATTGTTGGCGTTGGGTGGAATGGCCCAGGGCGCGATGCCCAGGCGCTGTTCCATTTTCTCGAACCACGGTGCCATCTCCAGGCTGCTGTGGCCCTTCACCGCGTATTCGCTGGCCCAGTGGGCGAGGGTGGCGTCGGGCGTGCGGAAACTGGACGTCCAGTTGATCAGCGTGGTGCCGCCCACCGCCCGGCCCTGCAGGATAGTGATCGCGCCGTCCTTGCTCATGCGGCCGATGCCTTCCTGGTACAGGCTGGCGTAGGCCTCGTCTTCAAGCAGCTTGAAGTCGCTGCTGGTCTTGAGCGGGCCTTCTTCGATCAGCAACACCTTGTAGCCAGCGGCACTGAGGATTTCCGCCGTGGTACTGCCACCCGCGCCGCTGCCGATGATCGCCACGTCGGTTTCCAGGGTCAGGTCGCTGCCGAGGGCGGCGCCGTTGTGGGTTTTCCAGCCACGGGCCAGGCCGTCGCGGAACAGATCGGGTACGGGCATGGGTTTGCTCTCTTATTTTTATACGAATCAGTGGCGACGAAGTTGCAATCCAAATGTGGGAGCGGGCTTGCTCGCGAAAGCGGTGCAACAGTCAACAAATTCGGTACTGATGCACCGCTTTCGCGAGCAAGCCCGCTCCCACATTTTTGATTGAGTTGCCAAAGTTAGACCTTTGGTGGGCCGGGGTAGCCGCAATGCACCCACGCCGCAGGCCGGAAGTGCCAGGCCATGATCACCAGCTTGAGCAGCGAGCCCTGGCCCATGCGCAGCAGGTTCAGGTAGCTGTTTTCCCAGCGGTGCAGGAAGCTGCGGATTTGCTCGGCGCTGGCGTTTTCCCAGCTGCCCCAAATACCGGTTAACGGGCCTCGGGTGATGCCCATGCCCAGCACGTCAAACAATTGCTGGGTGAGCTTTAGCATCTCTGGCGACAGGTGCTGCAGGCTGTAATCGAGCTTTTTCAGGGTGTCTTCGATGCCGGCAACCACTTCCTCGGCGCTGGCCGCGCCTTCGAGCAGTACCGGGATCACCGCGCGTAAAAACGGCAAGTCACTGCTGCGCAACATGGCAAAACCAGTGGCCGGCGTGCTGCTGGAGCAGCCACTGAGGCTTGCGCCCAGCCCGGCGGTGGCCAGGAACGCGCTGGCGCACAGGCCGATTTTCAAAACGCCGCGCCGCGACAGCGCAGGTGAATCAGTCAGGCTGGGGTTCATTGTTTTGATCCCATGAGTGGGGCATCAGCGGATAAACAACGTCTGGATCAGCTTTTGGATGGATTTACCGTAAGGCGGGTAAATCAATTTCGCCGCGTTCAGGCGTTGCTTGACCAACACACCCTTGGCCTTGCTGAACGTCAGAAACCCTTCATGGCCGTGGTAATGGCCCATACCCGACGGGCCGATGCCACCAAACGGCATGTCGTCCTGAGCCACGTGCAGCAACGTGTCGTTCAGGCACACGCCGCCGGAATGGGTTTCGTGAAGTACGCGGTTCTGTTCGCGCTTGTTGTAGCCGAAGTAGTACAGGGCCAGTGGGCGCGGCCGCGCGTTGATGTAGGCAAACGCCTGGTCAATGCCGCGATAGGGCACGATCGGCAGCACCGGACCGAAAATTTCATCCTGCATCACCGTCATCTCATCGCTGACGTTCAGCAACAGGCTGTGAGCCATGCGCCTTGCCTGGCTTTGGTCGTAGAGGGGAATGAGGGTGGCGCCCTTGTCCGTGGCGTCCTTGATGTAGGCATTGAGCCTGGCCAGTTGCCGTTCATTGATGATGGCGGTGTAGTCCGGGTTGTCGACGAGCGTGGGATAAAACCTGCGCACGGCGGTGGTGTAAGCCTCGACGAAACCTTCAACGCGATCTTCCGGCACCAGCACGTAGTCCGGCGCCACACAGGTTTGCCCGGCGTTCAGGGCTTTACCGAAAGCGATGCGCTCGGCAGCGTCCTTGAGCGGCACGTCGGCGGAAACGATGGCCGGCGATTTGCCGCCCAGTTCCAGCGTGACGGGGGTCAGGTTTTCGGCGGCGGCGCGCATCACGTGCTTGCCGATGCTGGTGGCGCCGGTGAACAGCAGGTGATCGAAACGTAACCTGGAGAACGCCATGCCCACGTCGGCTTCGCCGAGCACCACGCACACCAGGTCCTCGGGGAAGACTTTCGCCAGCAGCGCCTTGAGCAGTTCACCGGTCGCAGGCGTGGATTCGCTGAGCTTGAGCATTACCCGATTACCGGCGGCGAGGGCGCCCACTAGCGGGCCAATGGCCAAATACAGCGGGTAGTTCCACGGCACGATCACGCCGACCACGCCCAATGGCTGATAAATGACTTTGGCCGACGCCGGCTGGAACGCAATGCCCACCGCCCGCCGGGAAGGTTTCATCCAGCCCTTGAGGTGTTTGCTGGCATGGTGAATGCCGTGCAGGCTGGGCATAAGTTCGGCGAACAGGGTTTCATCTGCGCTGCGATTGCTGAAGTCACTGCTGATCGCGGCTATTAACGACTGACGTTCGTCGCTGAGCAAATCGCGCAAGGCTTTGAGCCATTGTTGACGTTGCGCGGCCGGTGGCATCGGGTTGGCGGCATAGGCTCGGCGTTGGGCATCGAACAGGTGTTGGAGTTGATCCAGTGCCTGGGGATCGTGCAGATAGGCGACGTTGGCAGGCATGGCGCAGTTCCCGATTGTTATAGGTCTGCCTGGATTTTTAGAGTTATTGCTCTAAGTTGTCAAATGTCGTTGCATCAACATGGGGATTCATCCCGTTGAGGATAGACCGTAAGATGCTTCATCACGTGTATGGAAGCTGATCCCTATGGCGCCACGAGTTAAGACCAGCGAACGCATTGTGCAAACCAGCCTGGAGCTGTTTAACCAGTTGGGCGAGCGCAGTGTCAGCACCAACCATATTGCCGCTCACATGGAAATTTCCCCGGGCAACCTGTACTACCACTTCCCCAACAAGCAGGCGATTATCGCCGTGCTGTTTCGTGAATACGAAGCCCTGGTAGACAGCTTCCTGCGCCCGCCCGAGGGCCGAGCCGTCACGGTCGAAGACAAGCGCTTTTACCTGCAAGCCGTGCTGGCGGGCATGTGGCGTTACCGTTTCCTGCACCGCGACCTCGAACACATGCTGGACAGTGACCCGGAACTGGCCACCAGCTACCGGCGCTTCTCCCAGCGCTGCCTGAGTCAAGCCGCTGCGATTTACCAAGGGTTTGTCGACGCCGGCATCCTCAATATGGACCCGGTGCAAACTGAAGCCCTGACGCTCAATGCCTGGATCATCCTCACCTCCTGGGTGCGTTTCCTGTGCACCACCAATGAAAATTCCGCCCACTTGAGCGCCGAAGCAATCAAGCGCGGGGTGTATCAGGTGCTGTTGCTGGAGGCGGGGTTCGTCACGCCCCAGGCGAAAGAGGCGGTAGATGCCTTGTTCAAAGAGTTTTATGTGCCGTTGAATCAGGCACTGGAAGACGTGAAGTAGGGCCTTTCTCGAATCTGTTCACAGGAGTCCGTCATGCCGCTTGCCCAACTGATCAGCCCCCAGCAACTGGCCGAGCGCCAGAAGGACGGAGGGCTGGTGACCCTGGATTGCCGTTTTGCCCTGGAAGACCCGGATTACGGGCGCTGCAGTTATGCCGAAGGGCATATCGAAGGTGCGCAATACGCTGATTTGGAGCGCCACCTCAGTGGCCCGGTGACCAAAGGCGTGACCGGCCGTCATCCGTTGCCGGCGGCCGATACCCTGGTTCGACAGTTGCGCGCGTGGGGCATCAATGCCGACACCGACGTGGTGCTGTACGACGACGGCCCAGGCGCCTTCGCCGCCCGGGCGTGGTGGTTGCTCGCCTGGCTGGGCAAGCGCGATGGCGTGTTTATTCTGGACGGCGGCCTCAAGGCCTGGCACTCGGCCGGTTTCCCTCTGAGCCTGGATGCACCGGTGATCGAGCCGGGGACTTTTTCCGGTACGCCGGACAATCACCTATTGCTGGACGCCGAGCATTTGCAAAAACGCCTCGGCCAGCCGGGCCTGACGCTGATCGATGCCCGCGCCCAAGCGCGCTTTCGTGGCGACGTGGAACCCATCGACCCGATCGCCGGGCATATCCCCGGTGCGCAATGCGCGGCGTTTAACGAAAACCTGGGCAGTGACGGGCGTTTTTTGCCGGCGGAGCAGCTCAAGCAGCGGTTTGCCGAGCAGTTGCAGGGGCGTTCGCCGGACGAACTGGTTGCGTACTGCGGCTCAGGCGTGACGGCGTGTCATAACCTGTTCGCATTGAGTTTGGCGGGTTACCCGTTGGGCAAGTTGTATGCGGGGTCGTGGAGTGAGTGGATTACGGATCCGGCGCGGCAGATTGCGACGGGTGACTGAGTTATCGGCTATGTAAACCGAATCAAATGTGGGAGCGGGCTTGCTCGCGAATGCAGAGTGTCAGTCGATACATTTTTGGCTGGCAAACCGCATTCGCGAGCAAGCCCGCTCCCACAGTTTTAACCGTGTTGTGTCAGCAGCCATTGGGGAATTCGGCGCTCCAAGTAATAGCTTGGTCGCTTCAGCGAACCGTCCACAAATCCCACATGCCCACCCTTGGCCAGCAACTCAAACTCGGTGCACTCCGACAACTCACTCGCCTCGGGCAAGCTGTGAGCGAATACAAACGGGTCATCCGCAGCCTGGATAATCAGGGTTGGTGTGCGGATGTCGCCCAGGTAGTACCGACTCGACGCACGACGGTAATAGTCCTCGGCACTGAGGAAACCATGCAGCGGCGCAGTTACCCGCCCGTCGAAATCCCAGAACGTGCGCATCTTCTCCAGCGAGCCCAGGCCTTCCAGGGTTTTCAGCCCGTCAGCCCGACCATCCTGCACAAAACGGCGTTGCTTGACGCGGATATACGCGAGCATTTCGCGCATGAAGTGCTTTTGATACACCCGCGAAAAACCCAGGCCGATACGGTCCGCACACTGGTCCAGACGAAACGGCACCGACACCGCCGCCGCGCCTTGCAGCCCGGATGCCTCGCCGGTTTCACCCAGGTGCTTGAGCAACACATTGCCGCCCAGCGAATAACCCACCGCGTACAGCGGCGCCAACGGCCGCTTGGCACGCAGGTGGGCAATCGCTGCCGCCAGGTCTTCGCTGGCGCCGGAGTGATAGCTGCGCGCCAGCAAATTAGGCTCGCCCGAGCAGCCGCGCCAGTTCAACGCCGCACTGGCCCAGCCCTGCGCGGCGAGGACTTTTTGCAGGCCGGCGACGTAAGGCGAGTTGGATGAGCCGGTCAGCCCATGCAGCACCAACACCAGCGGCGCCTGGGCGTAATGCGGGCCGTGCCAGTCAAGGTCAAGAAAGTCGCCGTCGTCCAGCCACAGGCGCTCGCGTTGGCGTTCGATGTGGGTGGTGGGGCGCCACAGTGGGCCCCATAGCGTTTGCAGATGGGGGTTGCCGAGGCCGAAGGCGGGGGTGAACAGGTCGGAAGAAGGCTTCATGAAACTCTCTGTGGGCAAACGCACTTACCTGTGACGGTGGAGCTCGGTTGTGGCAAGCAGGCTCAGTTGTGGCGAGCCGGCTTTCTGTGGCGAGCGGGCTTGTTGTGGCGAGCGGGCTTGCCCCGCGTTGGGCTGCGCAGCAGCCCTATCAAGATCGCTGCATTTATTCAGGCAGAGCGCGGTTGCAGGTTTTAGGGCTGCTGCGCAGCCCAACGCGGGGCAAGCCCGCTCGCCACAACAAGCCCGCTCGCCACAATTAGCCCGTTTGACACAACAAGCCTGCTCACCACAATACGGCCGCTTGCCACAAATGGATCAGGCAGCGCTTTCGACAAAGCGGTGCCACAACGCGTAATACACCCGGCCCGACTTCTGCTCCCGGTGCAGGCGCCAGGCGCCCGGCAGCCCGAGGGTCGAAGGCGCGGTCTCGCTTTCAGTGTAGATCCACGAATCCGGCGCCAGCCATTGGCGTTCTTCCAGCAACGCACACACGGTCGGCAACAGGTTCTGGTTGAATGGCGGGTCGAGGAACACCACGTCGTATTGGCTGGCCGGCTGGGTTTCCAGGTAGCGCAGCGCGTCGGCGGTTTGCACCTGCCCGGTGGTGCAACGCAGGGTGCCCAAGTGCTCCTTGAGGCTGGACACTGCGACATTGCTGGCGTCCAGCGCCTGGCCCAAGGCTGCGCCACGGGACAGCGCTTCGAGGAACAGCGCGCCGCTGCCCGCGAACGGGTCGAGCACCTTGGCCCCGCCGATGTATGGCGCGAGCCAGTTGAACAGGGTTTCACGCACACGGTCCGGCGTCGGGCGCAGGCCCACGACGTCGGGGAAGCTCAGCTTGCGGCTGCCCCATTCACCGCCAATGATGCGCAGCTGGCCTACACCGTTATGAACGTTGTGGACGGGTTTTTTCGGGCGAGATGAACTGGCCATTAATGCTCCGGAACCCCGAGCGGCTGCTCGGCGGGTTTATCAGTGGGGGGCGGTAGTGGCTTTTGCGCAATCGTCGGGCCGGCGGTCACGATGACCATCTTGTCGGCGCTCAAGTGTTTATTCATGGCAGCCTTGACCTGCTCTACGGTCAGGGCCTGGGATTGTTTCATGAAATCCTCAAGATAGCTCAGCGGCAGGTTGTAGAAACCCATGGCGCCCAGCTGCCCGACGATGTCGGCGTTGCTCGCGGTAGACAGCGGGAAGCTGCCGGCCAGCTCACGCTTGGCATCATCCAGTTCCTTTTGCGTCGGGCCGGTCTTCAGGTAATCGGCCAGCACGTCTTCCACCAGACGCAGCGTACCGCCGCTCATTTCGGCGCGGGTCTGCAGGTTGATCATAAACGGGCCGCGCACTTGCATCGGCGAGAAGCCGGAGTAGACGCCATAGGTCAGGCCGCGTTTCTCGCGCACTTCGCTCATCAAACGGGTGCCGAAGCCACCGCCGCCAAGAATCTGGTTGCCCAGGGACAAGGCTGCGTAGTCCGGGTCTGAGCGGTCGATGCCCAGTTGCGCGAACAGCAAGTGCGTTTGCTTGGACGGAAACTCGATATGGCTCAGGCCTGCTTTCGGCTCGGTCGGCTGCGCGATCTTCGACAGCGCCGGGCCTTTGGGCAGCGACGCCGATACCTTGGCCGTCATGGCTTCAGCTTCGGCGCGCGTCAGGTCGCCTACAACCGCGATCACCGCGTTGCCAGCGGCATACGCCTTGGCGTGGAACGCCTGCAATTGCGCCAGGGTAATCGCCGGAACGCTGTCAGGCGTGCCTTCGCTCGGGTGAGCGTAAGGGTGATCGCCGTACAAGCGCTTGAACAGCTCCAGGCTGGCCAGTTTGGCCGGGTTCTGTTTCTGATACTCAAAACCGGCGAGGATCTGGTTCTTGATGCGCGCCAGTGAGTCGGCGGGGAAGGTCGGCTTGCCGATCACCTCGCCGAACAGCGCCAGGGCGGCATCGCGCTTGTCGCTGTCGCTGAGGCTGCGCAGGGAGACCAGCGCCATGTCGCGGAACGCGCCATTGCCAAAGTCAGCGCCCAAGCCTTCAAAGCCACTGGCGATCTGGCTGACATCCTTGCCCGGCACGCCTTCATTGAGCATGGCGTTGGTCAGCAGTGCCACGCCGGGCGTGTTGCCGTCCTGGCTGCTGCCGGCGGCGAACAGGATGCGCATGTCGAACATCGGCAATTCATGGGCTTCGACGAACAGCACCTTGGCGCCTTCGGCGGTGGTCCAGGTTTGCACGTCAAGCTTGCGGTTGGTCGGCGCCTTGCCGTCCAGTTCCGCCAGGGATTGCAGTTTGTTGCCCGACTGGGCTTTTTCCAGCGCAGGGCTGGCAACCGACTCGCTCGGGCGCAGGAAGTACACGGCGCCTGCGGCGATCAGGGTGACGGCCACCAGGCCGGGGAAGATCAGGCGGCTGCTTTTGCGATCACTCATGAGCGGTCTCCTCAGGCAGAACATGGGCGACGCTGAGACGTTCGCGGGTGAAATAGGTGCGCGCGGCGTTCTGGATGTCTTGCGGGGTCACGCTTTGCAGGTCGGCCAGCTCGGTGTCCATCAGCTTCCAGGACAGGCCAACGCTTTCCAGCGAGCCAATGGCCGTGGCCTGGCTGGTGATGGAGTCACGCTGGTAAACCAGGCCGGCTATCACTTGGGCGCGGATACGCTCCAGTTCCTCGGTGGTCGGTGGTTTGGCTTTCAACTCATCCAGCAAGCGCCACAGGCCGGCCTCGGCTTGGGCAATGGTCTTTTTCTTCTGCTGGTTTGGCGTAGCGCTCAGGGTAAACAGGCTGTCGCCACGGGTGTAAGCGTCGTAGCTGGTGGACGCGGCGGAAACCAGTTCTTCACCGCGCTCAAGTTGCTCGGAGATACGCGCGCTGTAACCGCCATCCAGCAGGGCGGAAATCAGGCGCAGGGCTTGTACCGAGCGCCTGTCTTCGGCGGTGGCCAGGCCCGGCACGTTGAATCCGAGAATCACGCTCGGCAGTTGGGTTTGCACATGCATCGTCAGCAAGCGCTCGCCCGGCTCGGCCAGCTCCTGGGGCACCTTGGCCGGTGGCACATCACGCTTGGGGACCGGGCCGAAATAACGCTGGGCGAGGGTCTTCACCTCGTCCGGAGTCACGTCGCCGACCACCACCAGCGTGGCGTTGTTTGGCACGTACCAGGATTGGTACCAGTGGCGCAGTTCTTCGACCTTCATGCGTTCAAGGTCAGCCATCCAGCCGATGGTCGGCGTGTGGTAGCCGCTGGCCGGGTAGGCCATGGCCTTGAAACGTTCAAAGGCCTTGGACAGCGGGTTGTCGTCGGTGCGCAGGCGACGCTCTTCCTTGATCACCTCGATTTCACGGCTGAACTCGTCGGCCGGCAGACGCAGGCTGGCCATGCGGTCGGCTTCCAGCTCGAACGCGACGCCCAGGCGATCACGGGCCAGCACTTGGTAGTAGGCGGTGTAGTCGTCACTGGTGAAGGCGTTTTCTTCGGCGCCGAGGTCGCGCAGGATCAGCGAGGCCTCGCCAGGGCCGACTTTGGCGCTGCCCTTGAACATCATGTGTTCCAGGGCGTGGGACAAACCGGTCTGGCCCGGGGTTTCGTAGCTCGAGCCGACCTTGTACCAGACCTGGGAAACCACCACCGGCGCGCGATGGTCTTCGCGCACGACCACTTTCAGGCCGTTATCGAGGGTGAATTCATGGGTGGGTTGTGGGTCGGCAGCCAAAGCTGAAAGGGGCAGACAAACTGTGCCGAGCAGCAGGCCTGCAGCGCGGCGGGCTAGAGCATTCATTCGTTTTTAAACCTGTTGGGCTGCCCGCTTGGTCTTAGCGTCGGCGGGCGAGGAGGTGCTAGGATACTGATCCGGTTTGGACACGGCCACTGCGGCGGTCATCTTGTCCCGGATTCGGTCGTAGGAATGTAGGAAATGGCGTTGTTTTTCTCCGACGATCTTCTACTTTTCGCGGATTTTGTCGCTTCAGTCCTTTATTGAAACGATTCGTTAAGGCCTTTATTTTACGCCTTACAGAATGTTGCGCATGAACAAGCGAGCCTTAAAGCAGTCTGTTCTGCATCGAATTTATTTACCGAGGCGCCCTGGCGCATCGCCACTTTGAGATAGCCGTCCTCCATGTTTGGTTCCAACGACGACAAGAAGAGCCCAGCTGCGGCTGGCGAGAAAAAAGGCCTGTTCGGATGGCTGCGCAAAAAGCCGCAGGAAACCGTCGTCGAACAGCCGCAGGTTCAACCTGAGCCTATCCTTGAACCTGTAGTGGAAGCCGAACCGGTCGCTGAAACGCCGGCGCCGATCGTGCTGACCCTGGCTGAGCCGGTGTTGCAGCCGGTGCTTGAACCTGAGCCTGAGCACAAGCCGTGGCCGCAGTTGCCGGTGGCTGAAGAGCCCGTGGCGTTGGTTGAAGATGTACAGGCCGAGCACGTGGCGCCGCCGATTCCGGTGGTGGTTGAGCCGGTTGAAGACGTTGTAGTCCAAACGCCGCCAGCCATCATTGAAGTGCCTGAGCCAGCCGTCGTAGAGCCTGCGCCTGTTGCGGTCATTGCTGCGCCCGCCGTTGTTGAGGTCGAGCCAGCGTCAGAGCCAGAGCCCGTCGCTACCCCCGCTGAAACCAGCAAAACCGGTTTCTTCGCCCGCCTCAAGCAAGGTCTGAGCAAAACCAGCGCCAGCATCGGCGAAGGCATGGCCAGCCTGTTTCTCGGCAAAAAGGTCATCGATGACGAACTGCTGGAAGACATCGAAACCCGCCTGCTGACCGCCGACGTGGGCGTCGAAGCCACCGCCGTGATCATCCAGAGCCTGACCCAGAAGGTCGCGCGCAAACAGCTGACCGACGCCGATGCGCTGTACAAATCCCTGCAGGCCGAACTGGCCGCCATGCTCAAACCCGTTGAAGCGCCGCTGGTGATCACGCCGAACAAGCCGTTCGTGATCCTGGTCGTTGGCGTAAACGGCGCCGGCAAGACCACCACCATCGGCAAGCTGGCCAAGAAGCTGCAACTGGAAGGCAAGAAAGTCATGCTCGCCGCCGGCGACACCTTCCGCGCCGCTGCCGTGGAACAGCTGCAAGTCTGGGGTGAGCGCAACAAGATCCCGGTGATCGCCCAGCACACCGGCGCGGATTCCGCCTCGGTGATCTTCGACGCCGTGCAAGCCGCCAAGGCGCGCAACATTGACGTGTTGATCGCCGATACCGCCGGTCGCCTGCACACCAAAGACAACTTGATGGAAGAGTTGAAGAAAGTGCGCCGCGTGATCAGCAAGCTCGACGCCGACGCCCCGCACGAAGTGTTGCTGGTGCTCGACGCCGGCACCGGCCAGAACGCCATCAGCCAGGCCAAGCAATTCAACCAGACGGTGCAACTGACCGGTCTGGCATTGACTAAGCTCGACGGCACGGCCAAGGGCGGCGTGATCTTCGCCCTGGCCAAACAGTTCGGGTTGCCGATTCGTTACATCGGCGTCGGTGAAGGCATCGACGACCTGCGCACCTTTGAAGCCGAACCCTTTGTACAGGCACTTTTCGCCGAGCGGGAGCGTTCATGATTCGATTCGAGCAGGTCGGTAAACGCTACGCCAACGGGCATGTGGGCTTGCATGAGCTGAGCTTTCGCGTGCGTCGCGGCGAGTTTTTGTTTGTAACCGGTCACTCGGGCGCCGGCAAAAGTACGCTGTTGCGCCTGCTGCTGGCCATGGAACGCCCGACCACCGGCAAGCTGCTGCTGGCCGGCCAGGATTTGGCCACCATCAGCAATGCGCAAATTCCGTTTCTGCGCCGCCAGATTGGCGTGGTGTTCCAGAACCACCAGTTGCTGTTTGATCGCACGGTGTTCAACAACATTGCCCTGCCATTGCAGATTCTCGGGCTGTCCAAGGCTGAAATCATCAAGCGGGTGGATTCGGCCCTGGAGCGCGTGGCGCTCTCGGACAAGACCGACTTGTACCCCGGCGACCTGTCCACCGGGCAGCAACAGCGCGTCGGCATTGCCCGCGCTATCGTCCACCGCCCGGCCTTGCTGCTGGCGGATGAACCTACCGGTAACCTCGACCCGCGTCTGGCGGCCGAGATCATGGGTGTTTTCGAAGACATTAACCGCTTGGGCACCAGCGTGCTGATCGCCAGTCACGACCTGGCACTGATTGCGCGCATGCGTCACCGAATGCTCACCCTGCAGCGCGGCCGTCTGATCGGTGACGGGGAGGCCGGTGTATGAGTGCCACCCGCAGCCCTAAAGTGTCCGAACGCGTGGCGCCGAAACCGGCCGACCCGCAACCGAAAAAGAAGAAAAAAGACGAAGACGACGGCCCGGACTTCAGCACGCTGCTGCGCGCCTGGATCGAAAGCCATCGCGCTAGCCTGCTCGATAGCCTGCGGCGTCTGGGCAAACAGCCGATCGGCAGCTTTTTCACCTGCCTGGTGATGGCCGTGGCCTTGAGCCTGCCAATGGGTTTGTCGCTGCTGCTTAATAATGTGGAGCGCCTGGGCGGTTCCTGGCAGCGCGCGGCGCAGATTTCCCTGTACTTGAACATCGACGCCAGCGCCAAAGACGGCGAATCCTTGCGAGATGACATCAAGAACCTGCCGGGCGTGGCGGATGCCGAGTACATCAGTCGCGATCAGGCCCTTGAGGAGTTCCAGCAGCAGTCCGGCCTGGGTGAGGCGCTTAAAGAGCTGCCGCAGAACCCGCTGCCGGGCGTGGTGCTGGTGACGCCGAATGAAGTCGACAAACCCGCGCTTGAAGCCCTGCGACAAAAACTCGCAGAAATGCCGAAGGTGCAACAGGCGCAACTTGATCTAGTCTGGGTAGAGCGCCTGGCGGCGATCCTCAAGCTGGGCGAC
The DNA here is from genome assembly GCF_041946035.1 of Pseudomonas sp. AMR01. Taxonomy (NCBI): domain Bacteria; kingdom Pseudomonadati; phylum Pseudomonadota; class Gammaproteobacteria; order Pseudomonadales; family Pseudomonadaceae; genus Pseudomonas; species Pseudomonas sp. AMR01. The sequence continues at coordinate 21,870 of NZ_JAUTYR010000005.1, forward strand.
CGCTTCGTGTTCGGCCTGACGGTGCTGTTGGTGTCTGCATTACTTTTGGTGATAGGTAATACCATTCGTCTTCATATTGAAAACCGTCGCACCGAGATAGAAGTGATTAAACTGGTCGGCGGCACGGACAGTTATGTGCGTCGTCCTTTTCTGTACATGGGCGCGCTTTATGGCTTGGGTGCCGGGTTTTTGTCCTGGGGCGTGCTGGCGTTTGGCCTGGACTGGCTGAACGACGCGGTTGTCGGGCTGGCCGGACTCTACGGCAGCGATTTTGCCTTGGCCGGCGTGCCGGTCGCCGATGGTCTGAGCCTCTTGCTTGGCGCAGTATTGTTGGGGTATATCGGTGCGTGGATTGCGGTGGCGCGGCATTTACGTGAGCTGGCACCGAAGTAGTTTGAAATCGTTAATGTCAGATTAATGTGGTTTCGATTGTATTGACCGTATCAGTGGTTTAGGGAACTTGTCCTACGGTTCTCGGTCAATTTTCGCAGTGCTGAACTGCACGAGTTATGTAAGTCGGAGGTTTCGTATGACCACTTCTTTGCAACCTGCCTATGCGCTGGTCCCAGGTGCAAACCTGGAAGCCTATGTGCATACGGTGAACAGCATTCCATTGCTGACGCCTGAGCAGGAGCGTGAACTGGCCGAGAGTCTCTACTATGAGCAGGATTTGGGGGCGGCTCGGCAGATGGTGCTCGCCCACCTGCGTTTTGTTGTACATATCGCCCGTAGCTATAGCGGCTACGGCCTGGCTCAGGCTGATCTGATCCAGGAAGGCAACGTTGGCCTGATGAAGGCTGTAAAGCGCTTCAACCCTGAGATGGGCGTGCGTTTGGTGTCGTTTGCCGTGCACTGGATCAAGGCGGAAATCCACGAGTTCATCCTGCGCAACTGGCGCATCGTGAAAGTGGCGACCACCAAGGCCCAGCGCAAACTGTTCTTCAATCTGCGCAGCCAGAAGAAACGCCTGGCGTGGCTGAACAACGAGGAAGTCCACCGCGTGGCCGAAAGCCTCGGCGTGGAGCCCCGTGAAGTGCGCGAGATGGAAAGCCGCTTGACCGGCCATGACATGGCCTTCGACCCGGCCGCTGAAGCGGACGACGACAGCGCCTTCCAATCGCCGGCCAACTACCTGGAAGACCACCGGTACGACCCGGCGCGTCAACTGGAGGATGCGGACTGGAGCGACAACTCCAACCACAACCTGCACGAAGCGCTGGAAGTGCTGGACGACCGCAGCCGTGACATCCTCTACCAGCGCTGGCTGGCAGAAGAAAAAGCCACGCTGCACGACCTGGCGCAGAAGTACAACGTGTCGGCCGAGCGGATTCGTCAGCTTGAGAAAAGCGCGATGAACAAGCTGAAGTTGTCGATCGCTGCTTAAAACACAGCAATAAAAAATGCCCCGATTGAAAGATCGGGGCATTTTTGTTTGTGTCCAGAAAGTCTCAAGTCCAAATCGGTTCAATGTGGGAGCGGGCTTGCTCGCGAAAGCGGAGTGTCAGTCACCGCGAGTATTGGCTGAACTACCGCATTCGCGAGCAAGCCCGCTCCCACATTTGTTTGTCTGTCGTGTCAGTCAGACCAGGGGGCTTTTCTGGAGTTGTTCAGCTCAACCAGGTAACCATCTCCGCCCAACTGGCTCATCTGCTGCCGAATCCAAGCCGCCCGCCTTGCCACATACGCCGTCGGATGGCTGGCACTCCACACCCGTGGATTGGGCAACACCGCCGCCAGATAGCTTGCCTGTTGCCGTGAAAGCCCTTTGGCACTCACCCCAAAGTGATGCCGCGCCGCCGCCTCCGCGCCAAACACGCCGTCATCCCATTCCACGCTGTTGAGGTACACCTCAAGAATCCGCTGCTTGGGCCACAACACTTCGATCAGCCCGGTAAACCAAGCCTCCAGGCCCTTGCGCAGATAGCTGCGGCCGGTCCACAGGAACAGATTTTTCGACACCTGCTGGCTCAACGTGCTGGCGCCGCGAATAGAACCGCCGCGCTCGTTGTGCAGGATCGCCGCCTGGATCGCGTCGAAATCAAAGCCCCAGTGCTGCGGGAAACGCTGGTCTTCACCGGCCATCACCGCCACTTTAAGGTCGTCGGAGATCTCATCCCACGGCACCCAGGTGCGCTGCAGGTCAATCGGCTCGCCGTCGAACCATGATTCGACCTTGCGCTCCACCATCAAGGCGGTAAACGGCGGCGGCACGACGCGAAACAGCAACACCAACAGCACACTGGCGATGGCAAACCATTTCACGACGTTGAGAAAGCGTTTGAAGAGGAGACGCAGCATAGAGATGGCTTGGCCGAACCCGTTGAGCGGATCATTATACAGACCCTGCCCGATGAGTCTGACTGGAGTTCCTCATGCTGCGTAGCTTTCTGATGCTGGCTGCCTTTTTCGGCTTTACCGGCGTCGCCCTTGGCGCTTTTGCCGCCCACGGCCTGAAAAACCGCCTGAGTGCCGAGTACCTGGCAATCTTTCACACCGGCGTCACCTACCAATTGGTCCACGCGTTGGCACTGTTTGGCGTGGCGCTGCTGGCCGCGCACATTCCTGGCCGATTGATTGGCTGGGCGGGTATCTCGTTTGCCGTCGGTATCCTGCTGTTCTCCGGCAGCCTGTACGTGTTGACGCTGACTGGCTTCAGCAAGCTCGGCATCATCACGCCGTTTGGCGGGCTGGCGTTCCTGCTCGGCTGGTTCCTGCTCGGTTTGGCCGCCTGGCGATTGCAGCCCATCTGACCGGGGGGCTTGGGCCGGCAACGCCAATCGGGCTAGAATGCTGGCCCCTAAAAACGATGGCGGCTTGCGGCATGCTCATTCAGTTGAACGGCGAACCCCTTGAACTGCCCGACGGTGAAACCGTTGCGGCCCTGCTGACCCGTCTGGATTTAACCGGGCGTCGCGTCGCAGTGGAGCGCAACCTGGATATCGTCCCGCGTAGCCAGCATGCCGAGACCGCGCTCACTGAGGGTGACCAGGTCGAAGTGGTCCACGCCATCGGCGGCGGCTAGTCGCGCAGCTTGCTGAATTCTGCAGAACCTCACCCCATTTCGAGGATTTCCCATGAGCATCGTTCGTAGCGACAAGCCCTTCGTCCTGGCCGGTCGTACCTACCAGTCCCGCCTGCTGGTTGGCACCGGCAAGTACCGCGACATGGAAGAAACCCGCCTGGCCATCGAAGCCTCGGGCGCCGAGATCGTCACCTTTGCCGTGCGCCGCACCAACCTCGGCCAGATCGAAGGCGAGCCGAACCTGCTGCAAGTGCTGTCGCCGGACCGCTACACCTTCCTGCCGAACACCGCCGGTTGCTACGACGCCATTGAAGCCGTGCGCACCTGCCGCCTGGCCCGTGAGCTGCTCGACGGCCACAACCTGGTGAAGCTGGAAGTATTGGCCGACCAGAAAACCCTGTTCCCCAACGTGATCGAAACCCTCAAGGCCGCAGAAACATTGGTCAAGGAAGGTTTTGACGTGATGGTCTACACCAGCGATGACCCGATCATCGCGCGCCAACTGGCTGAAATCGGCTGTATCGCCGTGATGCCGCTGGCCGGTCTGATCGGTTCCGGCCTGGGCATCTGCAACCCCTACAACCTGCAGATCATCCTCGAAGAAGCCAAAATCCCGGTGCTGGTGGATGCGGGCGTGGGCACTGCCTCCGATGCCACCATCGCCATGGAACTGGGCTGCGATGCAGTGCTGATGAACTCAGCCATCGCCCACGCCCAGCAGCCGATCATGATGGCCGAAGCCATGAACCACGCCATCGTGGCGGGCCGTCTGGCCTACCTCGCTGGCCGTATGCCGAAAAAACTCTACGCCAGCGCCTCCTCGCCGCTGGATGGTCTGATCAAGTAAGAGCCATTGATGACTGAATCAAACGAAACGCCGAACACCGTGGAAGAAGGCGACGAGTCCAAGCACCGCCGCATCAAGAGTTTTGTGATGCGCGCCGGCCGCATGACCGAAGGCCAGCAAAAGGGCCTGGAGCAAGGCACGCCGCTGTTCGTGTTGCCGCTGGCCGACGCGCCGGTGGACTACGATCAGGTGTTCGGCCGTTCGGCCCCGCGTTCCCTGGAAATCGGTTTTGGCATGGGCCACTCCCTGCTGGAAATGGCCGCAGCCTCGCCGGAACAGGATTTCATCGGCGTTGAAGTGCACCGTCCGGGTGTCGGCGCGCTGCTCAACGGCGTGCTCACTCAGGGCCTGACGAACCTGCGGGTTTACGACTGCGACGCGATCGAAGTGCTCAACCGCTGCATCGCCGACAACAGCCTCGACCGCCTCATGCTATTTTTCCCCGACCCGTGGCACAAATCCCGTCACCACAAGCGCCGCATCGTCCAGGCTTCCTTCGCGGAGTTGGTGCGCAGCAAGCTCAAGGTGGGCGGCATTCTGCACATGGCCACCGACTGGGAACCGTACGCCGAATACATGCTGGAAGTGATGGACGTCGCGCCTGGCTACCGCAACCTGGCCGAAGACGGCAAATGCGTGCCACGCCCGGCCGAGCGCCCAATCACCAAGTTCGAACGCCGAGGCGAGCGATTGGGGCATGGGGTGTGGGATTTGAAGTTCGAGAAGGTCGACTGACAATACGCGAGCAAAAAATGTGGGAGCGGGCTTGCCTGCGATAGCATCACCTAGGTATCACTGATACACCGAGGTGTCTGCATCGCAGGCAAGCCAGCTCCCACATTTGTTTTGTGTTGGGCTTTAAATCAGCGGCGGTCGGCTACTACGCCAATCAACACCAGCACCACCACCAGCACCGGCGCCAGGCTGTAGTTATTGAACTGGCTCAACCCGCGCACAATCCATGGCGTGGCATAGATCAACGCCGCGCCGCTGCCGATCAGGCACAGCAACGCCATCAACGGAACGCGCAACGCGCCAGCGATGCTGCCAAGTCGCGCTTCCACCCAGCCTTTGATGTCAGCGCCAAACAGCACCAGCAAACAGCCGACAAGGGCCAGGGAAATTTCCGACAGGTTGCTGCGGCTCCAGCGGGATACGGTGGCGAGCAGGTCGAGTACCAAATCCATTCGATTTCCTTAAGAGCGATCAGCTCAAAAACGTCTGCAACAGGTCATTGAGAAAGAGTTGCCCGCGGTCGGTGGCCGCCAGGCGTGACGGTTCGACCTGCATTAAGCCACTTTGTTCTGCCTCGCGACGGCCTTCGTCGAGGCTGGCCAGGTCGAGGCCGGTGCGCTCGGCGTACAGCGCTGAATCAACACCTTCGGTGAGGCGCAACGCGTTCATCAGAAACTCGAACGGCAGCTCTTCGTTAGTCAGTTCTTTCGCCCCCGCCTGGAAGCTTTTGGCCGGATTAAGGTAGTCCTTCGGCGCGCGGGTTTTCCAGGTGCGCACGATGCGCCCGTCCGGATGGCTGAGCTTGCCGTGGGCGCCGGCGCCGATACCGATAAAGTCGCCGAAGCTCCAGTAATTCAGGTTATGCCGCGCCGGGCGACCCGCTTGGGCGTAGGCCGAGACTTCATATTGCGCGTAGCCGTGCTCGGCGAGCAGCGCCTGACCGGCTTCCTGAATGTCCCACAGCGTGTCGTCTCCGGGCAGCGCGGGCGGCTGGTTCCAGAACACCGTGTTGGGTTCCAGGGTCAGTTGGTACCACGACAGGTGTGTTGGTTTCAGGGCGATGGCTTGGCGCAGGTCACTCAGCGCATCTTCCAGGGACTGATCGGGCAAGCCGTGCATCAAGTCCAGGTTGAAGTTATCGAACCCGGCCTGGCGGGCCATGCCGGCGGCGCGCACGGCTTCGTCGCCGTTGTGAATGCGGCCCAACGCTTCAAGCTTTTCTTGCTGGAAACTTTGAATGCCGATTGACAGCCGATTGATACCAAGCTTGCGGTACGCCACGAACTTCTCTTGCTCGAACGTCCCGGGGTTGGCTTCCAGGGTGATTTCGATGTCGCTGACAAACGGGATCCGTGCTTCCACGCCCTTGAGCAAACGGCCCAGCGCAGGGGCGCTGAACAAGCTCGGCGTGCCGCCGCCAAAGAAGATCGAACTCAGTTCACGGCCGTAAACCGCGTGCAGGTCTTGATCCAGGTCGGCGAGCAACGCGTCCACATACGCTTCTTCCGGCAGCACCTTGCTGGCGGTGTGGGAGTTGAAGTCGCAATACGGGCATTTGCGTACGCACCACGGAATGTGGATGTACAGCGCCAGGGGCGGCAGCACAGGCAAAGCCGCCCGAGGCGTTTGCGCGCCGCCGTGAATCAGCGGCTGCGCAGAGGTGTTCTGGGTCATTTCAGTTCAGGCCCAGACGCTGGCGCAGCAACACCATGGCGCGGGCGCGGTGGCTGATCTGATTCTTGTCGGCCGGGCTCAGTTCGGCGCTTGAAACATTGCGCTCCGGCACCCAGAACAGCGGGTCATAGCCAAAGCCATGTTCGCCACTGGCTGCATGCAGGATGCGCCCGTGCCACAGGCCTTCGCAGAGAATCGGCAGCGGGTCGTCGGCATGGCGCACCAGGGCCAGCACGCAGACGAACTGTGCACCGCGCTCGGCGTCCGGCACATCCTTCAGGGCGTCGAGCAACTTGGCGTTATTCGCCGCGTCGCCTTTGCCGTCGGCATAACGCGCCGAATAGATACCCGGCGCGCCGCCGAGGAAATCCACCGCCAACCCGGAATCGTCCGCCAGGGCGGGCAGGCCGGAAATGCGTGCCGCGTTGCGTGCCTTGAGGATGGCGTTCTCGACAAACGACAGGCCGGTTTCTTCCGGCTCCACCTGGCTGAACTCGCCAATCGAGCGCAGTTGCACGGACTCGCCGAGCATGGCCTGAAGTTCTTTGAGTTTGCCGGCGTTATGGCTGGCGAGTACGAGTTGGGTGAGGTTCATCATTCGGCCGGAAACAGTTCTTGGACAAAACTGAAACCGTGGGCTTTGCCGCCGGTTTCAACGTTGATGGTGAAAGTCTTGAACTCCTGCTGTGGCACGGAGTAAGGCGCGAGGTAGTTGGTCGAACCTTTTTCGGTGATTTGCTTGAACGTCAGCACTTCGCTCTTGCCGCTCAGGTCTTTGATGGTACCGGTCACTTGCGCCACCACCGGGGTTACGCCCTTGAACACCGACACGTTGATCAAGCCCTTGTTCTTGCTGCGCACCACGCCCACGGCCTGGGCCGTTTCCGGTTGCAGGAAGCTTGAGGTAAACGTGTTGTAGCGTACGGTAATGTCGCCAAATTCCTTGGTGCGGTTAGGGTCGATAACGTCGGCGGCCATGGCGTTGGCGCCAAGCAAGGTGGTCAGTAAAAAAATAGCCAAACGACTCATGAGCGTCCCTCTTGAAAATGATTAGACGGCAATCTTGTGGTCGGTCAGGCCAGGGCTGCTGACCCGGTAAATACCAATTTCGCCCAACAGGTTGGGCCATAGCTTACTCGCCCAGCCGTGGCGGTGTTGTTGATCGACGGCAAGGCGGTTGATGACCTTGGCCTCACGCTCGCCGCACAAGGCTTCGAAGTCTTCGAAAGTGCAGAAGTGAATGTTCGGCGTGTTGTACCAGGTGTACGGCAGGAAGTCCGACACCGGCATGCGGCCTTTGGTGGCCAGGTACCAGCGGCAACGCCAGTGGCCGAAGTTGGGGAACGTGATGATGCACTGGCGGCCCACGCGCAGCATTTCGTCGAGAATGCGGTCCGGGTAGTGCACGGCCTGCAGGGCCTGGGTCATCACCACGATGTCGAAGCTGTTGCTGGCAAAGTTGCCCAGGCCTTTGTCCAGGTCCTGCTCGATCACGTTGATGCCCTTGGCCACGCACTGGGCAATGTTGTCCGGGTCGTTTTCCAGGCCATAGCCGGTGACTTGCTTGTTGTCCCGCAGCCAGCTCAGCAGTTCGCCATCGCCGCAGCCAAGGTCGAGCACGCGGCTGCCGGCGGGGATCCAGTCTTGGATGATTTCCAGGTCGGCTCTCATGGCGTTCTCACACAGTAATCCGGTTCATGTAGTTGCTAAAGGCCTGCAAGTAACGCGGGATCGGAATCAGGAAGGCGTCGTGGCCTTGCGGAGCGTCGATCTCCAGGTAGCAGACGTCTTTGCGCGCAGCCATCAACGCGTCCACCAATTCACGCGAGCGCGCCGGGGAGAAACGCCAATCGGTGGTGAACGACATCACACAGAACTTGGCTGTGGCGCCCTCGAAGGTTTTCGCCAGGTCGTCGTCGTGGTTCGCCGCCGGGTCGAAGTAGTCCAGCGCCTTGGTCATCAGCAGGTAGGTGTTGGCGTCAAAACGCCCGGAAAACTCCTCGCCCTGATAGCGCAGGTAGCTTTCCACCTGGAACTCGACGCTGTGGAAGTCGTAGTTGAGCTTCTCGCTCTTGAGGCCACGGCCGAATTTCTCGCCCATGGAATCATCGGACAGGTAGGTGATGTGCCCGACCATGCGCGCCAGCATCAAGCCACGCTTGGGGATCACGCCGGCTTCCTGGAACGAACCACCGTGAAACTCGGGGTCGGTGAGGATCGCCTGGCGCGCCACTTCGTTGAAGGCGATGTTCTGCGCCGACAGTTTTGGCGCCGAGGCGATGGCCAGGCAATGGCGTACGCGGTCCGGGTAGGTGATGGTCCATTGCAACGCCTGCATGCCGCCCAGGCTGCCGCCGATCACCGCCGCCCATTGGTGAATGCCCAGCAGGTCAGCGAGGTGCGCCTGGCTGTGCACCCAGTCTTCCACGGTCAGCACCGGGAAGTCGGCGCCGAACGGCTTGCCGGTTTCCGGGTTGATGCTGCTCGGGCCGGTAGAACCGTTGCAGCCGCCGAGGTTGTTCAGACTGACCACAAAGAATTTGGTGGTGTCGATGGGCTTGCCGGGGCCGATGCAGCTGTCCCACCAGCCGGGCTTGCGCTCGTCGACGGAGTGGAAGCCGGCGGCGTGGTGATGGCCGGACAGGGCGTGGCAGATCAGCACGGCGTTGCTCGCCGTGGCGTTCAGTTGGCCGTAGGTTTCGTAGATCAGGTCGTAGGCTGGCAGCGAACGGCCACAGGCCAGGGCCAGTGGTTCGCTGAAGTGCGCCACTTGGGGCACGACCAGTCCAACAGAATCGGGGGGGAAGGCAGTTGGCATCGACCCTGCTCTCGTTTAAATGAGGCGTAAGTCTAAAGAGCGGGAACCCCAGCGGCAAGCAAACCCGCAGATACACAATGCGGGAGTGAACTTGTGTGGGAGCTGGCTTGCCTGCGATTGCATCACCGCGGTGTCACTGACACACCGAGGTGCCTGCATCGCGGGCAAGCCCGGCTCCCACACAAGCCCGCTCCCACAGGGGACCGTGTCAGATCAGGCCAAACAGCTCTGTTGGCATGTTCGCAAAGTACGCCAAACGCGGAATCAACCAGCTTTGCAGCAGCTGAATCGCGATAAACGCGAAGATTGGCGAGATATCCAGGCCACCCAGGTTCGGGATCAGCCGACGGAACGGCGCCAGCACCGGCTCGGTAATCTGCGCCACCAGTTCAGCGCCAGGGCTGCGGCTGCCCGGTGCGACCCACGAGAGGATCACGCTGATGATCATCGACCAGAAGATGATCTTCAAAAACAGCGAGAAAATGCCGATCAGGCCCCATGGCAACAGCAGCACGGTGTGGGCCACGTAGCCTTTCAACAGCAGGATCACCACGAACAACAGAATTTGCAGCAGCAGCGCCAGCACCAGCGACGACATGTCCAGCCCGAACATGCTCGGGACCACGCGGCGCAGTGGCTTGAGCAGCGGTTGCGTGGCCCTGACCACGAACTGGCACAGCGGGTTGTAGAAGTTCGCCCGCACCAGTTGCAGGATAAAACGCATCAGCACGATCAGCAGGTACAGGCTGCCCAGGGTCTGAATGATAAAAATGGCAGCGTCATTGATTCCGAGCATGTTTGTTTCCTATCTAGTCCAGTTGCAGGGGACGACTATTTGCCCAGCTGTTCGGCCATTTCGGCCGAACGATGTGCAGCGGCACCCAGTGCCTTTTCCACCAGGGCTTCAAAGCCCCCGGCTTGAAACGATTCAATGGCCGCTTGTGTGGTGCCACCCGGCGAGGTCACCCGGCGGCGCAGTTCAGCGGCGTCTGCGTCGCTGGCCACCGCCATCTTCGCAGCGCCCAGAGCCGTTTGTTCGGCTAATTGCTCGGCCACTTCGTGGGGCAGGCCGAGTTTCACACCGGCGGCAGTCATGGCTTCGATCAACAGAAAGAAATACGCCGGGCCACTGCCGGACACGGCGGTAACCGCGTCCAGTTGCTGTTCCTGTTCCAGCCACAGCGCGATGCCCACGGCGGACAGCAGATCCTGAGCCTGATCACGCTGTTGGGCCGTGACTTCGTGCGTGGCATACAAACCGCTCACGCCCTGGCGCAGCAGCGACGGGGTGTTGGGCATGCAGCGCACGATGGGCTGGGCGCCGAGCCAGGTGTTCATGCTGGCGCACGTGATACCGGCGGCAATCGACACCACCAATTGATGGGGTTGCAGGCTCGGGCGCAGGCTTTCGCACACGGCTTTCATGGCTTGCGGCTTGACCGCCAGCACGATCACATCCACGCCTTGAATGGCCTCGGCGTTGTCGGCAAAGGTTTCGATACCGTGTTCGGCACTGACGCGGGCGCGGGTGTCGGCGCCCGGGTCGCTGGCGCGAATCTGCTGGGCTTGCAGGCCTTTGGCCCGCAGGCCGCCGATCAAGCTGGCTGCCATGTTACCGGCGCCGATAAAGGCAATACGCGTGTCGCTCATGACAGGTCCTTACTCAAATGGAAGTCAGCCATTTAGCGGCTGGCCGTAGTCGCGGGCGCCAAACAGCGCGGTACCGATCCGCACCCAGGTGGCGCCTTGGGCAATGGCCGACTCAAGGTCGTGGCTCATGCCCATGGAAAGAGTGTCCAGCGCCAGGTTCAAGCTGGCTTGCAGGTCGCGCACGGTGGCGAATGCTGCGTCTTGCTCGGCGCGATCGTCGGTCGGCTCGGGGATTGCCATCAACCCACGCAGTTTCAAACGCGGCAGGGCGCTGATCGCCTCTGCCAGCGCCGGCAGGTCGGCGGGCGTACAGCCGGACTTGCTGGCTTCGCCACTGACGTTGACCTGGATGCAGATGTTCAGCGGCGGCAGGTCGGCCGGGCGTTGCTCGGAGAGGCGTTGTGCGATTTTCAGGCGGTCCACGGAATGCACCCAAGCGAAGTTCTCGGCGATCGCGCGAGTCTTGTTCGATTGAATGGGGCCGATGAAGTGCCAACTCAAGGGCAGGTCAGTTAATTCGGCCTGTTTGCCCAAGGCTTCCTGCAGATAGTTCTCGCCAAAATCGCACATCCCGGCGGCATAGGCCTCGCGCACCGCTTGCGCGGGTTTGGTCTTGCTCACGGCCAGCAGGTGGATGCTGCTTTCGTCGCGCTGCACGGCGTGGGCCGCGGCGCGGATGCGCTGGCTAACCTGGCCAATGTTGTCTGCTATCGTCGACATTCAAGATGCACCCGTGGATATGGAGTCCGCGGCATTCTACTGGAAATGGAAAGCCCTATGGATATCACTGAATTGTTGACGGCAGGCGTGCGCCGTGGCGCCTCCGACCTGCATTTGTCGGCCGGCCTGGCGCCGATGCTGAGAATCGACGGCGAGGTCTGGCCGCTGGATGCGCCGGTGCTGTCCCCTACGCAAGTAGCGGACCTATTGAGCCCTTTACTCAATCAGCACCAGCAAAAGGATTTCGAAACATCTCTTGAAACGGATTTTGCGTTCGAGCTGCCGGGCGTGGGGCGGTTCAGGGCCAACGTGTTCCAGCAGGATCGCGGCATGGGGGCGGTGTTTCGCACTATTCCTTGCGAGGTTCAGAGCCTGGAAAGCCTCGGGCTGGGAGCGGTGTTCCAGCGTATTGCCCAGTTGCCCCGTGGGCTGGTGCTGGTGACCGGGCCTACTGGCTCCGGCAAATCCACCACGCTGGCGGCGATGATCGACTTTCTCAACAGGCATCGGCGCCAGCACATCCTCACGCTGGAAGACCCTATCGAATTTATCCACCGGCCAAAAACCGCGCTGATCAACCAGCGCCAGGTGCACCGCGACACCCACAGCTTTTCAGCGGCCCTGCGTTCGGCGTTGCGTGAGGACCCGGACGTGATTCTGGTGGGCGAGCTGCGCGACCTCGAAACCATTCGGCTGGCGCTGACGGCGGCTGAGACCGGGCACCTGGTATTTGGCACCCTGCACACTTCGTCGGCGGCTAAGAGCGTGGACCGGCTGGTGGACGTGTTCCCGGCGGGAGAAAAGGCAATGGTGCGCTCGATGCTGTCGGAGTCGCTGCAGGCAGTGGTTTCGCAGGTATTGGTGAAGAAGCTCGGCGGCGGTCGGGTGGCCGCCCATGAAATCATGCTGGGCACGCCGGCCATTCGGAATTTGATCCGCGAGGACAAGGTGGCGCAAATGGTCTCGGCGATTCAAACCGGTGGGGCGTTGGGGATGAAGACGCTGGACATGAGCTTGAAGGCGTTGGTCAGCGAAGGGCTGATCAGCCGGGAGGATGCGCGGGAGAAGGCGAGGGTGCCTGGGGATATATGAGGTATTGCGGACAATGAAAGTCAAATGTGGGAGGGGGCTTGCTCCCGATTGCGGTGGGTCAGTCATTTAAATGCCGACTGACACTTTGCTATCGGGAGCAAGCCCCCTCCCACATTTACTGCATTCCAGATTTAGATCAGCGCTGAACAACCCGAAGGTTGTTGTTCTGCTCTTTCGGCAGAACCCGCTTGGCGATCACGTAGTTCTTGTCCCAGAACGGCTTTTTCAGCGTGTCGATGCTGACCGACTTGCCACGGCGCGGTGCGTGGATAAAACGGTCGTTGCCCAGGTAGATGGCAACGTGGTTAACCTGGCGGCTCTTCAATTTGAAGAACAACAGGTCGCCCGGTTTGAGGTCTTTGCGATCAACTTTCAACCCGTGGCCGGCAGCCATAGCGTTGGAGGTGCGTGGCAAATCCACCGCTTTTACGTCGTTAAACGCATATTTCACCAAACCACTGCAGTCGAACCCTTTACTTGGGCTGCTGCCGCCCCAACGATAAGGGGTACCGAGCACGTTAACGGCGCGGCTGAGGACATTGCTGCTTTGTTTGGTGTTGACGGCCATCAAGCCTGGGGCTGTTTTACCGTGCTTGCCATGAGTGTTGTTCACTACAGTGGGGCGGTTGACGGTCAGCTTTACCGATTTGGCGGTGCCAGGTGTGCTGTGAACTTTAGGGGTGAAACCGTTAACGTTAGGAAGTCGTTGCTCACGATTGGTGGCGTGGGCGGCCAGTGGCATTAATAGGCAAATGGTTAGCCATGTCTTGAAAAATGGTCGCATTAGGCGTGGCTCTTTTAGGTTTGCGCGCAACTTTATATCAGCTTTTGGTGTCGTTCTCAGGCCGTTTGTCGACTGAACCCTGTGGTCAACTTCAGCAAAAACGCGGCGAATCGTCGCAATTGTCCGACAGAAGTCAGGTGGCATAAGGCTTTGCGGCGAGGAAGATACCATTGGCCGTACGTCGGGCGCCCGTAAAAAAGTCACAAAGAAAATGAAAATTTTTATCTATCAGGGCAAAAGAGGTAGTTCATGAACACCTATCGACAGGATTATTCCCAGCAAGACACCCACAGCAAAGTGATCGGTTACTTGCTCTGGATTCTCGGCTTCACCGGCGCGCATCGCTTCTATTACGGCAAGCCGGTCACCGGGACGATCTGGTTTTTCACCTTTGGGCTGCTGGGTATTGGCTGGCTGATCGACCTGTTTCTGATCCCGGCCATGGACCGCGAAGCGGACCTGCGTTTTACCGCCGGGCCGATTGAATACAACGTGGCGTGGATTCTGTTGGCGTTTCTGGGAGTGTTCGGCGTGCACCGCATGTACCAGGGCAAATGGATCACCGGCCTGATCTACCTGCTGACCGGCGGTTTGTTCCTGGTGGGTGTGCTGTATGACTTCTGGACGTTGAATACGCAGGTGTCGATCCGCAATGCCGAGCGCAACAGCGGACGTTAAAACTTGTGGGGAACCAAATGTGGGAGGGGGCTTGCTCCCGATAGCGGTGTATCAGTCACATAAACGTCGACTGACCCAGCGCTATCGGGAGCAAGCCCCCTCCCACATTTTCTACCGTGCCCGCTTTAGGCCTGGTAGCTGATTCGTCCGTCAACCAAGGTGTAGCGCACGGCAGCCGGCAGGCTATGGCCGATGAACGGGCAGTTTTCACCCTTCGACAGCCAATGCTCACCAGCCACTGTAGAACTGGCCAGGTCAAACAGCACCAGATCCGCCGCCGAACCCACCGCCAACTTACCCGCCGGCAGCCGCAGCGCCTGGGCCGGGCCTGAGCTCAGGCGCGCCAGCAGCGTCGGCAAATCCAGCAAACCGTCTTCGACCAAGGTCATCGCCAACGGCAGCAACAGCTCAACACTGCTGATGCCCGGCTCAGTCGCGCCAAACGGCGCCAGCTTGGCATCGCGTTCGTGAGGCTGGTGGTGGCTGGAAATCGCCGACACCACACCCGACTTCACCGCCGCGCGCAAACCGTCACGGTCGGCGCGGGTGCGCAGCGGCGGTTGCACGTGGTACAGGCTGGAGAAGTCGATCAACGCCTCGTCCGTCAAAATCAGCTGATACAGCGCCACATCCGCTGTCACCGGCAAACCACGCGCCTGCGCCTGGGCAATCAACGCAACGCCGCGGGCGCTGGTCAGTTGGCTGAAGTGCGCGCGCACGCCGCTTTGTTCCACCAGCAGCAGGTCGCGGGCCAGGGCCACAGTTTCAGCGGTTTCCGGAATGCCCGGCAAACCGAGGAAGCTGGCCACGGCGCCTTCATGGGCCAGGCCGCCTTCGGCCAGGTCGCGGTCCTGGGAATGGAAGATCACCGTCAGGTCGAAAGTGGCCGCGTATTCCAGGGCGCGGCACAGGGTGCGGGTGCTGCGAAAGCTTTCCAACCCGTTGCCAAAGGCCACGCAACCGGCGTCGCGCAGGGCGATCAGCTCGGCGAGTTGTTCGCCTTCCAGGCCTTTGCTCAGGGCGCCGATGGGGAACACTTTGCAATTGCCGGCTTCGCGGGCGCGGTCGAGGATCAGCTCGGTCACCGCCGAAGTGTCGAGGATCGGCTTGGTGTGCGGCGGGCAGCACAGGCTGGTTACGCCACCGGCGGCGGCGGCGCGGGTTTCGCTGTTGATGTTGCCCTTGCGGCTGTAGCCCGGCTCGCGCAGGGCGACGTTCAGGTCGACCAGGCCCGGCGCGGCGACCAGGCCTTTGGCGTCGATGCTGTCGCTCGCGCTGAAACCGGCCGGGGCCGCGCCCATGGCGATGATCTTGCCGGCTTCCAGGTGCAAATCGGTAATTTGATCCAGGCCACTGGCTGGGTCGATGACGCGGGCGCCGAGGATGCTGAGCTTCACTGGGCGTTCTCCTGCTCGAATTGACGTTGCGCGGTTTGCCCGCTCATGGCCATGGACAACACCGCCATGCGGATCGCGATGCCGTAAGTGACCTGATTCAGGATCACCGATTGCGGGCCGTCGGCCACTGCCGACTCAATCTCCACGCCGCGGTTGATCGGGCCTGGGTGCATCACGATGGCATCCGGCTTGGCACCGGCCAAACGCGCGGTGGTCAGGCCGAACAGGCGGTAGAACTCGCCTTCGCTCGGCAGCAGGCCACCGGACATGCGTTCGCGTTGCAGGCGCAACATGATCACCACGTCCACATCCTTGAGGCCTTCGGCCATGTCGGTGTAGACCTTCACGCCGTATTGCTCGATGCCGATCGGCAGCAGGGTTTTCGGCGCAATTACGCGGATATCCGGGCAACCCAGGGTTTTCAGGGCCAGCATGTTCGAACGCGCGACCCGCGAGTGCAGGATGTCGCCGACGATGGCTACCGAGAGGTTTTCAAAGCTGCCCTTGTGCCGACGAATGGTGAGCATGTCGAGCATGCCCTGGGTCGGGTGGGCGTGACGGCCGTCGCCGCCGTTGATAATTGCCACCTGCGGGCACACGTGCTCGGCGATGAAGTGCGCGGCGCCGGAGTCGCCGTGGCGCACCACGAACATGTCGGCGGCCATGGCTTCGAGGTTGCGCAGGGTGTCGAGCAGGGTTTCGCCCTTGCTCGCCGACGAGGTGGACACGTTCAGCGTGATCACGTCGGCCGACAGCCGCTGGGCCGCCAGTTCAAAGGTGGTACGGGTGCGGGTCGAGTTCTCGAAGAACACGTTGCAGATGGTTTTGCCACGCAACAGCGGGACTTTTTTCACCGCCCGGCCGCCGACTTCGAGGAACGAGTCGGCCGTGTCGAGGATTTCGGTGAGCAGTTCGCGGGGCAAACCGTCGAGGGACAAGAAGTGTTGCAGCTGGCCCTGAGCATTGAGCTGCAGCGGTCGCTTGGCATCTAGAGGCGTCATCGCGGGGACTCTGTACAAGGCGGTTTAAAGGGCAAGGTCTTGCAGTTCGAGTTCGAGCGGCGTGGGACCGGACAATTTTACCCGTTGATGGGCTTGCAGCGACAGGGTAGCGCCGACCACATCCGGGCTGATCGGCAGTTCGCCGGCTTCCAGGTCCAGCAGGCACACCAGAGTCACGCTGGCCGGGCGGCCGTAGTCGAACAGCTCGTTCATGGCGGCGCGGATGGTACGGCCGCTCATCAGCACGTCGTCGATCAGCACCAGGTGCTGGCCTTCGATTTCAAACGGCAGGGCCGACGGGCGCACTTGCGGGTGCAGGCCGTTCTGGCTGAAATCGTCGCGGTAGAACGACACGTCCAGCGTGCCCAGCGGCGAGTCGCTGCCCATTGCCTCCAGCAAGGCTTGGGCCACCCACACACCGCCGGTGCGGATGCCGATAAAACGCGGCTCGCTGATGGCGCGGTGTTGCAGATGGGCGGTGAGGCTCGTCGCCATCTGGCTGATCAGTTCGGCGGGATTGGGCAGGCTCATGGTGGCTCCTTCAAGGCCTCGCGCGGCGGGATAGCGGCAAGGTCCGGGCTCAAACGTAAAAAGACGCGGCAAGCCGCGTCAGTCAGGATTCAAATAAAGCGGTGTTTTCATCCAGCCAACCCTGCAACAGCAAGGCGGCGGCGATGGCGTCCACGGGGTTGTCGCGGTAGCTGCCTTTTTGCCCGCCACGGTCGCGGCGCTCACCCTTGGCTTCAAAGGTGGTCAGGCGTTCATCGTGGGTATAGAAGGGCAGGTTGTAGCGGCCATTGAGGCGGCGGGCGAATTTTTCGGCGCGCAGGCACATCTCGCTGGGGGTGCCGTCCATGTTCAGGGGCAGGCCGACGACAACCGCGTCGGGCTTCCATTCCTTGATCAGGGCTTCAACCTGATTCCAGTCCGGCACGCCGTTCTGGGCTTTCAGGGTGCACAGCTCGCGGGCCTGGCCGGTGATGACCTGGCCGACCGCAACGCCGATCTGTTTGGTGCCGTAGTCAAAACCGAGGATCAGACGCAAGGCCATCAGGCGTGCCCCGCCTGGCTGGTCAGCAGGCTGAGGTTGACCCGCAGCTTGGCGGCGGCCGCTTCCAGGCGCAGTTCGCTGGCGGTGTTAAAGAGGATGTCGGCGTCAAACGGGCAGGTCAGCCAGGCATTGCTCGCCAATTCGGCTTCCAGTTGCCCGGCTTCCCAGCCGGCGTAGCCGAGGGTGATCACGCTTTGCTCAGGGCCTACGCCGTCGGCGATGGCGAACAACACATCCTGGGACGTGGACAGCGACACGCCGTCAAGGTCGACCGTGGCCTGGAACTTCGGCCCGGAGGGGTGCAGCACAAAACCGCGATCGGTCTGCACCGGCCCGCCCGTGTAAATAGGCACGCTTTGGCAACGGGCTGGCGGGTCGATTTCCGGTCGCAGCTGCTCAAGGATGTCCGCCAGGTTCAGCTCTTGCGGACGGTTGACCACCAAGCCCATCGCACCATTGGCCGTGTGCTCGACGATGTAGGTCAAGGTTTGCGCAAAGTTCGGGTCGGCCATGTGGGGCATGGCAATCAGGAATTGGTGCTTGAGGTAGGTCGGGCTGACATTTTTCATGTCCACTAGTGTGGCGTTGGAGGGGCGAACTGACAAGCTGCGCCGGGCCTTAAATGATGGACCGTTGTGACGAGCCGGCTTGCTTTGACGAGCGGGCTTGCCCCGCGTTGGGGCGCGAAGCGGCCCCAAAACCTGCCGCTGCAGACTTACTGGAAGAATGGGGGGCTTATTAGGGCTGCTTCGCAGCCCAACGCGGGGCAAGCCCGCTCGCCACAACAAGCCCGCAGCCGTTGCCGCAGCGTGGGAACGATCAGTTGCTCGAGAGGCGGTCGCCTCGGGCGAATTTCCAGGTGCGGATGATTTCCAGGCGGTCGATGTCGTTCAGGTCGCCGGTAAACGGCGCGAAAGGCGCGGCCAGGCGCACGATGCGCTGGGCGGCCTGGTCCAGCAGCGGCTGGCCGGAGGACTCTAGTACCTGCACTTCATACAGCGTGCCGTCTCGGTTGATTGACACCAAAAGACGCAAATTGCCGTAAATCTGCTGGCGCCGCGCTTCATCGGGGTAGTTGAGGTTGCCGATGCGCTCGACCTTCTTGCGCCATTCGTCCTTATACCAGGCGCCCTTGTCGCGCATGGTCGAGGCCGCGTTCAGGCGGTAAATACGTGGGCGCTTGGCGTACAGCTGCTGTTCATTGGCCAGTTCGGCCTCAAGGCTGGAAATCTGGTCGGACAGCTGCGAACTGTCGAAGGTTGGCGCCGGTTTAACTGGCTCAGGCGTCGGCTCGGTCTTGGTTTTTTCGCGCTGGGTCGGGGCTTTTTGCGGCTTGGGCGCGACAGTCGTCACCGCTGCCTTGGGCGCGGCCTGCTTCACCTCGGGCTTGGGCGTGGGCGGCGGGGTGACTTTATTGACCTTGTTGTCCTGGAAAGGCGCCACTTCAGTGGTCTTGGGCACGGCTTTTTTGTCCAGCGTGCCGCTGCCTTGCTGGTTTTCCTGAGCGAGAAAGTCAGCCTTTTCGGGCTTCTTTTCGCTTTTGAACGTGGCGAGGGTGATTTCCAGGGTTTTGCTGATTTGCTTGGGTTCGGCAAAAGTGAAACCCAGGCCGAGGATCAAGGCAAGGTGGATCAATGCAGCGAGGAACAGGGTAAATCCGAGCCGATCAGCCGGGCGCACGCCGCTATGGGAGAGTTCGGGGGGCAGATCGGACGGGAGTGTCATGACAAAAAAACCAACATCGCGCGTTTCACAGGTGGCGCATGATAACGCAATGTTGGTTCGTGTCCGGCTGTTCTATGTCACTTGGCTTGTAGCTTGCGCTCAATGGCCGCCATCAGCATTTCGCCGATGTTCGTGCCAAATGCGTTGTCGATCTCGCGAATACAGGTCGGGCTGGTGACGTTGATTTCAGTGAGGTTCTCACCGATTACGTCTAATCCTACAAACAGCAGGCCTTTTTCGCGCAGGGTCGGGCCGACTTGGGCGGCGATCCAGCGATCCTTGTCTGTGAGTGGGCGCGCTTCACCGCGACCACCGGCCGCCAGGTTACCGCGTGTTTCGCCAGCCGCTGGAATGCGCGCCAGGCAATAGTCCACCGGCTCGCCGTCGATCATCAGGATGCGCTTGTCGCCGTCCTTGATGGCCGGAATGTACGCCTGGCCCATGATCTGCTGGGTGCCCAGCACGGTCAGGGTTTCCAGGATCACCGACAGGTTCGGGTCGCCCGCGCGGTGGCGGAAGATCGACGTGCCGCCCATGCCGTCCAGCGGCTTGAGGATCACATCACCGTGCTTGGCGGCGAATTCACGCAGCACGTCGGCGCGGCGGCTGACCACGGTGGGCGGCGTGCACTGCGGGAACAGCGTGGCGAACAGCTTTTCATTGCAGTCGCGCAGGCTTTGCGGCTTGTTGACGATCAGCACGCCAGCACGCTCGGCCTGCTCCAGCAGGTAGGTGGAATAGACGAATTCCATGTCGAACGGCGGGTCCTTGCGCATCAGGATCACATCGAGGTCGGCCAGCGGGCTGTCGATCTCATCCGCCAGTTCGAACCACTTTTCAGGGTTGGCAAACACCTGCAGCGGGCGCATGCGCGCACGGGCTTCACCGTCGCCTTGGTAAAGGTCGCGCTGCTCCATATAGAACAGGGTCCAGCCGCGGGCCTGAGCGGCCAGGAGCATGGCCAGCGAACTGTCCTTTTTATAGGAGATGCTGGCGATAGGGTCCATGACAATGCCGACGCGAACGCTCATGGGGGATTTCCTCTAGCAAATTAGGGCGCATAAAAGTGGCGTCAGAGTGGCGCTGCGGCTGTTGTGGGTCAAGGAAAAACCACCGGGCCGGTCGCTCGATAGATTGCACCCCCGAGACTGTGCTAAAAAGACTGCCACGGCGCAGCAGCCCTTGAATTCCAAGGCTTGCGGCGTTCATCCTGTGAGACATCAGGCAGTACACACCGAAAACCGATTCGCTGTGGCGATGGTAGAGCAGATATGGAACAGCATTCCAACGCCTTGAGAGTGATGGTGATCGACGATTCAAAAACGATCCGCCGCACCGCTGAAACCCTGTTGAAGAACGCGGGCTGCGACGTCATCACGGCCATCGACGGTTTCGATGCCCTGGCCCGGATTGTTGATCATCACCCGCACATTATTTTTGTCGACATCATGATGCCGCGCCTGGATGGCTATCAGACCTGCGCGCTGGTGAAGAACAACCCGGCGTTCAAGTCGATCCCGGTGATCATGTTGTCGTCCAGGGACGGCTTGTTCGACAAGGCCAAGGGGCGCACCGTGGGTGTCGATCAATTTTTGACCAAGCCTTTCAGCAAGGAAGAGCTGCTGAGCGCGATCAAGGCCTACGTGCCTGCCTTCGCCGCAGTAGAACAAGCACACTGACACCGCCTTAAAAAGGCCGGCGTCCACCAATGTAGTGGGGAAAACCATGGCACGTGTTCTGATCGTCGACGATTCGCCGACCGAAATGTACAAACTGACCGGCATGCTTGAAAAGCACGGTCATCAGGTTCTCAAGGCCGAAAACGGCGCGGACGGCGTGGCCCTGGCCCGCCAGGAAAGACCCGACGCCGTGCTGATGGACATCGTGATGCCGGGCCTCAATGGCTTCCAGGCCACCCGCCAGCTCTCCAAGGAGCCGGAAACCAACGGCATCCCGATCATCATCATCACCACCAAAGACCAGGAAACCGACAAAATCTGGGGCGCGCGCCAGGGTGCCAAGGATTACCTGACCAAGCCGGTGGACGAAGAAACCCTGATTGCCACCCTGAACAAGGTGCTGGCCGGCTGACGGCACGCCATCATGACCGAGTCGCAAACCGCCTTTGAGCTGTTGCTGGACATCGACCGCCGCTGCCGTCTGCTGGCCGTCGACCTGCCGTCCCAGGAAGCCCGCCTGCAGCGCTGGAGCGGGATTGGCTTTCGGCTGGGGCCGCACTTGTACGTGGCGCCCATGGGCGAAGTCGCCGAGGTGTTGCACGAGCCGCGCTGCACCTTGATGCCGGGCGTCAAACCCTGGGTCAAGGGCGTGGCCAACCTGCGCGGGCGCCTGCTGCCGGTGATGGATTTGGGCGGTTTTCTCGGCCTTGAACTGTCACGGGCGCGCAAGCAACGGCGAGTGCTGGTGGTGGAATTCAACGACCTGTTTGTGGGGCTGCTGGTGGACGAGGTGGTGGGCATGCAGCATTTCGCACAAGACGCGTTGTTGACCAGCGCCACTCCCAGCGCGCCGTTTATTCAGGGCAGCTTCGACGGCGACCCGCTCTGGCAGGTCTTCAGCCCCTTCGCTTTAGCCCAGGCCCCAGGCTTCATGGATGTTGCCGCATGACCACCGTCACCCCGCTCAAACCTCAGGCCGCGTCGCGCAGCCGCTCGCAGATCATCGTGCTGTTTATCGCGCTGATCGTGTTCATCATGTTGCTGTTCGCCAACTTTGCGTACCTCAACACCCAATCGACTTACGACAAACAGTACATCGGCCACGCCGGTGAATTGCGCGTGTTGTCCCAGCGCATTGCCAAGAACGCCACCGAAGCTGCTGCCGGCAAGGCCGCCGCGTTCAAGCTGCTGGGCGATGCGCGCAATGATTTCGCCCAGCGCTGGGGTTACCTGAAAAAAGGCGACATCGAGACCGGCCTCCCGGCGGCGCCGAATGCCGTGCGCGCCGAAATGCGCGCGGTGCAGACCGATTGGGAAGCGTTGTTGAAAAACACCGACGCGATCCTCGCCAGCGAGCAGACCGTGCTGTCGTTGCATCAAGTGGCCGCGACCCTCGCCGAAACCGTGCCGCAATTGCAGATGGAGTCCGAAAAAGTCGTCGACATCCTGCTGCAACGCGGCGCCCCGGCCAGCCAGGTGGCGGTGGCCCAGCGCCAGTCGCTGCTGGCCGAGCGGATTCTCGGCGCCGTAAACACCGTGCTCGCCGGCGACGAAACCGCCGTGCAGGCCGCCGACGCCTTTGGCCGCGACGCCAATCGTTTCGGCCAGGTGCTGAACGGCATGCTCCAGGGCAACCCGGGCCTGCGCATCAGCCAAGTCGAAGACCCTGACGCCCGCGCACGGCTGGCGGAAATCGCCGAACTGTTCGAATTTGTCTCCGGCTCCGTGGATGAAATCCTCGAAACCTCGCCGCAGTTGTTCCAGGTGCGCGCCTCGGCGAGCAATATTTTCAACCTGTCGCAAACCCTGCTCGATGAAGCCTCGCACCTGGCCACCGGGTTTGAAAACCTCGCGGACGGGCGCAGTTTCGACACCATCGGCGGCTACGTGCTGGGCCTGTTGGCGCTGACGTCGATCATCCTCATCGGCCTGGTGATGGTGCGCGAGACCAACCGCCAGCTGCGTGAAACAGCCGAGAAGAACGAGCGCAATCAGAACGCGATCATGCGCCTGCTGGATGAAATCGAAGACCTGGCCGACGGCGACCTCACCGTGACCGCCTCGGTCACCGAAGACTTCACCGGCACCATCGCCGATTCGATCAACTATTCCGTGGACCAGCTGCGCGATCTGGTCGCCACCATCAACCTCACCGCCGGCCAGGTTGCCGGCGCGGTGCAGGACACCCAGGCCACCGCCATGCACCTGGCCCAAGCCTCGGAGCATCAGGCCCAGCAGATTGCCGAGGCCTCCACGGCGATCAACCAGATGGCCCAATCCATTGACCAGGTTTCCGCCAACGCCGCCGAGTCTTCGGCGGTGGCGGAGCGCTCGGTGGAAATTGCCAACAAGGGCAACGAGGTGGTGCACAACACCATCCACGGCATGGACAACATTCGCGAACAGATCCAGGACACCGCCAAGCGCATCAAGCGTCTGGGCGAGTCGTCCCAGGAAATTGGCGACATCGTCAGCCTGATCGACGACATTGCCGACCAGACCAACATCCTCGCCCTCAATGCCGCGATCCAGGCGAGCATGGCCGGGGACGCCGGGCGGGGTTTTGCGGTGGTCGCGGATGAAGTGCAGCGGCTGGCCGAGCGCTCTTCAGCGGCTACGCGGCAGATTGAAACACTGGTGCGGGCGATCCAGACCGACACCAATGAGGCGGTGATTTCAATGGAGCAAACCACCACCGAAGTGGTGCGTGGCGCGCGCTTGGCGCAGGACGCGGGTGTGGCGCTGGAAGAGATCGAAGGCGTGTCGAAAACCCTGGCGGCGTTGATTCAGAGCATTTCGAATGCGGCGCAGCAACAGACGTCATCGGCGGGGCAGATTTCCCTGACCATGAATGTGATTCAGCAGATCACCACGCAGACGTCGTCGGGCTCTACCGCGACTGCCGAGAGCATCGGTAATTTGGCGAAGATGGCCAGCCAGTTGCGCAGGTCGGTGTCAGGCTTCACCCTCCCTGCGGCTAAGCAAGTCGATGATTGAAATACAATCAAAATGTGGGAGCGGGCTTGCTCGCGAATGCGGTGTATCAGCCACCTGATATGTTAACTGGCCCACCGCATTCGCGAGCAAGCCGAAGCGTCGAACCGCCGCTCCCACATTGGATCTCCATTGGCCTGGAGGTCCTGATAACACCGGCAATTCATGAATTTTTAGCGGAGCAGTTATGGTTGATCGGCACGACTACGTGGCCCTCGAATGGGTCAAGGGCGACATTGCCGAAACCCTGAAACAGGCCCGTTCGGCGCTCGACGCCTACGTCGAAACAAACGACGGCGATGCCATCAGCGAGTGCCTGGGCGGCGTCCACCAAGTGCACGGCGCGCTGCTGATGGTCGAATTCTACGGCGCGGCGTTGCTGGCCGAGGAGATCGAAGAACTCGTCCTCGCCCTGCAAGGCGGGCGCGTCAGCCAGCGCGATGAGAGCATCCGCCTGCTGCAACAGGCCCTCGGCCAACTGCCGCTGTACCTCGACCGCGTGCACAGCGCCCGCCGCGACCTGCCGCTGGTGGTGTTACCGCTGCTCAACGACCTGCGCAGTGCGCGCGGTGAAAGCCTGCTCTCGGAAACCAGCCTGTTCAGCCCGCAACTGCTGACGATCGCGCCGCTGCCCGATGAAGCGCTCGCGCAACGCGCGTCGCCCGAGCTGCACGAACACTTGCGCCAGTGGCACCCACTGCTGCAACAAGCCCTGGCCGGGCTGCTGCGTGAAGACCACGGCCCGAGCAACCTGGAAGACATGGCGCGGGTGTTCGCCCGCCTTGAAGCGCTGTGCCAGGGCGCGCCGTTATTGCCGCTGTGGCAAGTCACCTCGGCACTGGTCGAAGGCATGCTCACCGGCGTGATCGCCAACAGCCCGGCGCTGCGCAGCTTGCTCAAGGCCAGTGGCAAACAGCTCAAGCGCTTGCTGGCCCAGGGCATCGACGGGATCAACCAGCCCGCGCCGGATGAGTTGCTCAAAAGCCTGTTGTTCTACGTCGCCAAAGTGACCCGGCCGACGCCGCGCATGCAGAGTTTGAAAGAGCGCTATGGGCTCGATGAAGCCTTGCCCGACAGCGCCGTGGTCGATGCCGAACGTGCGCGCCTCGCCGGGCCGGACCGCAATGCCATGGGCTCGGTACTCGGTGCCCTGTGTGAAGAACTGGTGCGCGTGAAAGAACGCCTCGACCTGTTCGTGCGCAGCGACCGCCAGCACATCAACGACCTTGATGCGTTGCTGGCGCCGCTGCGGCAGATCGCCGATACCCTGGCAGTGCTGGGTTTCGGCCAGCCGCGCAAAGTCATCATCGACCAGCTCGCCGTGGTGTTGAGCCTGGTCCAGGGGCAGCGCGAACCCAACGATGCGGTGCTCATGGACGTCGCCGGCGCCTTGCTTTACGTCGAGGCCACGCTGGCCGGCATGGTCGGCACGGTGGAACCGCAGAGCCGCGAAGAAAGCCGCCTGCCCACCACCGACCTGACCCAGATTCACCAATTGGTCATCCGTGAATCCTGCCAATGCCTGCGCCAAGCCAAAGAGTTGGTGATCGATTGCGTGGAAGCTGACTGGGACCGCCAGCGCCTGGAATCCCTGCCCGAGTTGCTCAGCCAGGTACGCGGCGCGCTGGCGATGATCCCGCTGCCACGGGCGGCGAGCCTGATGCGCGGGTGCACCGATTACGTCGATGAACAGTTGATGGCCGGTGAGGCCGCGCCTTCCGAGGTGCAACTGGGCCACTTTGCTGATGTGATCAGCAGCCTGGAATACTACCTGGAACGCATGCTTCAGGACCCCGATGCAGCGGGTGAAAAAGTCCTGGAGCTGGCGATCCAGGGCCTCGCCGCACTGGGCTACTTGCCCGTCGAAAAGCCCTGGCGCCAGGCGTTGGCCGCGCCGGATGGCGTGCTGTCTACCGACATCGCGCCCAGCCAGTCCCAATTCGACGCGCTGGCCAGCCCCACCTCGCGCCTGAACCCGCCGGCGCTGCAGCGCCCCGGCATCTTGCTGCCGCCACCGCCCGGTGAAGAACCCATCGACGATGAGCTGCGCGAAGTCTTCCTGGAAGAAACCGACGAAGTCCTCGACGTGCTGCACCGCCATCTGCCCAACAGCGCCGACAAAACGGCGCAGGGCGAAATGCGCCGCGCCTTTCACACCCTCAAAGGCAGTGGCCGCATGGTCCGTGCGCTGGTGCTGGCCGAGCTGGCCTGGGCGCTGGAAAACCTGCTTAATCGTGTGCTGGAACGCAGCGTGGCCCTAGACCCGGACGTGCAACAGGTGCTGGACGAAGCTGTGGCCTTGCTGCCCGAGTTGATTGCCGACTTCGCCATCGACGACCAGCGCCAGCGCGATGAAGTCGACGCCCTGGCCGCCCGCGCCCACGCCTTGGCCAGTGGCACTCAAGCGTCGGCTACCGAACCCCACGACCCGATGCTGCTGGAGATCTTCCGCAACGAAGCCCAAAGCCATCTGGAGAGCCTCAACCACTTTCTGCAACAGGCCGCCGAGCACGTGCCTCTGCAAGTCAGCGATGAACTGCAACGCGCCCTGCACACCCTCAAGGGCAGCGCCTACATGGCGGGCGTGCTGCCGATTGCCGAGCTGGCGCGGCCGCTGGACCACCTGACCCGCGAATACAAAGCCCACCGCCTGGCGCTGGACCTGGATGAAGTGGAGTTGCTGCTGGAGGCCGAGAGCCTGTTCCAGCGCGGGCTGCGGGATTTGGACCGCGATCCGCTGGCGCCGATCAAAGGCGCCGACGACTTGATCAGCCGGACCCAAAGCCTGCTCGACGCTCAGCTTCAAGCACTGCTCGACGCCCCGAACACCGGCCTGCGCATCAAGCGTGACCCCCAGTTGATCGCCAACTTCCTCGCTCAGGGCATGGACATCCTGCTCGACGCCGAAAGCCTGCTGCGCCGCTGGCAGCAGCACCCCGGCGAGCGCCAGGAACTGACCGCGCTGCTGGATGAATTGACCACGCTGGGGGAGGGCGCGCACATTGCCGAGCTGCACACCATTGACGAGCTGTGCGAAGCCTTGCTCGACCTGTATGGCGCCGTGGAAGAGAGCAGCCTGGCGGTCAGCGAGCGGTTTTTCCATGAGGCCGAGCACGCCCATGAAGCGCTGATCAACATGCTCGATCAGTTGGCTGCCGGCCAGGAAATCGGCCCGGCACCGGCGCGAGTCGCGGCCTTGCGCGAATTGCTGGATGAAGCGCTGGACCCGTCCGCCACCGGCTTGATCAAAAGCGACGGCAGCCGCGCGCTGAGCATCTCCGAACTGGGCGCGGCCACCGCAAAGCTCGAGCACGAAACGGCGATGGACGACGAGATCGCCGAGATTTTCCTGGAAGAAGCCGTGGACATCCTCGACAGCGCCGGGCAGTCGCTCAAGCGCTGGCTGCTGGACCCCGACAGCCCGGCGCCGTTGTCCTCGCTCCAACGGGATTTGCACACCCTCAAGGGCGGCGCGCGCATGGCCGAAATCGGCCCGGTGGCGGAGCTGGCCCACGAGCTGGAATGCCTGTACGAAGGCTTGGTGGACCGCCGTTACAGCTACTCTGTCGAGCTGTCTCAGGTGCTGATGGGCTGCCATGAACAGCTCGCCGTGCAGTTGGATGAGTTGCAAGGCCACCAACCCTTGAGCGACAGCGCAGCGTGGGTAGCCAAAGCGCGTGCGCTGCGTCACAGCAACACGCCGGCGGCGCCAACGCCCGCACCGCAAACTCAGGGCGCCGATCCTGAATTGCTGGATATCTTCCTCGAAGAAGCCGCCGACATTCTCGACAGCTCCAGCAGCGCGCTGCAGCGTTGGCAAGCCGAGCCGAGCAATCGCCAGGACGTTGAAACCCTGCTGCGCGACCTGCACACCCTCAAGGGTGGCGCGCGCATGGTCGAGATCGGCCCGATTGGCGACCTGGCCCATGAGCTGGAGTTTCTCTACGAAGGGCTTTCCGCAGGTTTGCTCGCGCCGTCGCCCGAGCTGTTTGGGCTGTTGCAAGGTTGCCATGACCGTCTCGCACAGATGATCGACGCCGTGGCGGATGGCTTGCCGGTGGGCTCGGTGGACAAGCTCATCGAGCGCATCAAAAGCCTGCTGCACCCTAGCGATGAGCCACTAGCCCCCGTGGCATTACCCGCGAGCAAAGCCGAGGCGGCGGTTGACCCCGGCGCCGACATGGTAAAAATCTCCGCCGATTTGCTGGATGACCTGGTCAACCTGGCCGGCGAGACTTCGATCTTCCGTGGCCGCATCGAACAGCAAGTCAACGATGCCCGTATCGCCCTCAACGAGGTGGAAACCACCATTGAGCGTATGCGCGACCAGTTGCGTCGCCTCGACACCGAAACCCAGGGCCGCATTCTCAGTCGTCAACAAGCCGAGGCCGAGCGCCTGGGGTATGAAGAATTCGACCCGCTGGAAATGGACCGCCATTCGCAGTTGCAGCAGCTGTCGCGCGCGCTGTCCGAATCGGCCTCCGACTTGCTCGACCTCAAGGAAACCCTCGACCGTCGCAATGGGGACGCGCACAACCTGTTGCAGCAACAGGCGCGCATCAACACCGAGTTGCAGGAAGGCCTGATGCGCACGCGCATGGTGCCGTTCGAGCGCATGTTGCCGCGCCTCAAACGCATCGTGCGTCAGGTGGCGGAAGAACTGGGCAAGGACGTGGAATTCATCGTCGGCAACGCCGAAGGCGAAATGGACCGCAACGTGCTGGAACGCATGGTCGCGCCGCTGGAGCACATGCTGCGTAATGCCGTCGACCATGGCCTGGAGTCCCGCGAAGCTCGGCTGTTGGCCGGCAAGCCAGAGAAGGGCCGCATCAGCCTGGACCTGACCCACGAAGGCGGCGATATCGTTTTCGACATGCGTGACGACGGCGCCGGTGTGCCGCTGGAGGCTGTGCGGCGCAAGGCGATCAAGCGCGGCTTGCTCACGCCCAGTCAGGAGATCAGCGACCGCGACGTGTTGCAGTTCATCCTGCAGCCGGGCTTTTCCACGGCGGAAAAGATCACGCAGATTTCCGGGCGCGGCGTCGGCATGGACGTGGTGCACGAAGAAGTGCGCCAACTCGGCGGCTCTATGGTGATTGATTCGACGCCGGGCGCGGGCGTGCACTTTCGCATTCGTCTGCCGTTCACCGTGTCGGTCAACCGCGCGCTGATGGTGCAGTGCGCGGACGACCAATACGCGATCCCGCTGAACACCATCGAAGGGCTGGTGCGCGTGTTGCCCCATGAGCTGGCCGGGCATTATCAGCAAGACCCGCCACGTTATGAATACGCCGGCCAGCGCTATGAATTGTTCTACCTCGGCGACTTGCTGCACACCGTCAGCCGCCCGAAACTGCTAGGCCAATACCAGCCGGTACCAGTGCTGCTGGTGCAGTGCAACGAGCGGCGCGTGGCGGTGCACGTGGATG
Source organism: Pseudomonas sp. AMR01 (assembly GCF_041946035.1). Lineage (NCBI taxonomy): Bacteria > Pseudomonadati > Pseudomonadota > Gammaproteobacteria > Pseudomonadales > Pseudomonadaceae > Pseudomonas > Pseudomonas sp. AMR01. The sequence continues at coordinate 51,166 of NZ_JAUTYR010000005.1, forward strand.
CCATGGCGGGCACGCGGGAGATTGTGGTCAAGGGCCTGGGGCCGCAGTTTGCGGGCGTGCAGGGCGTGTCCGGCGCGACCATTTTGGGCGACGGCCGCGTGGTGTTGATCATCGACTTGCTGGCGCACATTCGCGCACGGCAACCGGTGCTGCCCGCGCAGACGGACGACGCGCCGCTGATCCTCAACGACCCCCTGAAAAAGCGCCCGCTGCTGGTGCTGGTGGTGGACGACTCGGTCACCGTGCGCAAGGTCACCAGCCGCCTGCTGGAGCGCAACGGCATGAACGTGCTCACCGCCAAAGACGGCATCGACGCCATCGCCCTGCTCGAAGAACACACCCCGGACCTGATGCTGCTCGACATCGAAATGCCGCGCATGGACGGCTTCGAAGTGGCCATTCAAGTGCGCAACGACCCACGCCTGATGCGCCTGCCGATCATCATGATCACCTCGCGCACCGGCCAGAAACACCGCGACCGCGCCATGGCCATCGGCGTCAACGACTACCTCGGCAAGCCGTACCAAGAGTCGGTGCTGCTGGAAAGCATCGCCTACTGGAGCAAGTCCCATGCTTGACCACCGCACCAGCCAACTCACTGGCCTGTTGCTGCCCCTGGCGGATCGCAACCTGGTGCTGCCCAATGTCGCCGTCGCCGAACTCATCGACTTTCAACGCGGCGAACCCGCCAGCGACGCACCGCCGTGGTACCTGCGGCAGGTGACCTGGCGTGATCGGCAATTGCCGTTGATCAGCTTTGAAGCGGTGTGCGGCGAGGCGATCGTGACGGGGGAACGCTCAAGGATCGTGGTGCTGAACGCACTGGGCGGGCGGCCGACGTTGAAGTTTATTGCGCTGGTGATTCAGGGGATTCCACGGTCATACAAGCTCGACAGCCAACTGAGCTACGTGGACGTGCCACTCTGCCCGCTGGAACTGGCCGCAGTGCAGGTCGGCGAGCACGTGGCAAAAGTGCCCGACCTCATGGGGCTGGAAGCGCTGCTGGTCGAATCCGGTCTGGCCTGAACCTCCCTTTCAAAATCCATGAAGATCAAAATGTGGGAGCGGGCTTGCTCGCGAAGGCAGTCTGTCAGTTGATATTTATTGACCTGACCCACCGCCTTCGCGAGCAAGCCCGCTCCCACCTTTGATCTTCTGTGCCTGCAAAATCCTGGCTACTACTCAATCTGCGCAAATCGCTCGATCACCGGCTGCTCCCGATGCTCGGCCTGCCATAAGTCATAGCCACTTTGCATCGCTAGCCATAACTGCCCCGTACTCACTCCTGCTCGTTCAAGCCGCACCGCCAAGTCCGGGCTCACAGGCGCATGGCCATGCAAGATCCTTGAAAACGTCTCACGGGCAAACCCGAGGCGCCGTGCCATTTCGGTGATGGTGATGCCCAAGGCCGGGATCACATCTTCAAGCAGGATTTCTCCGGGGTGAGGTGGGTTGTGCATGGGCATGTTGATTCGTCCTGCGGTGATGGACATTCAGCCAAGAAGGCTAGACAGGACAGTTCCGAGCATCAACCCTAAAGCAGTGTACGAACCTTCCTATCTACCCTCCGGGTCTTCTTACTCTGGTCCAGATCGATCATACAAATGTCGGAATAGGATGGAGAGGCTGTAGGCGAGTTCTGTATCTGGATTCTGTGGGATGTTCAGTCCTAAGTGGGGTGCTAGGTTCTGCGCTCCTCACTGCCAGCAAGGACTAGCAAATGGCCGTACCGTTAATGCCGTCCGGTGTTTCCATTCTCGAAAATATGGCGACAGCCAAGTGCAAGAGTGTTCATCTCAAGTCAGGCTCGGCATTTGCCTATTCCTGGTTCTACTCTCAGGTCAGGGCTGCCGGGCCATGGAATTACAAGAAGCGGGGGCGTCAGTACGAGGCTTTTGGTAACTTCAATTATGGGGCCACGGGCACGGTGCTGGGTATTCCAGACCATGTTCTGTTACGTGCTGCAGGTGTCGCTCAAACGTTTGCAAAAACTACACGACCGGACTTTGGATCATGGTGGGGTGGTGATCCTTTCGGCGATGATCCGCGAGACCAATATTGGATAAGGAGAGGTATTGAGTATGCAATTTCTCAAGGCCATTAAGGCGCTCGTACCCATGCTGCGAAATTGCTTGCTGGTGGTTTGCCTGATCTACATCGGGGGTAGCTGGATCATGTCATCCGGTACACCTGACCTGGACGAAGTGGTGTTGAAACATTCTTTGGGGAACGGCACCTCGATCTATGGGGCGCGAGATAGCCAGGGCGGTGCGACGGTGGGCTTTTCCTACAGATACTACGTCCATGAAAACTTGGGGAGTGATCAGGAGATACTTGCTGCATTGGTGTCGGCGCATCCTTTTTTGAAAACAAAAGAGCCCGATGTGCACGTAGCTGTGGAAGGCGGTGTTCTCCATTTGGCTATTCATGGGCGCGTGTATGAGTACAGCAGCTATGCCCTGGAGGGTCTTGGGATTGTGAAAGTGGAAATGACTTTGTGATGCTGATCGTTCCGCGTCGGAACGATCAAGGTGGGGGCGCGTCGGATTTTTCCTGCAAGATTTCGGGCTGTGCATGAACCTGTTGCGGGCAGTCATGGCGGATAGTCTTCGCTTCGTCATCGCAAAAAACGGTGACACGGACGTGCAAGTCCGGTTACATGTCGGCGCACCAGCGCCCATAGCCATTCACGGGCGTTTTTTATGCCTGCTGTATTTGTTATGGCGGCTGTGCGTGGGAGATCCTTCGGGGTCTGCCGGGGTCCGATATGCCCGGTCTTGCACACCTGCGCACAGCTGCCACCTTATTTGCGTGCAAGCGGATGAGGGCAGTCTCCATCACATATCGGAGCTGTAAATCATGATTAAAAAACCTACTCCTAATCCGCCTGTCAGCCTCTTCACCGTAAACCCCCACCAAGACACTGAAACCCTGCTCGTCAACGCCAGCGAAACCTTGTCCTCGCTGAACGCCATGACCTGCAACCTCGCTTTCGACCTGGATCACTCCCAACGCGCGATATTGTTGGCTATTCAACAAATGGCAGCGTTAGGGCAGTTGCTGGTGGACAGAGCGCTGGAGCAAGTCACCCCTTCACCCAAGTCCTAAGTCGGTCCCGAATAGGGACTTATCGTTCCCTTTTTGGGACTGATATCTAACGGGCGCCGCCGAACAAATGTGGGAGCTGGCTTGCCTGCGATAGCAATCTGTCAGTTGAAGCTTCCTTGGCTGCCCCACCGCCATCGCAGGCAAGCCAGCTCCCACATGAGAATTTGTGCTTCTGACCGAGGGCGATCTGCCACAGACTACTTGATCGTTCCCAAAAAGGGACCTATCGTTCCCTTTTTGGGACTCCCTGGCCACTGCCATGCAAACCTTGCCACTCAGCACAGCACTTTTCACCGCGACCCAGCAAAAAGTGCTGGGCCTGCTTTTTGGAAAAAACCGGACCAAAGCTTCTTCACCAATGAAATCGCTCGCTGGGCCAAGGTGGGCAAGGGCAGCCTCACCCGCGAACTGGAGCGCTTGCAGTTGGCCGGCATCTTGAGCCAGACGCGCCAAGGCAACCAGACCCATTACCAAGCCAACCCCCAGTGCCCGATCTACTCGGAATTGCTCGCCATCGTGCGCAAAACGCTGAGCCTGGACGAGCCCTTGCGCAATGCATTGGCGCCATTCGCCGAACAACTGACCTGGGCTTTTATCTACGGCTCCATCGCGAAGGGCGATGCGCACTCATCCAGTGACATAGATCTCATGCTGATCGGCGAAAGCCTCAACTACAGTGACGTCATGGAGCAGCTCATGCCGCTTGAAGAGCAACTGGGCCGCACCATCAACCCGACGCTGTACACCCCTCAAGACTGGATCGGCAAATGGAATGCCGGGAACAGTTTTGTGCAGCGGGTGGTGCAGCAGGACAAGATCAATCTGATTGGGGGCAACCCCATCTAGCAAACACAGCCGAACAAATGTGGGAGCGGGCTTGCTCGCGAATGCAGTGTGTCAGTTGGTACATATGCAACTGAACCACCGCTTTCGCGAGCAAGCCCGCTCCCACATTTTTGATCTTCACTTGGCTCAAGGTCCTTATTTGCTGATGGTCCGTTACTGCAACCGTAACGATCCACCGCCGCGCTTGATTGATGGTCACTAAATTCACTCCTAAGGTAGCCCCACGACAGCAAACCCCGTGGAGCGACCATGACAACAACCATCACCCCTGACTCGCGCTGGACGCGGCGGCGCGACGAGAAGCAGCGGCGGCTCGGGCTGGTCAAGCATTTCGCAGACGGGGCGGTGTTGCCCAGCGACAAAATCGTCGAGGCGCTTGAGGCGCTGATCCTGCCCGGCGACCGTGTGGTACTGGAAGGCAACAACCAGAAACAGGCCGATTTTCTCTCGCGCTCCCTGGCCAAGGCCGACCCGGCCAAGCTCCACGATTTGCACATGATCATGCCCAGTGTCGGCCGTTCCGAGCACCTGGACCTGTTTGAAAAGGGCATCGCTCGCAAGCTGGACTTTTCCTTTGCGGGCACCCAATCCCTGCGCATCAGCCAGTTGCTGGAAGACGGCCAACTGGAAATCGGCGCGATTCACACCTACATCGAACTCTACGCGCGGCTGGTGGTGGACCTGATTCCCAACGTCGTGCTGTCCGCCGGTTTCATGGCTGACCGCTCGGGCAATATCTACACCGGCGCCAGCACCGAAGACACGCCAGCGCTGATCGAGCCCGCGGCGTTCAGCGATGGCATTGTCATCGTGCAGGTCAACCAGTTGGTGGACGACGTGACGGACTTGCCTCGCGTCGACATCCCGGCGAGCTGGGTGGATTTTGTGGTGGTGGCCGACAAGCCGTTCTACATCGAGCCGCTGTTCACTCGCGACCCGCGCCACATCAAGCCGGTGCATGTGCTGATGGCGATGATGGCGATCCGTGGCATCTACGAAAAACACAATGTGCAGTCGCTCAACCACGGCATCGGTTTTAACACCGCCGCCATCGAGTTGATCCTGCCGACCTACGGCGAATCCCTGGGCCTTAAGGGCAAGATTTGCCGCAACTGGACCCTCAACCCACACCCAACCCTGATCCCCGCGATTGAAAGCGGTTGGGTCGAAAGCGTGCATTGCTTCGGCACCGAGCTGGGCATGGAAAACTACATCGCCGCGCGGCCTGATGTGTTCTTCACCGGCCGCGATGGCTCGATGCGTTCCAACCGGATGTTCTGCCAACTCGCTGGCCAATACGCGGTGGACCTGTTTATCGGCGCCACCCTGCAAGTCGACGGCGACGGGCATTCTTCCACCGTCACCCGTGGCCGCCTCGCCGGTTTTGGCGGCGCGCCGAACATGGGCCACGACCCGCGCGGCCGTCGCCATGGCACCCCGGCGTGGCTGGATATGCGCCACGACGATGCCCCGCAAGCCTTGCTTGAACGCGGTAAAAAGCTCGTGGTGCAAATGGTCGAAACCTTCCAGGAAGGCGGCAAACCGACCTTCGTCGAGACCCTCGACGCGGTGGAAGTTGCGCGCAAAAGCGGCATGCCGCTGGCGCCGATCATGATCTACGGCGACGACGTTACCCACTTGCTCACCGAAGAAGGCATCGCCTACCTGTACAAGGCGCGTTCGCTGGAAGAGCGCCAGGCGATGATCGCCGCCGTCGCCGGGGTAACCGCCATCGGCCTGCGCCACAACCCCAAAGACACCGCGCGCATGCGCCGTGAAGGCTTGATCGCCTTGCCCGAAGACCTCGGCATCCGCCGCACCGACGCCACCCGCGAATTGCTGGCCGCCAAAAGTGTGGCCGACCTGGTGGACTGGTCCGGTGGCCTGTACAACCCGCCCGCCAAGTTCAGGAGCTGGTAAATGCGCGCCCTCAAACTGCATGAACTCAGCCTCGCTGATCGCCTGGCAGACATGGCCGTCGATGCATTAATCGATGAGGCCGACTTGTCGCCCAAACCTGCTCTGGTGGACCGTCGCGGCAGCGGCGCCCACAGCGATTTACACCTGGGTTTGATGCACGCGTCGGCGTTGTCGTTATGGCCGATGTTCAAGGAAATGGCCGAAGCGGCTATTGAATGTGGCGAGATCGGCTTGCCCCTGCGCGAAGCCCTCGGGCGGATTGGCCGCGAAGGTGAACAGGCGATGCTCATCACAACCAATGGCGTGAACACCCATCGCGGTGCGATCTGGGCCCTCGGTTTGCTCACTGCAGCCGCAGCGCTGGAGCCTCGCGCTGTCACGCTGACGGCCGCAAAACTGGCCCTGCTCAACGACCGCTACGCGCCTCAACCCATGAGCCACGGCGCGCAGGTTGCCCAACGTTACGGCGCGCGCGGCGCCCGTGAAGAAGCCCAACTTGGTTTCCCCTCGGTGGTGCAACGCGGCCTGCCGCAACTGCATAAAAGCCGCCTGCAAAACGCCGGCGAACAGAACGCGCGTCTGGATGCCTTGCTCGCCATCATGACCGACCTGGCCGACACCTGCGTGCTCTACCGCGCAGGCCCCGACGGCATCAACGCCATGCAGCGCGGCGCCCAAGCCGTACTCGACGCGGGCGGCAGCGCAACCCTCGCCGGGCGGCGCCAGTTGCACGAACTCGACCAACACTTACTGGCGCTGAATGCCTCCCCCGGCGGCGCCGCCGACCTGTTGGCCGCCTGCCTGTTTATCGACCGCCTCGACGGAGCGTTTTGATGGAAACCTTATCCTTTGAATTCCCCGCCGGGCAGCCGCCCAAAGGCCGCGCGTTGGTGGGTTGCGTCGGCTCCGGCGACCTGGAAGTGCTGCTGGAACCGGGCACGCCCGGCACGCTGACCATTCAGGTGCAGACCTCGGTCAATGGCGCCGAGCAACGCTGGCAAAATCTGTTCGAGCGCATCTTCCTGGAACAGACGCCACCCGCCTTGAAGATCGATATCCACGATTTCGGCGCCACCCCCGGCGTGGTGCGTTTGCGCCTGGAGCAGGGTTTCGAGGAAATCGGCCATGACTGACTTGCTCAACAAACACAGCTTCGTCGAACTCGGTGCGCGGCAACGGGCCAAGGCCTTGCTGGATGCTGGTTCTTTTCGTGAACTGATCGACCCGTTTCAACGCGTCATGTCGCCGTGGCTCAGCCGCCAGGGCGTGGTGCCGCAGGCGGATGACGGCGTGGTGATCGCCAAGGGCAGCATCGACGGCTTGCCAGTGGTAATCGCTGCCATCGAAGGCAATTTTCAGGGCGGCAGCCTCGGTGAAGTCGGCGGCGCGAAAATCGCTGGCGCCCTTGAGCTGGCGGCCGAAGACAACCGCAAAGGTGTGCCGACTCGCGCCGTATTGCTGCTGGAAACCGGTGGCGTGCGCTTGCAGGAAGCCAACCTGGGCCTGGCCGCGATTGCCGATATTCATGCGGCGATTGTCGACCTGCGCCAATACCAGCCGGTGATCGGCGTGGTGGCGGGCAGCGTCGGTTGCTTTGGCGGCATGTCCATCGCGGCGGGCCTGTGCAGCTACCTCGTGGTTACCCGCGAAGCGCGTTTGGGCCTCAATGGTCCGCAAGTGATCGAGCAGGAAGCGGGCCTGGAAGAATACGACTCCCGCGACCGGCCTTTCATCTGGAGCCTTACCGGCGGCGAGCAACGGTTCAACAGCGGCTTGGCCGACAGTTATGTGGCGGACGATGTTGCGCACATCCAACAGACTGTCACCGAATTGCTGCAACAAGGTTTGCCGACTCAACAACGCAGCCGTCAGGCCGAGTTCTACCTCGCGCGCCTGGCTGAACTCGACGCCACGCCGCAGATCGACCCGGCGACGGTGCGCGCGCTGTATCAAGGAGAACGCTCGTGAGAGGGTTGCAGTGGTTCAACGCATTGAGCGCTGGCGCAACCCCCGTTGAGGGTTTGCCGGACTCGCTGAAAGTCGCCGACGGCGTGCTGGGCCAGCAAGCCGTGCGCTTCATCGCCGTGGTCTCCGACCCACACAACCGCTTCCCCCGCGCACGCAATGGCGAGGTCGGTTTGCTCGAAGGCTGGGGCCTCGCCAAAGCGGTGGATGAAGCCATCGCCCTTGGCGACAAGCGCCCGATCATCGCCATCGTCGATGTGCCGAGCCAGGCTTATGGGCGTCGCGAAGAAGCCCTCGGCATCCATCAGGCACTGGCCAGCGCCGCCGACAGCTACGCCCGCGCTCGTCTCGCCGGGCACCCGGTGATCGCGCTGCTGGTGGGCAAGGCCATGTCCGGCGCGTTTCTCGCCCACGGTTACCAGGCCAACCGCCTGATCGCCCTGCGCGACCCCGGCGTGATGGTGCACGCCATGGGCAAGGCCTCGGCCGCGCGGGTGACTTTGCGCAGCGTCGAAGAACTGGAAGCCCTGGCCGCCAGCGTGCCGCCGATGGCCTATGACATCGAGAGTTACGCCAGCCTCGGTTTGCTCTGGGAGACGCTGTCGGTCAGCCAGATTGAACAGCCCACGCCGGACGATGTGGCGCGGGTCAGCGATTGCCTGCTGAATGCGATCAAGGACGTCGATGGCTGCGATTTGAGCAGCCGTCTCGGCGCCACCAATCGCGCGGCTTCAAGCCATGTGCGCCAACTGCTGCGGGAGCAGTGGTGAACGCGCACGATTTGCTCTGGGGCATGACCCCGGCGCATCTGCCTGCTGACGCCCCAGCCTGGGCGCTGGAGGCGATCAGCGCCGGCCAGCCAGTGGTGGTGCGTCGCGCCGTCGCCGTGCCGGGCTGCGTGGCGGTTGGCGTGCGCGGGCGTCTGCGTGAACAACGGTTTGCCGCCGTGATGCCGGTGGCTGCCGTGCAACGCCGCGTGGAGCCGGAAGCCTTGTGCGGCGTTATTTCGCCACGGGATTTGCCCGCAGTGCGCGCACTCGCAGCACTGCGGCCAGTGCTGGCGGGCGAAAACTGGGGCGTGACGGGCAGTGCAGGTTTTGAACTGGCCACAGGTATTGAAGCGCTGCATGAGCAGAGTGATCTGGATTTGATTCTGCGCACGCCGCAGCGGCTGACGCGAGGTGATGCAGAAAATCTGCTGGCAATCCTCAACACCGCGCCATGCGCCGTGGACCTGCAACTGCAAACCCCGTTTGGCGCCATCGCCTTGCGCGAGTGGGCCGGTGGATCGCGCCGTGTATTGCTGAAAACCGCCAGCGGCGCGCACTTGGTGCTGGACCCCTGGCAGGCCGTGGAATGAGCAGCCTTCTGGTGTTTCCAGGGCAGGGCGCTCAACGGCCGGGCATGCTCCAGCCTTTGCCCGCCGATGTGCTGGATCAAGCCAGTGAGGCCTTGGGGGAAGACGTTCGCGCGCTCGATTCTGCGAAAGCCCTTGAGTCGACGCGGGCGGTTCAGCTGTGCCTGTTGATCGCCGGCGTGGCCAACGCCCGCTTGCTGCAACACAGACCGGATTACGTCGCGGGCCTGTCCATCGGTGCCTACCCGGCGGCGGTGATTGCAGGAGCCCTGGACTTTGCCGACGCCGTGAAACTGGTCAGCCTGCGTGGCGACCTGATGCAAAGCGCTTACCCACAAGGCTATGGAATGACCGCGCTAATCGGCCCGGACTTATCCACCGTCGAAACCGTTTTGGCCGAAGTCCACAGCCCCGAAACCCCGGTTTACCTGGCCAATATCAACGCCGACAACCAAACGGTGATTGCCGGCAGCAACGAAGCCATGAAGCGCGTCGCCAACCGCATCAAAGGCAATGGCGTCGCCAAGCGCCTGGCGGTGAGCGTGCCGTCCCACTGCGCGTTGCTGGAGCAACCGGCCCAGGCGTTGGCGCAAGCCTTTGTCACACTCAAGACGCCGCGTATCACCTACCTCAGCAGCACCCGCGCGCGGCCGATCTACAACCCCGAGCAATTGCGCGACGACCTGGCCTTCAACATGTGCCGCGTCGTCGACTGGCGCGGCACTGTGCAAAGCGCCTACGAGCGCGGCGTGCGCCTGCAAATCGAACTGCCGCCGGGCGCGGTGCTTACCGGCCTGTCGCGCCGGGTGTTTGAACAAGGCACCGTGATCGCCTGCGAAGGCGCGCGCCTGGACACCTTGCAGGCCCTGCTGCAAGAGGAGGAGCGCCGCCACCGATAAAGCACCACCCAAAGCTTTCGAAGCACAAAAACAACAATTTCGAACGAGCACTTTGAGGACGACAACCATGATTATTTACGGTGTGGCATTGCTGGCGATCTGCATGCTGGCGGGCGTGATTCTAGGCGACATGCTCGGCGTGTTGCTGGGTGTTAAATCCAACGTGGGCGGGGTGGGCATCGCGATGATCCTGCTGATCTGCGCGCGCTTGTGGATGCAAAAACGCGGCGGCATGACCAAGGATTGCGAAATGGGCGTGGGCTTCTGGGGCGCCATGTACATCCCCGTGGTGGTCGCGATGGCCGCGCAGCAAAACGTGGTCACGGCACTGCACGGCGGCCCGGTCGCGGTGCTGGCGGCCATCGGTTCGGTGGTGGTGTGCGGCTGCACCATTGCCTTGATCAGTCGTACTCACAAGGGCGAACCGTTGCCCGCCGAAGAGCCGCTGATCGTCGCTGCGGGAGGTCGCTGATATGTGGCCTCTTATCCAGAAAGGCTTGGAGAATAACGGCCTGGTCACGGCCTTTGCCGTGGTCGGCGTGGTGATGTGGATTTCCGTGGTGCTGTCCAAGCGCCTGACGTTCGGGCGCATTCACGGCTCGGCGATTGCCATCGTCATCGGGCTGGTGCTGGCGTGGGTGGGCGGCACGCTGACCGGCGGGCAGAAAGGCCTGGCGGATATGGCGCTGTTCTCGGGGATTGGGTTGATGGGCGGCGCGATGCTGCGTGACTTTGCGATTGTCGCCACGGCGTTTGAAGTGCAAGCCACCGAAGCGCGCAAGGCCGGGTTGATTGGTGTGATTGCGCTGCTGCTGGGCACGGTTCTGCCGTTTATTGTGGGCGCGAGCATGGCGTGGGCGTTTGGTTATCGCGATGCGATCAGCATGACCACCATTGGCGCCGGCGCCGTGACGTATATCGTCGGGCCGGTGACCGGTGCGGCGATTGGCGCGACGTCGGATGTGATGGCGTTGTCGATTGCCACCGGCTTGATCAAGGCGATTCTGGTGATGGTCGGCACGCCGGTGGCGGCGCGCTGGATGGGGTTGGATAACCCGCGTTCGGCGATGGTGTTTGGTGGGTTGGCGGGGACTGTCAGCGGCGTGACCGCAGGCTTGGCCGCGACGGATCGGCGCTTGGTGCCGTATGGCGCGCTGACGGCGACGTTTCACACCGGGCTTGGGTGCTTGCTGGGGCCTTCGGTGTTGTACTTCATTGTTCGCGGACTGGTCGGTTAACTTCGGGATTTGCGTTGTCTGGTCCGGCGCCTTCGCGAGCAAGCCCGCTCCCACATTGGATCGGGTTCGCATGCCCACATTTGGAATGCAGTCCAAATGTGGGAGCGGGCTTGCTCGCGAAAGCGGTCTGTCAGTCTGTCACTTGGCGATTGGCATACATCCGGCACTCCGCCAACAGCGCCAGCAAATTCGGGTCACGCTCCTTGGCCTTCAAAAACACCACGCCAATGTGTTGCTGCAACCGATACCGGGGTTGCAGCGGTATCAGCTTCACGCGGTTCTCATACACCGCCGCAATCCGCCCCGGCAGCAGCGCATAACCCACCCCCGAGCTGACCATGCTCAGCAAGGTGAAGATGTCATTCACCTGCATCGCCACCTTCGGCTCGAACCCCGCCTGCTTGAACACCTGATTGCCATCCTGGTGCGTGGCGAAACCTTGGGTGAGGGTGATAAAGGTGGCGTCGCGCACGTCAGCGAGGTCGATCTGTTGTTCGCGGTCGAAGGGCGAGTCGGCCGGGGTGGCGAGAAAAATGTCGTCGGTAAACAGCGCGATCTGCTCGCAATCGGGGTCGTTGGCGCGTTCGTCGAGGGCGATGAGGATGGCGTCCACTTCCATGTTCTTGAGCTTGTAGAGCAGGTCGAAGTTGGAGCCCAGGATCAGGTCGATGTTGAGCTCGCTGCGGCGGATTTTCAAGCCCATGATCAGTTGCGGCACGGTCTTGACCGTCAGCGAGTACAGCGAGCCGAGCTTGAAACGCTCGGCGGAGAAGCCCGCGGCTTCGCGGGTCAGGCGCACGCTGTCGACCACGTCGGCCACCAGTTTCTGCGCGCGCTCTTCCAACACGTAGGCGCTTTCCAGCGGCGTGAGGTTGCGGCCTTCGTGTTTGAACAGCGGGCAGCGCAGGGCATTTTCCAGGGAGTGGATGGCGCGGTGCACGCTGACGTTGCTGGTGTTCAGCTCGGCGGCGGCGCGGGCCAGGTTGCCGGTGCGCATGAACGCCAGGAAGATTTCCAGTTTTTTGAGGGTGAATTCTTCGTCGATCAGCATGGCCGTGGCTCGGGTTCGAATGCGCTCGATTGTGCCCGCAAAACCGTGCGGCGTCCCCGGATCGTCATAAGCCGCTTGCACTCTTATGCACAAGGTTGGACGCTAGCCAGCCCATCGTTAACGGTTAGAGGAGGTCAGTGACAGATGTACCACGGTGAACGATTCAACGCCTGGAGCCATTTGCTCGGTGCAGTCGCGGCGTTTATTGGCGCAGTGTGGATGTTGGTGGTGGCGAGCCTGGATGGCAGCCCCTGGAAGATCGTCAGCGTGGCGATTTATGGCTTTACGCTGCTGGTGTTGTACAGCGCCTCGACGGTGTATCACAGCGTTCAGGGGCGACGTAAAGAGATCATGCAGAAGGTCGATCACTTTTCGATCTACCTGTTGATCGCCGGCAGTTACACGCCGTTTTGCCTGGTGACATTACGCGGGCCCTGGGGCTGGACGCTGTTCGGGATTGTGTGGGGGCTGGCGGTGATCGGCATCCTGCAAGAGATCAAGCCGCGCTCCGAGGCTCGGATTCTGTCGATCGTGATTTACGCGGTGATGGGCTGGATTGTGCTGGTGGCGGTCAAGCCGCTGATTGCCGCGCTGGGCATGGCGGGGTTTGTGTGGCTGGCGTCGGGCGGGGTGTTGTACACCGTCGGGATTATCTTTTTTGCCCTGGAGGATCGCCTGCGGCATTCCCATGGGATATGGCATTTATTCGTGATCGGCGGCAGTTTGCTGCATTTTGTGGCGATCATGCGTTACGTGCTCTAGCAGCCAACACACATCCAAATGTGGGAGCGGGCTTGCTCGCGAATGCGGTGGTTCAGTCGATGCATATGCAAGCTGATACACCGCATTCGCGAGCAAGCCCGCTCCCACATTTTTGATTGGGTTTGCAAAGGTCGGGTTTAGAAATCGCCCCAGAGTTGTTGGGCGACTGCCAGCGCTACAACTGGCGCTGTTTCAGTGCGCAGCACGCGTGGGCCGAGGCGGGCGGCGTGGTAGCCGGCGCCGCTGGCGGTGTCGACTTCGGCGTCAGTCAGCCCGCCTTCTGGCCCGATCAGGAAGGCCAGGCTCGACGGCTTGGCGTGGCTGATCATCGGTTCTGCCACCGGGTGCAGCACCAGTTTCAAATCCGCCTCGGTCTGCTTCAGCCAGTCCGCCAGTAACAGCGGTGGGTGAATCACCGGCACCGTGGAGCGCCCGCATTGCTCGCAGGCGCTGATCGCCACCTGGCGCCAGTGCAGCAGGCGTTTGTCGGCGCGTTCGTCCTTGAGGCGGACTTCGCAGCGCTCGGTGAAAATCGGCGTGATCGCATTGACGCCCAGTTCGGTCGCTTTCTGAATCGCCCAATCCATACGCTCGCCCCGGGACAGGCCCTGGCCGAGGTGGATGTGCAGCGGCGATTCGGTCTGGCCGGCGAAGCTTTCGGTGAGCTGCACGGTGACGCGCTTTTTACCGACTTCCAGCAGCGTGCCGCGAAATTCCTGGCCGGAGCCGTCGAAGAGCTGCACGGCGTCGCCTTCGGTCATGCGCAACACACGGCTGATGTAATGCGCCTGGGCTTCAGGCAGCTCGTGATCGCCGATGCTCAGCGGGGTGTCGGTGAAAAAGCGGGACAGTCTCATTTCTGTTCTCTGGAAAATTTAGCAAACCATGGTGTGTATCAATTGTGGCCCGTTTGCCTTTGATTTTTTGTTAGCCCGGGTCGCGGAAGCCTGGGTGGAAGTCTTGGGGCACTGACACACTGACGTTGCTGTTGGTGGCCATATCGATGCCTTCACTGGCCACTTCGGCCAGGAAGTCGATCTGCTCGGGCGTGATCACGTACGGCGGCAGGAAATACACCACGCTGCCCAGCGGGCGCAACAGCGCGCCGCGTTCCAGGGCGTGCTCGAATACTTTCAGGCCACGGCGTTCCTGCCATGGATAGGCGGTTTTGGTGGCTTTGTCCTGCACCATCTCGATGGCCAGCACCATGCCGGTCTGGCGGACTTCCGACACGTGCGGGTGGTCAACCAAGTGCGCGGTGGCGGTGGCCATGCGCTGGGCCAGGGCCTTGTTGTTTTCGATGACGTTGTCTTCTTCGAAAATATCCAAAGTCGCCAGGGCCGCCGCGCATGCCAGCGGGTTGCCGGTGTAGCTGTGGGAATGCAGGAAGGCGCGCAGGGTCGAGTAGTCGTCGTAGAAGGCGTCGTACACATCATCTGTGGTGACCACGGCGGCCAACGGCAGGTAGCCGCCGGTCAGCGCTTTGGACAGGCACAGGAAGTCCGGGCGGATGCCGGCTTGCTCGCAGGCGAACATGGTGCCGGTACGGCCGAAACCCACAGCGATTTCGTCGTGGATCAGGTGCACGCCGTAGCGGTCGCAGGCTTCGCGCAGCAGTTTGAGGTACACCGGGTGGTACATGCGCATGCCGCCGGCGCCCTGGATCAGCGGCTCGACGATCACGGCGGCGACGGTGTCGTGGTTTTCCGCAAGGGTCTGTTCCATGGCCAGGAACAGGGTGCGCGAGTGTTCTTCCCAGCTCATGCCCTCGGGGCGCTGGTAGCAATCCGGGCTCGGCACTTTAAGGGTGTCGAGCAGCAGCGCTTTATACGTTTCGGTAAACAGCGGCACGTCGCCCACCGACATCGCGGCGATGGTTTCGCCGTGGTAGCTGTTGGTCAGGGTGACGAAACGCTTTTTGTTCGGCAGGCCACGGTTGAGCCAATAGTGAAAGCTCATTTTCAGCGCGACTTCGATGCACGATGAGCCGTTATCGGCGTAGAAACACCGCGTCAGACCCTCGGGCGTCATCTTGACCAGGCGCTCGGACAGCTCGATCACCGGCTGATGGCTGAAGCCGGCGAGGATCACGTGTTCCAGTTGGTCGACCTGATCCTTGATGCGCTGATTAATGCGCGGGTTGGCGTGGCCGAACACATTGACCCACCAGGAACTGACGGCGTCGAGGTAGCGCTTGCCTTCGAAGTCTTCCAGCCACACG
The DNA here is from genome assembly GCF_041946035.1 of Pseudomonas sp. AMR01. Classification (NCBI taxonomy): domain Bacteria; kingdom Pseudomonadati; phylum Pseudomonadota; class Gammaproteobacteria; order Pseudomonadales; family Pseudomonadaceae; genus Pseudomonas; species Pseudomonas sp. AMR01. Next base: position 66,533 of record NZ_JAUTYR010000005.1, read on the forward strand.
CCTTCACCGCGCTTGATCGGGATCAGCGGCAGTTGCTGGTGATCTTTCATCTGGGTACAGGGATGCCACAGCACCGCAAGGTCGCGTTGCATCCACTGGTTGTTCAAGCCCATCGTTTTATCTCCTCGAAGCGGTCCTGCAGCCAGCGCAGGCGTAACAATCGCGCAAGCCTATGCAATGGGCGACTGTGTCACAACCCATTAAGCGTGAATTGGCAGTAAACGCAGGACGATCTGTCACGTTTACTGGGAATAGTCCTTAATCGGTTGTTAACGTATTGTGCATAATCTCAAGATCATATTTCTCGATATTTCAAAGCGAATTTTTAGGCTTTAATTCGATAGATAAATCGCTAGTCTTGGGCACAGCACTCACGGGATTTGGGACATGCAGCTACGTAATTCAAAGGCCCGGTATGGTTGGGTCAGCATGGTGTTGCACTGGGGCGTAGCCCTGGTGGTGTTTGGTTTGTTCGCGCTGGGCTTGTGGATGGTCGGCCTCGATTACTACGACGTCTGGCGCAAAGACGCGCCCGATCTGCACAGGAGCATTGGCATCACGCTGTTCGCCCTGATGCTGGTGCGCATTGTCTGGCGCCTCGTCAGCCCGCCACCACCGCCGTTGGCCAGTTACAGCCGTTTAACCCGTATCGGCGCGGCCTGTGGCCACGCGTTCCTGTATCTGGCGCTGTTTGCCGTGATGATTGCCGGTTACCTGATTTCCACCGCAGACGGTGTCGGTATTTCGGTGTTTGGCCTGTTCGAAATTCCTGCGGTGATTTCCGGGCTACCGGATCAGGCAGACAACGCTGGCTTGGTGCACCTGTACCTCGCCTGGGTGTTGGTAGTGTTCGCCGGCTTGCACGGCGTGGCTGCGTTGAAACACCACTTTATCGATCGTGATGCGACCCTCACGCGAATGCTGGGGCGCAAAGCCTGATGTTCAACCTCGACTCACAAGGAATAGAAAGCATGTTGAAAAAGACTCTCGCGGCCCTGGCCATCGGTTCTGCCCTGTTGTCCGCCGGCTCGGCGATGGCGGCTGACTACAAGATCGACAAAGAAGGCCAACACGCCTTCATCGACTGGAAAATCAGCCACCTGGGCTACAGCTACATCCACGGTACTTTCAAGGATTGGGACGGTACTTTCAGCTGGGACTCGGCCAAACCTGAAGACAGCAAAATTGCCGTCGACGTGAAAACCGCCAGCCTGTGGTCCAACCACGCAGAACGTGACAAGCACATCGCCAGCAAGGATTTCCTGGACGTTGCCAAGTTTGCTGACGCCAAGTTTGTATCTACCTCGGTCAAGTCCACCGGCGCCAAAACTGCTGACGTGACCGGCGACCTGACGTTCCACGGCGTGACCAAGCCTGTGACCTTCAAGGCCACATTCAACGGCGAAGGCAAGGACCCGTGGGGCGGCGAACGTGCTGGCTTCAACGCTACCACCACGCTGCAACTGAACGACTTCGGCATCAAAGGCCCAGGCCCGTCTTCCCAGACCGTGGACCTGGACATCTCGCTGGAAGGTGTCAAAGCGAAGTAATAGTCGCCGTTTAATCGAAGCGCCGACCTCAGGGTCGGCGTTTTGCTGTCTGGCGTACTGCCATTGCTTTACAGGCTGGCCTGATATTCCACGATCTGGTCTTTGAGCCAGGCGTGCAGCGTGATCAATTGCGCTGAACGCTGACTGCCGGCAGGCCAGACCAGGTAGTAGCGTGAAGAGTGCGCAGGTTCGACCGTTGTCAGTTTGACCAGCTCCCCGCGCTGAATCAGTGAATGGGCAATGGATCGTCGGGTGAGCGCGACGCCGTATCCGAGTCTGACGGCTTCGAGCATCAACGTTGAGTCAGTGAATTCCAGCGAGGCAGGCGGGCGCTGCCCCTCCACGCCGGCGGCGCTGAGCCAGACTGGCCAGCTTTCACTGGCGTGCAGCAGCGGTTGTTCGAGGATGGCTTGCGCTGTGTCTGGCAGCGCGCCGGCATTGAAGTGCGGGGCTGCAACTACGAGCAAGGCGTCAGCCATCAGGGGCTCGCACTGCACGTCCGGCCATTGGCCATGGCCAAAGCGGATGGCGCAGTCAATCAGGCCCTGCTCGAAGCTGACGAACTCCATGCTCGACTCCAGCTTCAGGCGCAGCCCGGGGTGGGCGGTCATGAACCCGTGCAGGCGCGGCAGCAACCAATACATGGCGTAGGACGGCAGCACCGAGAGCGTCAGTTGCGGATGCCTGGTTTTCGCCAGCAGTTTTTCGGTAACGCCGGCAATTTCGCCCAGCGCCTGCCTGATCTGGTAGGCATAAACGCGGCCTTCATCCGTCAACACGAGGAACCGTTTTTCACGCGAAACCAGTGCGATGCCCAAATAGTCTTCGAGTGAGCGAATCTGATGGCTGACGGCGCTATGCGTCACGTGCAGCTCGAGCGCCGCCAGGTTCACCTTGCCCAGCCGAGCCAACGCTTCAAACGCACGCAGTGCAGCGAGGGGAGGGAGCTTCAATAGGTGAATTCCTTTCACGGAAAAGCCTAATAATAGCCGCTATACGTGAAGTGAGTGGGCTACCGATAATCGGCGTCTTGTTAGTGGTTTAACTAACGTCATGTTGAAATATCGGGAGTTATTAACCGTGATTACTGAAATCCAAGCCTTTTTGAAAGACTACTTCACTGTGTTGCAAACCCAGGAATTAAACACGTTTGATCAGGTGTTTCATCGTGGCTGCATGTTGTACAGCGCGCAGAATGCTGCGGTGGTTGTTCGGCCTTTTGATGAGTACCGGACCATGGTGCAGGGCCGTGAGTCGCCGCAGCAAGGCGGTTTTCCACAGCTGGATGAAGTGCTGATGATTGACGTGATGTCGCCGGAAATGGCCATCGTCAAAGTGCGCTTGCGGTTGTTCAATAACGTAATGGTCGACTATTTGAATTTGATGAAAGTTGACGGCCGCTGGATGATCTTCGCCAAACTGTTTCACAAAGCCGGTGAAGTTGCCGAATAACACGTTAACCGTCAGATGCAAAAACGCCCCGAACAATCGGGGCGTTTTTTTACAGCCTGGTGACTTAGCGGTTGCGGGTCAGCAGCGCTGGTTTTTCACCACGAGGACGGCCTGGCAGTTGGTCCAACTGCTCGGGTGTCGGGAAGCGGTCAGCTTTCGACTCCTTGTGGATGATCTTCGGTGCCGGGCCGCCGCGCGGGTTCTGCACCGCTGGCTCGGACGAACGAGGCTGGTCGTCACGGGCCGGGCGACGGTTGTTGCTGCTGCGCGCGTCTTCGCGACGCGCTTGGCCGTCACGCGGTGCGCCGTTGCGCGGGCCGCTGCGTTTGGCCGGCGGAGTACCGGTGGTACCGCCGCTGCTGTTGCGCGGGCCGTTCTGACGAGCGCCCTGTGGCTGGCCGCCACGGGGTGCGCCGGAACCGGTGCCAGCACCTGCGCCCGGAGCCTGCGCACCCGGACGGCGGCCACGGCCTTGGGCGGGTTTGGCCTGAGGCACGTAGTCTGCGCGGTTACCGAAGTTATCGATATCGTCGTCAAGGAACTCGTCCGGCGCACGGTCGGCGGCGGCGCGTGGCAGCTGGCTCGGCTGGCGCTGTTCGCGGGCCGGGGTGCCTTCACGGGGTTTCTGCTCACGGGCCGGGCGTTCGCCACGGCCGTTGGCAGGCGCCTTTTCCTTGCCGCCTTTGTCTTTGCCCTTGTCGCGACGACCACCGCCACCACCGCCGCCGTTCGGGCCATCGCCCTTCGGACCGCGTGGGTTGCGCGGGTTACGCACGTCCGGACGCTCGCGCACTTCAGGCTTTTCGGCCTCCACGGCGCTGGCATCGAAGCCCATCAGGTTGCCGTCGGCAATTTTCTGCTTGGTCATGCGTTCGATGCTTTTCAGCAGTTTTTCTTCGTCCGGTGCAACCAGGGAAATGGCTTCACCCGAACGACCGGCGCGGCCGGTACGGCCGATACGGTGCACATAGTCTTCGTCGACGTTTGGCAGCTCGAAGTTGACCACGTGTGGCAATTGGTCGATATCCAGGCCGCGGGCGGCGATATCGGTGGCAACCAGGATGCGTACTTCACCGGCCTTGAAGTCGGCCAATGCTTTGGTGCGCGCGTTCTGGCTCTTGTTGCCGTGGATGGCGACGGCGGTGAGGCCGTGCTTGTCCAGGTACTCTGCCAGGCGGTTGGCGCCGTGCTTGGTGCGGGTAAACACCAGCACTTGTTCCCAGGCACCGGCGGTGATCAGGTGCGCCAGCAGCGCACGCTTGTGGCTGGCCGCCAGGCGGAAGACGCGTTGTTCGATACGCTCAACCGTGGTGTTCGGCGGCGTGACTTCGATGCGTTCCGGGTTGTGCAGCAACTTGCCGGCCAGGGCAGTGATGTCCTGGGAGAACGTTGCCGAGAACAGCAGGTTCTGACGTTTGGCCGGCAGGCGGGCGAGGACCTTTTTCACGTCATGGACAAAGCCCATGTCGAGCATGCGGTCGGCTTCGTCCAGCACGAGGATTTCCACGTGGGACAAATCGACGCTGCCCTGGCCGCACAGGTCGAGCAAACGACCCGGGCACGCTACCAGCACGTCAACACCACGGGACATGGCCTGAACCTGTGGGTTCATACCGACGCCGCCGAAGATGCAGGCGCTGACGAACTTCAGGTCGCGGGCATACAGCTTGAAGCTGTCGTGCACTTGGGCGGCGAGTTCGCGGGTTGGGGTCAGGACCAGTACGCGCGGTTGGCGCGGGCCATGACGCTGGGATTTGTCCGGATGACCATTGGGAAACAACCGCTCCAGAATCGGGAGGGCGAAGCCGCCGGTTTTACCAGTACCTGTCTGAGCCGCAACCATCAGGTCGCGACCTTGCAACACGGCGGGAATGGCCCGCTGTTGCACCGGAGTAGGCTCGGTATAGCCCGCTGCCTCGATGGCGCGGACTAAAGCCTCGGAGAGACCGAGGGAAGCAAAGGACATGAGTAATCCTGTTTTAGTTAGGGCTTGGCCCAAAGGGATAATCTTGCCGGGCGTGAATGGCGCTTAGGGGAGCGCAATCCCGTCCGGTCCTGCTGCGTCTGGCGGGCACTCCACTGGCTCGCGCGGGCTGGAAAGCTGCGCAGTAGCTGGGTTGGGTGCCTTTTTCAAGACCTCAGCGGCCGGGCGTAAGCCTGGCGGAAAGGCCGGAGTATAACAGAGCAATCACGGCGCGCCGCTTTCCTGCTGCTCAACGGTGTGTTCTGACGCCGTAATGGCTTGGATTCCCCCATATTTGGCACTCAAGGTGGCGTACGCCGGTTCCTGCTTGAAGCGTTTGAGCTCGGCGGCGAAGCGCTGCACCAGCAGGTCCATGCCCGCACCACGGCGCACCGCCAGAAACTGCTGCTGGCGGCTGACCACCAGCGGCGCCTGGCTGACCTCGCCTTCCAGGCCCAGCGCCTTGATCACATGCTGGCCTACCCGGCGGTCGGTGATCAGCAGGTCGATACGTCCCAACGACAATTTGCCGAAGTTGGCCTCATGGCTGGGCGCAGGTTCTCTGCTGAACAGGCTGGATTCGCTGAACGCATCGCCATAAAGATAGCCCGGCGAGGTGCCGATGGTCAGGCCGCGCAGGTCGTCGAGTGTCTCTACCGGATGCGGGCGGTTGTTGGCGTAGAACAGCACGAATTCGACGTCAGACAGTGGCTCGCTCGGGTACAGCAGCAAGGCGTCGCGGTCAGGGCTGTGAAAAATATCCAGTGCGCCATCCGCGTGCCCCTGGTCGAGCATGGCCAGGCAGCGTTTCCACGGTAGAAATTGCCACTCCACCTCAACACCCAGGCGCTGGAACACCGCCACGGTGGTTTCAAAGTCCAGCCCGCGCATGGTGCCTTGGTCTTCGTACACGTAGGGCGCCCAGGGTTCGGTGACAATGCGCAGTTTCTCGCCGAAAGCGCTGAGGCTCAGGAGAGTAAAAAGCACGGCGGTCAACAACTTGAGAATGACGGGCATGCCCGGAGATTACGACGCCCTTGCCGCAAAGAGAAGCTCTGGCACACGCATCAGCGGGCAGGGCGCAGAAACAAAAAAGGCCCTCGTCATGACGAGGGCCTTGGGCACTGCGGGAAAACCTCAGCGTGGCAGCTTGAGGTTGTTCCAGATGGCGAGGCTCGGTTCAGCCTGGTTCAGGGTGTAGAAGTGCAACCCTGGCGCACCACCTTGCAACAAGCGCTCGCACATTTCGCTGATGACCTGCTCGCCGAACGCCTGGATGCTCTTGACGTCGTCGCCGTAAGCTTCCAGTTGCTTGCGCACCCAGCGTGGGATCTCAGCGCCGCACGCGTCGGAGAAACGTGCCAGCTTGCTGTAGTTGGTGATCGGCATGATGCCCGGCACGATCGGGATGTTCACGCCCATCGCCCGTACACGCTCGACGAAGTAGAAGTAGCTGTCGGCGTTGAAGAAGTACTGGGTGATTGCGCTGTTGGCGCCGGCGTTGGCCTTGCGCACGAAATTTTGCAAATCGTCTTCGAAATTGCGCGCCTGGGGATGCATCTCCGGGTAAGCCGCCACTTCGATGTGGAAGTGATCGCCGCTTTCTTCGCGGATGAAGCTCACCAGGTCATTGGCGTAGCGCAGCTCACCGCTGGCCATGCCCATGCCGGACGGCAGGTCGCCACGCAGGGCAACGATGCGCTTGATGCCGGCGCTCTTGTACTGAGTCAGCAGGCCGCGCAGGTCGTCCTTGCTGTCGCCCACGCACGACAAGTGCGGAGCGGCGGGCACTTTGACCTGGCTTTCCAGCTGCAGCACGGTGTTGATCGTGCGGTCACGGGTCGAGCCGCCGGCGCCGTAGGTGCAGGAAAAGAAGTCGGGGTTGTAACGGGCCAACTGCGTGGCAGTGGCCATCAGTTTTTCATGCCCAGCATCGGTCTTGGTCGGGAAGAACTCGAAGCTGTAGCGACGGTCTTGGGACATGGTTAATACCCTTGGAAACTCATAAAACCGCAAGTCATGCACCGATTTAATGTGGGAGCGGGCTTGCTCGCGAATACGGTGTGTCAGTCAATATATTCGGTGACTGGCCCACCGCATTCGCGAGCAAGCCCGCTCCCACAAAAGCCCGCTCTCGCAGAGAGAGCAGGCAGCAGGCATATCAGTAGCGGTAAGCGTGCGGCTTGAACGGACCTTCAACGGTCACGCCGATGTAGTCGGCCTGGGTCTTGGTCAGTTGAGTCACCACGCCGCCGAAGCCGCGGACCATTTCCAGGGCCACTTCTTCGTCGAGTTTCTTCGGCAGTACTTCCACGGTCAGGCGCTCGGCTTTTTGGGCAGGCGACAGATCGGCGTATTTCTGTTCGAACAGGAAGATCTGCGCCAGTACCTGGTTGGCGAACGAGCCATCCATGATGCGGCTTGGGTGACCAGTGGCGTTACCCAGGTTCACCAGACGGCCTTCAGCCAGCAGGATCAGGTAGTCGTCGTTCTGTGGGTCGAAATCGCCAGCGCCGGTACGGTGAACCTTGTGTACCTGCGGCTTCACTTCTTCCCATGCCCAGTTTTTGCGCATGAAAGCGGTGTCGATTTCGTTGTCGAAGTGGCCGATGTTGCAGACAACAGCGCGCTTCTTCAGGGCTTTGAGCATGTTCGCATCGCACACATTCACGTTACCGGTGGTGGTCACGATCAGGTCGATCTTGCCCAGCAGAGCTTTGTCGATGCTGGCTTCGGTGCCGTCGTTGATACCGTCGATGAACGGCGAAACCAGTTCAAAGCCGTCCATGCAGGCTTGCATGGCGCAGATCGGGTCAACTTCGGAGACTTTAACGATCATGCCTTCCTGACGCAGGGACTGGGCCGAACCCTTGCCCACGTCACCGTAACCGATCACCAGGGCTTGCTTGCCCGACAGCAGGTGGTCAGTACCGCGCTTGATCGCATCGTTCAGGCTGTGACGGCAGCCGTACTTGTTGTCGTTCTTGCTCTTGGTCACCGAGTCGTTGACGTTGATGGCCGGGATTTTCAGCTCGCCCTTGGCCAGCATGTCCAGCAGGCGGTGTACGCCAGTGGTGGTTTCTTCGGTCACGCCGTGGACGCGGTCGAGGATCTGCGGGTATTTCTTGTGCAGCAACTCGGTCAGGTCGCCGCCGTCGTCGAGGATCATGTTGGCATCCCACGGCGCGCCATCCTTGAGGATGGTCTGCTCCAGGCACCACTCGTACTCTTCTTCGGTTTCGCCTTTCCAGGCGTACACCGCGATACCGGCAGCAGCAATGGCAGCAGCAGCCTGGTCTTGCGTGGAGAAAATGTTGCAGGACGACCAACGTACTTCGGCACCCAGGGCAACCAGGGTTTCGATCAGCACGGCAGTCTGAATGGTCATATGAATGCAGCCGAGGATTTTCGCGCCTTTGAGTGGCTGCTCAGCGGCGTATTTGCGGCGCAGACCCATCAGGGCAGGCATTTCGGATTCAGCAATAAAGGTTTCACGACGGCCCCATGCAGCAAGGGACATGTCGGCGACTTTGTAGTCGGTGAAATCTGCAGGCGTGTTGACAGCGCTCATGAAGAGCCTCCATTCGTAGTGTGCGAATGGGCGCCGTTGTGCGTTTAGTATCAGGCCGTATAAACCAGGCCGGACAACGCCCCATCCGAGCCTGACAGGAAGAACCTGCTGCAGCGCCCCTCGGACAGGTGGCGGGAGAACGGTATCAACTGGAGATGACCGTTTTGAAACGTTGGGGATTATAGCCGTGTACGCGGCACTTCCCAAGCCTTTCTGTCGGCCGGATGAAGATCGCTCATGGGCATGATAGGCAATGGCTCATAGAGCTTGGGGCCGGGCTCTGCCATGATGTTGTCCATCATTTCGCAAGACGCTTTGGAGTGACCATGAACTTCCACACCCGCAAATGGGTAAAACCCGAAGACCTCAACCCCAATGGCACCCTGTTCGGTGGCAGCCTGCTGCGCTGGATCGACGAAGAAGCGGCCATTTACGCGATTGTCCAGTTGGGCAACCAGCGCGTGGTGACCAAGTACATCTCCGAAATCAACTTCGTCAGCGCCTCGCGCCAGGGCGACATCATCGAACTGGGCATCACCGCCACCGAGTTCGGCCGCACATCCATCACTCTGACCTGTGAAGTGCGCAACAAGATCACCCGCAAAAGCATCCTGACCGTGGAAAAAATGGTCTTCGTCAACCTGGGCGAGGACGGCCTGCCGGCGCCTCATGGCCGCACTGAAATCAAATACGTGAAAGACCAGTTCACCGGGGACGGCATCAGCGAATAATCCTGTGGCCGGCCAGTGAACGCTATTGATGGGTGATAGGTCGTACCTGAACACAGCCCCCCCGTTCAGGTAAGACCATGGCTACTCAAGAAGACGGTAAAACCCCCAACCTGTCGCAGGAAGAGCAACAGGACGTAGACAAAAACCAGCCGCCCCGCGCGGCGGTACTGCATGAAATCATCCGCACCCAGGGCGACCAGGAACTGGAGCGCAATGTGGCGGCCCTGTGGTGGTCGGCGCTGGCCGCCGGCTTGACCATGGGTTTGTCGCTGATGGCCATGGGGTTGCTCAACTCGCGCTTGCCGGACGGTGAGGAATTCAAGGTGATCGCCAGCTTCGGCTATTGCGCAGGCTTTCTGGCGGTGATCCTTGCGCGCCAGCAACTGTTCACCGAAAACACCCTGACCGCCGTGCTACCGGTGATGAGCAAACCGACCCTGGCCAATGCCGGACGCCTGCTGCGACTGTGGACGGTGGTGCTGGTGGGCAACCTGTGCGGCACCTTGCTGGTGGCCTACGTGATGCTGCACCTGCCGATCTTCGATACCAAGACCGACATGGCCTTTCTGGAGATCGGACGCAAGATCATGGAGAACGACCCAGGCCAGATGTTTGCCAAGGGCATTATTTCCGGTTGGATGATCGCCACCATGGTGTGGATGATCCCCTCCATGGAAAGCGCCAAGATGTTCATCATTGTCCTGATCACCTACCTCATGGCATTGGGGGACTTTACCCACATTGTCGTCGGTTCGGCGGAGGTGTCTTATCTGGTGTTTGCTGGCGAATTGCCGTGGAGGGATTTCTGGCTGGTGTTCGCCGGGCCGACCCTGGCCGGCAACATCATAGGCGGCAGCTTTATCTTTGCATTGATCAGCCATGCGCAGATTCGCAGTGAAAGCAGCCTGCCGAGTAAAAACGCTGCGGACCCGAGGCATCCGCAGCAGGTCAAAAAGGATCAGTGATGTTCAGGCGTGGCCTGGGGTTCGTCCCGGGTCACGCGCTTGACCAGCTTGCCGATGCTCAAACCCTGCAACAGGATTGAGGACAGCACCACGATGTAAGTGATGCTCAGCAAAAGGTCACGCTCCGGACCCAGCGGCAAGGCCAGGGCCAGGGCGACTGAAACCCCGCCGCGCAAGCCGCCCCACGTGAGAATACGGATAGTGCCACGCGGCACCGTGCGCCAGCGGCGCAGCAGCAGGATCGCCGGGGCCACGGTCAGCAGGCGCGAGAGCAGAATAGCCACGGCAAGCAAGCTGGCGGCAAACACGTGCAGCCAGTTAAACGGCAACAGCAGCAGTTCCATGCCGATCAGCGCAAACAGCAGGGCGTTGAGCATGTCATCGAGCAGCTCCCAAAAGCCGTCCATGTAGCGCCGGGTCATGTCGTTCATCGCCAGCTTGCGGCCCAGGTTGCCGATAATCAGACCCGCCACCACCATCGCAATCGGCGCGGAGACGTGCAACTCCGTGGCCATTGCCGAGCCGCCGATCACCAGGGCTAGAGTCAACATCACTTCAATCTGGTGCTGTTCGATGCTCTTGATCATCAGGTACACCAGGTAACCGATCAGCCCGCCAAACGCTACGCCGCCAATCGCTTCATGCACAAACAGCATGGCGGTGGCGCCCACGGTCGGCGTGTCACCCAGCTGCGCGATGCCCAGCAGCACGGTAAACACCACGACTGCGGTGCCATCGTTAAACAGCGACTCGCCGACGATGGTGGTTTTCAGTGGTTTTGAGGCATTGGCAGTTCGCAGCACGCCCAGCACCGCAATCGGGTCGGTGGGCGAGATCAGCGCGCCGAACAGCAGGCAGTACAGGAAGCTTACGTGCCAGCCAAACAGGGCAAAGATGTAATACGCCAGGCTGCCGATCACCACGGTGGCGATCAATACTCCGAAGGTTGCCAGCAAGCCGATGGGCCAGCGGTAGCTGCGCAGGTCGCTGAGGTTGACGTGCAAGGCGCCGGCAAACAGCAGGAACGAGAGCATCCAGTTCATCAGCAAATCGCCGAAGTCGATCTGGCCGATCAGTTGCTGGATGCGTTCTTCCAGGCCCGGGTAGCCGATAAAGCTCAGGCCTTGCAGGATCAGGGAAAACAGCAAGGCGGTGACCATCACGCCGATGGTCGGCGGCAGGCCAATAAAGCGGAAGTTCACATACGTGAGCAGGGTGGTGAGGCAAATGAAGGCGGCGACAAGTTCAAGCATCCGGGGTCCTTGGAAGTTGGGGTGGAACAAGCATGATGGGGGGATGGACCGCAGCAGCGGCCTGATGTTGCAAGGTATCGGGCAAAAGCCTGATAGAACCTTTTTGGCACGTCGCCGCTCATAGCGGGTAAGTGCGGCTCGGCTTTTTTGATGCTAAAACTCTAACGTCTGACTAAAACGACAAAAGGAATCAGTGATGACTGTCGCTTTCTGGTGTGTGTTGATCGCAATTGTTCTGCCTTATCTGTGCACGGGAGTCGCGAAATTCAGCGGCGGCAAGTTCGGACCACGGCACAACCACGACCCGCGTGCCTTCCTGGATACTCTCGAAGGCGTCGCCAAGCGTGCCCACAACGCGCAACTCAACAGCTTTGAAGTGACCCCGGCGTTTGCGGCGGCGGTGATCATTGCGCACCTGGCCGGCACCGCGTCGCTGGTGACCATCAATGTGCTGGCCGTGCTGTTTATCACCAGTCGCCTGCTGTACATCATTTGCTACCTGGCGGACTGGGCGATGTTCCGGTCGCTGGTATGGGCGGTGGGAATGGCGCTGATTGCGAGCTTCTTTTTTGTCTCGATCTAAAGCCTGACGTCGCACTTCTGTGGGCGCTGGCGAGCCAGCTCCCACAGCTGATTTTTGGTGCGTGTCAGGTTCCGGCTGGTGCATCCGGCACTTGCGGCAACGCAGCGCCTTTGGGCCACAGCATCCAGATCTGCCCCTGCTGCTTCATGTTCCCTGCCAGTTCCCCGGCTGCCTGGCCAGTGCCCCAGAACAAGTCCGCGCGCACTTCGCCGGTGATCGCGCCGCCGGTGTCTTGGGCGGCCACAGGCCTTGTGATCGGCGAGCCATCCGGCTTGGTCGTCGACAACCACAACAGGCTGCCCAACGGAATCACCTTGCGGTCCACCGCCACGCTGTAGCCGGCCGTCAGCGGCACGTTCAGCGAACCACGCGGGCCTTCATTGCTGTCGGGGCGGGCGCTGAAGAACACGTAGCTGGGGTTACTCGCCAACAGTTCAGGAATACGCTGCGGGTTGGCCTTGGCCCAGGCGCTGATGGCGCCCATGGTCACGTCTTCTTTCTTCAGTGCGCCTTGCTCAACCAGCCAGCGGCCGATTGGGCGATAGGGGTAGCCGTTCTGGTCGCCATAACCAACCCGAAGTTGCCGCCCGTCTGCCAGTTGAATGCGCCCCGAGCCCTGGATTTGCAGGAATTGCAGGTCCATCGGGTCGGTCAGCCAGGCAATCGGCTTGGCAGTGGAGCCCTGGCCATTGATGGTACTCGCATCGTCATAAGGCTTGAGTACGCGGCCTTCAAGGCGGCCACGCAGGCGTTTGCCCTTGAGTTCGGGGTAGATGCTTTCCAGGTTGACGATGATCAGATCATCCGGCACGCCGTACACCGGCACGTGGGCGGTGGCGGTTTCGGTCAGGCTGCCGGGGTAGACCGGTTCGTAGTAGCCGGTGATCAAACCGTTCGGCGTGTTATCCGCCGAGCGCAGGCTGAACACATCCAGGCGCTCCTTGAGAAAACCGCGAACGGCCGGCGCGTCTCCCGGCACTGTGGCGGCGGCGGCACAGGTTGCGCCCCAGACCGGATCAGCCTTGAGGCGTTGGCAGGCGCTGCGCCAGGATTCAAACCCGGCCAGCAAATCGCTGTCGGACACGGCTGGCAAGGCTTCCCACGGTGCACTCACATAGGTGGCGACAGCATGGGGTTTCACGGCGTCGTCTTTTTTGCCGGTGTCTTTGCCGCCATCGCAGCCGGCCAGCAGCGCGATCATTGGTAGAGCCCACGCCAGTCGGCGGCTCCAGGGTTTCAACGTGACATTCATACCAGTAATTCCTGTAGCGATTGCCCGGGCATTGGATGCCGTCGGGCAACCCTTATTATTAATAGGGCTATTGGTCTTTGCAGGCGGGGCGAGGATACTGGCCGCCATTTTCTGTGACCTTGAAACCCACATGACTGTTAAAAGACTGACCGTAGTTCTGCTGGCCTGCCTAATATTGTCCGCCTGTGGTGGCGTCGATCCGAATTCACCCTTGGGTCAGCGCAAGGCGATTTTCAAGCAAATGCTCAAGACCAGCGAGGACCTGGGTGGCATGTTGCGTGGGCGTATTCCGTTCGACGGTGCAAAATTTGCCGACGGCGCGGTCAAGCTGGATGCGTTGTCCCATGAGCCCTGGAAGCATTTCCCGAGCGTGCGCGAAGACGATCACACCAGCGCCAAAGACAACGTGTGGCAGCAGCAGGCTCGTTTCCAGGCGTTGGCGCGAAACCTTGAAACGGCCACCGGTGAATTGGTGAGCGCCAGCCAGGTCCAGCCTTACAAAACCAGCAACCTTGGGCCGGCCGTGCAGAAGGTTGAAGATGCCTGCACCGCCTGCCATAAGCAGTTTCGCGACCACTAAGCGCATTTACTCGTCGAGTTCCTCTACGGCGTCCTGCAGCTCTTTGCGGGACTGGGCAAGCTTGTCTTTGCGTTTGTTGATCTTGTCTGCGTCGCCCTTTTTCATGGCCTTGTCGAGGTCGGCCTGACGGCGGCTGACCTCGTGCTTGGCATCAAGCACCTTGTTCTCGCGCTCTTTGCGCAAGGATGCGTCGGTGCAGTTGGCGGTGACTTCGCTCAGGGCTTTTTCCAGGCCCGCTTGCTGTTCGCTGTTGCCATGGGCCTTGGCTTGTTCGATCTGGGTGCTGATGGCCTGGCGCTTGGCAGCGCAGCCGTTGAGTTGCGGGGCTTCTTCGGCGGCCAGCAACGGCGTGGCCATAAAGCTTGCGACGGTTAACAGGGCAAGCGGGGCGAGAAATTTCATAAAGGGCTCCAAATGTCGCAATCAGATGGCAGGGTGAATTCTGCCGTTGGTTAAAAGGGCTCGAGTCGATTCAAAAACCGTCAATACCCGCCACACGTAATGTTTCAGCCAGAGCCTGAACGTGCGGGTCGCGAAAAAAAGCGCTCAGTTGCGCTGCGCGAACCGGGCCGATGCCATCACTGGCCAGCCAGGCCTGGGTGTCTTTGGCGACCAATGTCTGCCAGTCACCTTCAAGGTTGTTGCGGGCCGCAGGCGGTACGCCCAAGGCTTTGAGCCATTGTGCAAACGGGCGTTGCCGCGCACTTTGAATGCTGTCGAGCACCCGCGCACGGCTGCGCTCGCCGAAGCCATCAATGTTAGCAAGCTCTGCCGCATCCAGGGTCAACCAATCGAGAAAGCCTGCGATTAGACCGGCCTGGATCAATACGTTCCAGGTCTCGCGCCCCATGTGCGGCATGGCCAGGCCCTGGTTGCCACTGAGCCAGGCGAGGCGAGCGAGCAATTGCTCCTCGCAGCCGGGGTCCAGTTGCCAGCAACTCAGGGCGTGATAATCCGCGGCATCGGGCACGGGCACCTGCACCCTGGTTTCGTTGCGCAGAATCACCCGCTCCAGCCGCGGAATGACCTGGCCGGCAAGGCTGATGGACACCTGATCGCCGGGGCGTATATCCAGCCTCTGCCAGCGTTTCAGCGAGCCAACGCTGACGCGGCTGATCTGCCGGTCATCGAGCCGCACCGGTTCCAGCTCCAGGATGGGCGTGATGCGCCCGGTGCGGCCGATCTTGAAATTCACCGCTCGCACCAGTGCCAGTGCTTTGGCCGCCGGGTATTTCCAGGCGACTGCCCAGTAAGCGTCGCTGGCCTGCCAGCGTTTGGCGGGCGCTCGCGCCGCCTGGTGCAACACCACGCCATCGCTGGCGAAAGGCAATGGGTGGTTGTACCAGTAAGTGCGCCAGTGCGCGGCCTCGGCGATGGTCTGAACGGGTTGGCTGTAACGCCCCGTGTCGCTGAAGCCCAGGCGTGCCAGGGTGGCCAGGCGTTCACTGAAGTCTGCCGTGCCGTCGGGCCAGGCCCAGACGAATAAGCCGATCCCGGCACACTCGGCGTCGCTCAATGGTTGTCGGCGGTTCATCAGCCCGGCTACTTTGCCCCGGGCACTCAGCCCGCCGCGTGTGGATTGCACATGATCGGGCAGGCGCCAGTAGAGTTCGCCTTGCAGCACCAGGTCGATGGGGTCCGGCAATTGCTGGACGATGCCGGGAAGCGTGCGCGCGGCAGTTGACCAGTCCTGGCCGAGCAAGCCGTCGCCTCGGCTGATGACCTGGCTCAACCGGCCTTGGCGATAGACCAGCGTCACCGCAACGCCGTCGACCTTGGGCTGAATCCACACCTGTTGGCGTGTGCCAAGCCAATCGCTAACCGCCGGCTCATCCGGCAGTTTGTCCAGGCCGGTATGAGCGACCGGGTGCCGCAGTGTGCCGCGTGAGCTCTTCAGGGGCGTGTCAGCTTCCCGAGTGAGGTCAGGCGCGCATTTGCGCCAGCGGGCAAGGCGCTGGCGAGCCTGGTCGTAAAGCTCATCACTGACCGGCGATTGGCCGAGCCGGTGGTAGCTGTCATCCCACTCGCTGATCTGTTTGGCCAGGGCGCCGACCTGTGACCGGGCGTCGTCGGGGCACGCTTCGGCCCATGCCAGGAAGGGCAGGGCGCTGAGTAAAAGAATTATCAGTAAACGCATCATGAGCATCCTTGCTCGAAAAGGGTGCCCAGCCTAAGTCATCCGCTCACTCCCAAAACAGCCTGGTGGCACGGCGAAATTGTTAGCTGATTTCTGTAACGGCCAATAAAAAGCCCCGCCGGGCGAACCCGGCGGGGCTGTGTGTACCGTGAGCGATTACAGGCCGGCGGCGGTGCGCAGGTCGTTGGCTCGGTCGGTTTTTTCCCAGGTGAACGTGGTGAAGGTGTCGTCGCCGACAGTCTTCTGCGCAGGGGTACGACCGAAGTGGCCGTAGGCTGCGGTTTCCTGGTACATCGGGTGCAACAGGTCGAGCATGGTGGTGATGGCGTACGGGCGCAGGTCGAAAATCTCACGCACCAGCTTGACGATCTTGTCATCGCTGATCTTGCCGGTGCCGAAGGTATTCAGCGAGATCGACGTAGGCTGGGCCACACCAATGGCGTAGGAAACCTGAATCTCGCAGCGCTCGGCCAGGCCGGCAGCGACGATGTTCTTGGCCACATAACGACCGGCGTAAGCCGCCGAGCGGTCAACCTTGGATGGGTCTTTACCCGAGAACGCGCCACCGCCGTGACGGGCCATGCCGCCGTAGCTGTCGACGATAATCTTGCGACCGGTCAGGCCGCAGTCGCCTACCGGGCCACCAATGATGAACTGGCCGGTCGGGTTGATGTGGAACTGAGTGTCTTTGGTCAGCAGTTCGGCAGGCAGCACGTGCTTGACGATCAGCTCCATCACGCCTTCGCGCAGGTCGTTGTAGGACACGTCCGGGTTGTGCTGAGTCGACAGAACAACAGCGTCGATGCCGACGACTTTGCCGCCTTCATAGCGGCAAGTCACTTGGGACTTGGCGTCCGGGCGCAACCACGGCAGCAGGCCGGATTTACGGGCTTCGGCCTGGCGCTTCACCAACTGGTGGGAGAAGGTGATAGGCGCTGGCATCAGCACTTCGGTTTCATTGCTGGCGTAGCCAAACATCAGGCCCTGGTCGCCTGCGCCCTGATCTTCAGGCTTGGCGCGGTCAACGCCCTGGTTGATGTCGGGGGACTGCTTGCCGATGATGTTCATCACGGCACAGGTCGCACCGTCGAAGCCCACGTCTGAGCTGCTGTAGCCGATGTTGGTGATCACATCACGAACGATCTGCTCCAGGTCGACCCAGGCAGACGTGGTGACTTCGCCGGCGATGATCGCCACGCCCGTTTTCACCAGAGTCTCGCACGCCACACGGGCGAACTTGTCTTCAGCAATGATGGCGTCCAGCACCGCGTCAGAAATCTGGTCGGCGATTTTGTCCGGATGCCCTTCAGACACGGACTCGGAGGTGAAAAGGGAGTATTCGCTCATCTCGATGTTTTCCTGATATTTACCGATGGTGAGTGTCGCCAGCCGGCCGCTGAAAATGGCGGACCTGAATCTGGAAACCATTACGTAAACCTACATAGAGGCTTTCCCCGGGAACGAGTCCCGCAGCGGTGGCCCAACGGGCCAGATCGTCCTGTTCAAAACCCAACCAGAGATCACCGCAGGCCTCCCTGGCCCAATTCTGGTTGTGGCTGCATAAATCCGTAACCAGCAGGCTACCGCCGGGGTGCAGCAACCCGGCCATCTGCTTGAGGGCGTCGGCGGGGGCGGCAAAATGGTGCAAGACCATGTTCAGCACCACGCAATCGGCCCGCAGGCTGGTGTCATTCAGGGCGTCGGCCAATTGCAGGTTGACGTTGCCCAGTGCCTCGCGCTCGCAGAGCTGGCGCGCCAGTTCGAGCATCGCCGGGCTGTTGTCGAGTGCCGTGACCTGTTGAAAACGGCGCGCCAGTTCCGGCAGAAAGCCGCCGTCGCCGGGGCCGACTTCCAGCGCCGTCGCTTCATCACTGAAGCTCAGCTTGTCCAGCAGCGCCAGTACGCTTTCGCGGTATTGGGCCAGGCCGGCAATCAGGTCCTGTTGGGCGCGAAACTTCTCGGCCACCCGTGAGAAAAAGTCCTGGCTGGCGGCGGCGCGTTGCCCGTGAACCTGTGCGATACGCGACTGCACGTCACTCGGCAGGCTCAGGCTGTCCACTTCTTCAAGCAGGGCGGCATGCAGCTTGCCGCCGAGCAATTCGGTGTGGGGCAGGGCGCGGCGGTAAAAAATCGCATTGCCTTCGCGGCGTGTGGCAACCAGGTCGGCCTGGGCCAATACCTTCAAGTGGTGGCTCATGCCGGACTGGCCGATGGCGAAGATCCGCGCCAGCTCCAGTACACCGAACGAATCGTTGGCCAGTGCGCGCAACACGTTCAAACGCAACGGATCGCCAGCGGCCTTGCATAAGGCTGCCAGTTCATCGCCGTCGTCGGGACGCAGGGAGGGCACGGTTAAGTTCATAAGGCCAGCAGTCTAGAGACGGGTGGAAATCCCCGCAAGGGCAATATCAAAAAGTTTTGATATTGATCGATAAGTGGCGGTTATAAGCAGCCGCTATTACCTTTGAACGAACCGGCAGGCCCTTTCTGCAAGGCGTTACGCTGCAAACGGCAGTAAAAACACCCCCAAGTGACTATCTGTCATTGCCCGCAGGCGGTGGCTGAGGGAAAATGCCGGTCCTTTTTTCCGTTTCTTTTATTCAACCTCCAGGAGATCAGCGATGCCCAGCCGTCGTGAGCGTGCCAACGCCATTCGTGCCCTCAGCATGGATGCCGTGCAAAAAGCCAACAGCGGCCATCCCGGTGCCCCGATGGGCATGGCGGATATCGCCGAGGTACTTTGGCGTGACTACCTGAAACACAACCCGAGCAACCCATCGTTCGCCGACCGTGACCGCTTCGTGCTGTCCAACGGCCACGGCTCGATGCTGATCTACTCGCTGCTGCACCTGACCGGCTACGACGTCACCATTGATGACCTCAAGAGCTTCCGCCAGCTGCACAGCCGCACCCCGGGCCACCCGGAATTCGGCTACACCCCAGGCGTCGAGACCACCACCGGTCCCCTGGGCCAAGGCCTGGCCAACGCCGTTGGTTTCGCCCTCGCTGAAAAAGTTTTGGCGGCGCAGTTCAACCGTCCAGGCCACAACATTGTCGACCACCACACCTACGTGTTCCTGGGTGATGGCTGCATGATGGAAGGCATTTCCCACGAAGTGTCGTCCCTGGCCGGTACTCTGTGCCTGGGCAAGCTGATTGCCTTCTACGATGACAACGGCATTTCCATCGACGGCGAAGTCGAAGGCTGGTTCACCGATGACACCCCGAAGCGTTTCGAAGCCTACAACTGGCAGGTGATCCGCAACGTCGACGGTCACGACCCGGAAGAAATCAAGATCGCCATCGAAACCGCGCGCAAGAGCGAGCAGCCGACGCTGATCTGCTGCAAGACCACCATCGGTTTCGGCTCGCCGAACAAGCAAGGTAAAGAAGACTGCCACGGCGCCCCATTGGGTGACGCGGAAATCGCCCTGACCCGCGAAGCACTGAAGTGGAACCACGGCCCCTTCGACATCCCGGCTGACATCTACGCCGAGTGGAACGCCAAGGAAAAAGGCCTGGCCGCTGAAGCCGAGTGGGACCAGCGGTTTGCTGCCTACTCCGCTGAATTCCCAGCGTTGGCCAACGAGCTGGTGCGCCGCCTGGCCGGTGACCTGCCTGCCGACTTCTCGGAAAAAGCCTCGGCCTACATCGCCGAAGTCGCCGCCAAGGGCGAAACCATCGCCAGCCGTAAAGCCAGCCAGAACACCCTGAACGCCTTTGGCCCATTGCTGCCTGAGTTTCTTGGCGGTTCGGCTGACCTGGCCGGTTCCAACCTGACCCTGTGGAAAGGTTGCAAAGGTGTGTCGGCAGAAGACGCCAGCGGCAACTACATGTACTACGGCGTGCGCGAGTTCGGCATGAGCGCCATCATGAACGGCGTGTCCCTGCACGGCGGCCTGGTGCCTTATGGCGCAACCTTCCTGATGTTCATGGAATACGCACGTAACGCGGTACGTATGGCTGCGCTGATGAAGAAGCGTGTGATCCATGTGTACACCCACGACTCCATCGGCCTGGGCGAAGACGGCCCGACGCACCAGCCGGTCGAGCAACTGACCAGCCTGCGTACCACACCGAACCTGGATTGCTGGCGCCCAGCCGACGCGGTGGAATCCGCCGTGGCCTGGAAGCACGCCATCGAGCGCAAGGACGGCCCTTCGGCGCTGATCTTCTCGCGTCAGAACCTGCAGCACCAAGTGCGTACCGACGCGCAGATCGCCGACATCAGCCGTGGCGGTTATGTGCTCAAGGACTGCGAAGGCGAGCCGGAACTGATCCTGATCTCCACCGGTTCCGAAGTCGGCCTGACCGTTCAGGCATACGACAAGCTGACCGAGCAAGGCCGCAAGGTCCGTGTGGTGTCGATCCCGTGCACCAGCGTGTTCGAAGCCCAGGACGCCGGCTACAAGCAGTCGGTGCTGCCGTTGCAGGTCAGCGCGCGTATCGCCATTGAAGCGGCTCACGCCGACTACTGGTACAAGTACGTGGGCCTGGAAGGCCGCGTGATCGGCATGACCACCTACGGTGAGTCGGCGCCGGCGCCAGCCTTGTTCGAAGAGTTCGGTTTCACCCTGGAAAACATCCTGGGTCAGGCTGAAGAGCTGCTGGAAGACTAAGGCTGTAAATTGGGGTGGCTGGACTGGCCTCTTCGCGAGCAAGCCCGCTCCCACACTTGACCGAGTTCCAGCATGAGAATGCGGTCAGAATGTGGGAGCGGGCTTGCTCGCGAAGGCGGCGGCACATTCACCCCATTACCCAAGGTAATCGAGAACCCCATGCCTCAACCGCGTCCCTACAAAGTTGCACTCAACGGCTACGGCCGCATCGGTCGTTGCGTCTTGCGTGCGCTGTTCGAGCGAGGGGCGGCGGCCGGGTTTGAAATTGTGGCGATCAATGATTTGGCCGACATGGCCAGCATCGAATACCTGACACGCTTTGACTCCACCCACGGCCGCTTCCCCGGCGAAGTGCGGGTTGAAGACGACTGTCTGCACATTAATGGCAACTGCGTGCAGGTCTTGCGCAGTGCTACCCCCGAAGGCATCGACTGGCAAGCACTGGGCGTCGACCTGGTGCTGGAATGTTCCGGTGTCTATCACACCCGTGCCGATGGCCAGCGTTTTCTCGACGCCGGCGCGCCGCGTGTGCTGTTTTCCCAGCCGATGGCCAGCGAGGCGGATGTCGACGCCACCATCGTCTACGGCATCAACCAGGATTGCCTGACCGGCGATGAGCTGCTGGTGTCCAACGCGTCCTGCACCACCAACTGCAGCGTGCCGCTGTTGCGCCTGCTGGATCAGGCGATCGGCCTGGATTACGTGTCGATCACCACGATTCACTCGGCCATGAACGACCAGCCGGTGATCGATGCTTATCACCATGAAGACCTGCGCCGCACGCGCTCGGCGTTCCAGTCAGTGATTCCGGTGTCCACCGGCCTGGCCCGGGGCATCGAAAGATTGTTACCGGAACTTGCCGGGCGAATTCAAGCCAAAGCCGTACGGGTGCCCACGGTGAACGTGTCCTGCCTGGACATCACCATGCAAACCGTCAGCGACACCGACGCGACTGAGGTCAACCGGATCTTGCGCGACGCCGCCACCAGCGGCCCGCTCAAAGGCCTGTTGGCCTACACCGAGTTGCCCCACGCCAGTTGTGATTTCAATCACGACCCGCATTCGGCGATTGTCGATGCCAGCCAGACCCGCGTTTCCGGCCCACGGCTGGTGAACATCCTGGCGTGGTTCGACAACGAATGGGGTTTTGCCAACCGCATGCTCGACGTGGCAGAGCACTATCTGCACATCGCCTCATCCAAATCTGCCCTTTAAATAAGTCAATTCAGGAACTGCGACCCATGACCGTGTTGAAGATGACCGACCTCGATCTGCAAGGTAAGCGCGTACTGATTCGCGAAGACCTCAACGTCCCAGTCAAGGACGGTGTTGTCACCAGCGATGCGCGAATCCTGGCCTCGCTGCCGACCATCAAGCTGGCCCTGGAAAAAGGCGCGGCCGTGATGGTCTGCTCCCACTTGGGTCGCCCGACCGAAGGTGAGTTCTCCGCCGAAAACAGCCTCAAGCCTGTCGCCGACTACCTGAGCAAGGCTTTGGGCCGCGACGTGCCGTTGGTGGCTGACTACCTGGGCGGCGTTGACGTCAAGCCGGGCGACATCGTGTTGTTCGAGAACGTGCGCTTCAACAAGGGCGAGAAAAAGAACAGCGACGAACTGGCCCAGCAATACGCGGCCCTGTGCGACGTGTTCGTGATGGACGCTTTCGGCACCGCACACCGCGCCGAAGGTTCGACCCATGGCGTGGCCAAGTTCGCCAAGGTTGCAGCGGCTGGCCCACTGTTGGCAGCTGAACTGGATGCACTCGGCAAGGCGCTGGGCGCTCCGGCGCAACCGATGGCTGCCATCGTCGCCGGCTCCAAAGTCTCCACCAAGCTCGACGTGCTCAACAGCCTGAGCGCCATCTGCAACCAGTTGATCGTCGGCGGCGGCATCGCCAACACGTTCCTGGCCGCAGCCGGCCACCCGGTGGGCAAGTCCCTGTTTGAGCCGGACCTGCTCGACACCGCCCGCGCCATCGCCGCCAAGGTCAGCGTGCCATTGCCGGTGGACGTGGTAGTTGCCAAGGAATTCGCTGAAAGCGCTGAAGCCACCGTCAAGCTGATTGCTGACGTGGCCGACGACGACATGATCCTGGACATCGGCCCGCAAACCGCGGCCAACTTCGCCGAACTGCTGAAGTCGTCCAAGACCATCCTGTGGAACGGCCCGGTCGGCGTATTTGAGTTCGACCAGTTCGGCAACGGTACCAAAGTGCTGGCCAAAGCTATCGCCGAAAGCTCGGCTTTCTCCATCGCCGGCGGCGGCGACACTCTGGCGGCCATCGATAAATATGGCGTTGCTGACCAGATCTCCTACATTTCTACCGGTGGCGGCGCATTCCTCGAATTCGTCGAGGGCAAAGTCCTGCCAGCCGTTGAAGTCCTGGAAACCCGAGCCAAAGGCTAAGGCTCGTGATCCGGAAAAGGAGCATTCCCATGATCAAGTCGTTGGTACTGGTGATCGCAGCGGGCCTGTTGGCCGGCTGCGGCAGCACGCCACGCGCGGTACCCGAAGCTGAAAAGCCCGGGCCTTCGCAGAAAAAAAGCTGCTACCAGGCTGACTGGCAGGCCGAGACCATGCCGGTGATCAACAAGCGCATCGGCAACGAGCGGCTCGAGGAATACGACGCCGCGCCCAACGGTCAGGAACAGGGTTGCCCTTGATGGGTCTGATCAACTAACCGACAGCAGTGGCGGCCCCTGGGCCGTCGTTCGAGGATTGGCAATGAAAGGCGTTTTCGCCCTGGCAGCCCTGGCCTTGTTGGCCGGTTGCAGCAGCATGAACATGTTCAGCAACAAGGCAGAGCCTGCCGACAAGTGGACCACCTGGACCTGCGACAGCAAGGCCGAGGTCAACTGGCGCTTTGCCAATGCGGCCCGCAACGAGGTAGATGTACGCCTCGGCGGTTCCGATCAGATGTATCGCCTCAAACAAGACGTTGCCGCCTCGGGCGTGCTGTACAGCGACGGCCAGTTGGCGTTTCACACAAAAGGTGAGGAAGGCCTGGTTTACTGGGTCGCCACAGATGATTTGATTGGGCGCGGTTGTAAAGCCCAATAAGATCTCAAATTTGATGAGATCCAATGTGGGAGCAGGCTTGTGTGGCGAGGGAGCTTGCTCTCGCTGGGCTGCGCAGCGGCCCCAAGATCTTGGGAGCGCTTCGCACTCCAGCGGGAGCAAGCTCCCTCGCCACAGCAAGCCAGCTCCCACATGATTCGGTTCCAAACAGGGATTTGAGTCAGCAATAACGATTCAGCAGCTCAAGCCTTAACTTCTTGATCTGCAATAACTTGAATAGCAGCCGCCGCTACGGCAGGCTTGCACGATTAACGACCCTCTACCGGGAGAGACAACACAATGGCACTTATCAGCATGCGTCAAATGCTGGACCACGCAGCCGAGTTCGGCTACGGCGTTCCAGCCTTTAACGTCAACAACCTTGAGCAGATGCGCGCCATCATGGAAGCCGCTGACAAGACCGACTCCCCAGTGATCGTGCAGGCTTCGGCCGGTGCCCGCAAATACGCCGGCGCGCCGTTCCTGCGTCACCTGATCCTCGCTGCGATCGAAGAATTCCCGCACATCCCGGTGTGCATGCACCAGGACCACGGCACCAGCCCTGACGTGTGCCAGCGCTCCATTCAACTGGGCTTCAGCTCGGTGATGATGGACGGCTCCCTCGGCGAAGACGGCAAAACCCCAACCGACTACGAATACAACGTACGCGTCACCCAACAAACCGTGGCCATGGCTCACGCCTGCGGCGTGTCGGTTGAAGGCGAGCTGGGCTGCCTGGGTTCCCTGGAAACCGGCATGGCCGGCGAAGAAGACGGCATCGGCGCCGAAGGCGTGCTGGATCACAGCCAAATGCTGACCGACCCGGAAGAAGCCGCCGACTTCGTGAAAAAGACCCAGGTCGACGCCCTGGCCATCGCCATCGGCACCAGCCACGGCGCCTACAAGTTCACCAAGCCGCCGACCGGCGACGTGCTGGCCATCGACCGCATCAAGGAAATCCACAAGCGCATCCCGAACACCCACCTGGTGATGCACGGTTCTTCCTCGGTGCCTCAAGAGTGGCTGGCGATCATCAACCAGTACGGCGGCGACATCAAAGAAACCTACGGCGTGCCGGTTGAAGAAATCGTTGAAGGCATCAAGTACGGCGTGCGCAAGGTCAACATCGACACCGACCTGCGCCTGGCCTCCACCGGCGCGATGCGTCGCCTGATGGCCACCAACCCGAGCGAATTTGACCCGCGTAAATTCTTCGGCGCCACTGTGACCGCCATGCGTGACGTGTGTATTGCGCGTTATGAAGCCTTCGGTACGGCGGGTAATGCTTCGAAGATCAAGCCGATCTCGCTGGAAGCGATGTACCAGCGTTACTTGAAAGGTGAGTTGAACGCCAAGGTCAACTGATTAACTACAGTTGTAGCGATATAAAAAACCCGTCGTAAGGCGGGTTTTTTGCATTTGAAAAGGCGTCAGCTTTTCTTAAGGGCAATGTTGTAGGCTTTGCCGGCATCTGGCCCGCCGGCCTCAACACTAACGGTACCGTCTAATTTGGAATAATCTCTGTCGGGCGATCTCATAGTAATACTGAGTACGACATTGGCCGGCTCGCCGGCTTGCGCTCGAAGCGTTAAGGATAAAGCGGACTCATCCATTACGTTTTCATAAATGAAAGAGCCATCAACTTCAAACTTGAGACCGGAATAATCCATGCTGGCTTTACTTATAGTGCCTGTCTGCGGATCTGATGAAGTAATTGTCAGGGTGGCGTCATTGC
This sequence comes from Pseudomonas sp. AMR01, assembly GCF_041946035.1. Classification (NCBI taxonomy): domain Bacteria; kingdom Pseudomonadati; phylum Pseudomonadota; class Gammaproteobacteria; order Pseudomonadales; family Pseudomonadaceae; genus Pseudomonas; species Pseudomonas sp. AMR01. Next base: position 91,980 of record NZ_JAUTYR010000005.1, read on the forward strand.
TCACAATGGCATCATTTACGGTCCCTGTGTAAGTTCCGTTCGGATTATCCTGGCCCATATTATTCACCGTTCCTGTGTGCGAGGTTTTTAAGTTTTGGAATGAGCGTGTTTATTCTTCAGTGAAGATTTTCCTGTTTCGTCTGTGAGGCTAGCGTGTAAATTGTTGTGTGTGACCTGTTATAAATGACAGTTACTTATATTTATTTCGAATGGTAGGCGGGTGTTTTTGGCTTTTTAATTTTGGGCCGCGTCCACAACGGTGTTTGAAATAGTTGCGGGTTGGACGTCGCCAGGTTGCGGGTGACGTGTATTAATCCAGAAATTAAAAAGCCCACAGTGATGCGGGCTTTTTTGTGGCCGGGATTTGATCAGGCGGCGTCAGGTGTATCGAAACCGCGGTGTTCGATCACGCGGAACACGTCGCTCACGTCCTGCACCAGAATGCGTGCAATGTTGGCGACGTTATTTAGGTCGCGCTCGGCGAAGTCCGGCAGGCTGGAGCAGGCCATCAGGTTGAGGTGTTCAAGGGCCGCGTTGAGGCGCTCGCGCAGGCAGGCGTGGAGGTCGGGCAGTGGGGCTTCGCTGTCGATCAGCAGTACGGCGGAGTCGGTGGCGGTTTCGGTGCAGGGGTAGAAGCGGCGGGGCGGTTGTTGTGGCTTCATGGCAAATATTCCTCGTATCTAAAAGGACTACCGCCGTTCGCTGCGAAACGAATGGGTGGTAGCTGTGTGCGGGTTCGCAGACCGAGGATACGAGGAACCCGGCAGACCCGAAGGTCTCCCACACACAGCCACCATAAGATAAACGTCGGGCGCAAAAGCGCTCATCGTTGCAGTCATGATGCTTGGTTACACACGTATCGTTAGGGCTGCGAAACCCTATCGCTGTTCAATGCCAGCGACGGGGCGAACTATAAGCGGCCATCTGGCTTGTCGCAACGGCCGTGTAGGACGCAGAACCCCTGTGGGAGCCGGGCTTGCCCGCGATGGCGGCGGGTCAGTCACTGAAGATGTTGCCTGATACACCGCCCTCGCGGGCAAGCCCGGCTCCCACAGGGATCATTGGCGTGTTCTAAAAAGTGATTGATCTCTGGTTCGTTCGGATAAGACCTACACGATAGTGAGCGATGCTCACTCGTGATCAATGTCCAGCTTCGCAAACGTTACCCGCGCGCCTTCCTTGCTGTTGCCGCTGTTGTCCTGCACATACACCCCCGCCTTGAAATACAACGGCTTTGCGCCCCACGCCGCGCCAATGCGCTCGTTCCATTCACCATCAGCGGCATACACGCTCAACAGCCCGGCCTTGTTGAGGTTGATGACGTAGGTGAAGCTTTTTTCCAGCGGCACATTGGACGCCACTGTGATCACGCGGCCTTCGCCGTCGTCCGGGCGCATGCGCACCTTGGCGACGATGTTGCCGGACTGGGTTTTTTCCTTGAACTGGTACTCGAGTTTGATCAACGGCTTCTGGCTGTCGTAGGCGTGAATCTGCCCAATCACGACCTTGCCCGTGGAGGGCACCTGATTCACCGTCAGGGTGGCGCGCAAAAAGTTGTCGGCATCCGGGTAGGTCCAGTTGCGCAGGCGGCCATCGGCATAGGTTTCGCGCAATTCGCTGCGCGGGTAAATAGCGTTTTCGGTGCGGGTGCCGGTCACGGGTGTCCAGAATTGCACATTGCTGCCTTCGGCCTGGAAGTACTGGTCGTTGAAACCGTTCATCAGCTTCGGGGTGTCGATGGTCGCCGGCGGCGAGCCGACAGGAATGCTCAGGTTCCAGGTGGAAAGGTCGATCATGACGTTGGCCTTATTGCAGAGGTGAAGGCTTTGGCCCGTGGGCCAGACAGGTTCTTTATAGTGCGTGTTAAACCACTTGTTAAACTTTGCCTGGCAATTTATTGGCGTCAGCGGAATGCCAAAAAGCCATGTTTCCCATGGTACGGGGTCTGTAGGGCCTTACCGTTAGTCGGCTTCCTGAGCTTTGGCGCAATGATGGCACTGACGTCACTTCTGCTTTTTTAGAACCGAGGCTAGAGTGAGGCCTCAGTTTTTGTCCGGTCTTTTTATAAGACATGACCGGTGCAGCTTCTTAAGGAAGAGACGTAGCATGGATTGCGCTCCACACCTCGGCGATGGCAGTTCGGTTCTTCTGGTGGTCGATGACTACCCGGAAAACCTCATCAGCATGCGTGCGCTTTTGCAACGGGAAGATTGGCAGGTACTCACCGCAAGCTCAGGCCTGGAGGCGTTGGAGTTGCTGCTTGAGCACGACGTGGACCTGGTGCTGCTCGACGTGATGATGCCCGGCATGGACGGCTTTGAAGTCGCCCGGCTGATGCGCGGCAGCCAGCGCACGCGCATGACCCCGATTATTTTCCTGACCGCCAACGCGCAATCGCCCGCTGCGGTGCTGGAAGGCTATGCCAGCGGCGGGATTGACTACCTGTTCAAACCGTTCGACCCCACTATCCTCAAGCCCAAAGTGCAGGCTCTGCTCGAGCACCAGCGTAATCGCCGGGCCTTGCAGCGCCTGAGCCATGACCTGGAGTCCGCGCGCGCCTTCAACGCCTCGGTGCTCGACAACGCCGCCGAGGGCATTCTGGTAGTGGGCGAGGGCAGTGTGATCGAGTACGCCAACCCGGCCATTTCACGGCTGCTGAATGCCACGATGGCGGAGTTGCAGGGTGAGAGCTTCCTGAGTTTCCTGCAAAAACCCCACGTGCCCGCCTGGCTGAGTTTCCCCATGTACGAGGCGTATCGCAAAGGCCAGACGTGGCGCCAGCACGACGCTATTTTGCGCACCGGCCGTGGCCAGCAAGTGCCAGTAGCGTTGTCCTGCGCACCGTTGCCCGCCGAGCAGCATGCGATGGTGGTCACGGTGCTGGACATGTCCGAGGTGCGCCACCTGCACCAGCAACTGGAGTTCCAGGCCGTGACCGACCCGCTGACCGGGTTGTTGAACCGGCGCGGTTTCCACCAGGCCGTGGAGAACACCCTGCTGCGCAGCGAACGTAACGGAAATGCGCTGGTGCTGTTGTACCTGGACCTCGACGGGTTCAAGCGGGTCAACGATTCGTTGGGTCACGACGCGGGTGACCGGGTATTGCGCTGGGTTTCGGAGCAGATGCAGGCGTGTTTGCGTTCCTACGACATTCTGGGGCGCATGGGCGGTGATGAATTTACCGCGTTGCTGGAGCTGGAGTTCCCGGAACAGGCGGCAAAGATTGCGGAAAAACTGATCGAGCGCGTGTCGGTGTGCCAGCAGGTCGACGGCCTGGATGTGATGCTTGGCGCCAGTATCGGCATTGCAACGTTCCCGGACTGTGGCTCGGATTTGAATGGCCTGCTGCGCGCAGCGGACATCGCCATGTACGAAGCCAAACGCGCCGGGCGTCAGCAATATCGCTACTACGATCAGGAAATGAACGGCCGCGCCCGCTCGCGTTTGATGCTTGAAGACAGCGTGCGCACCGCTATCCAGAACAAGGATTTCACCCTGGTGTACCAGCCCCAGGTATCGCTCGAGGACGGACGCTTGCGCGGCGTCGAGGCGTTGCTGCGCTGGCAGCACCCCAGCGTCGGCGATGTGCCGCCGGGGCTGTTCTTGCCGTTGCTGGAAGAGGCGCGGCTCATCAGCCAGTTGAGCGCGTGGATCTACCAGCAAGTGGCGGCCCAGCGTCAGGCCTGGCAAACCACATTCGATGAAGAGTTGGTGCTGAGCGTGAGCCTGAGCAGCAGCCAGTTCAACATGCCCAACCTGGCCACTCAACTGCAGCAGGTCCTTGAACGACATGGGTTGCAGGGCCGGCAACTGGAGGTGGAAATCAGCGAAGACAGCCTGATGAGTAACCGGGATGAGTCGGCCAAGCAGCTCAAGTTGTTGCGTCAGATTGGCATCCGGATCGCCCTGGATGACTTCGGGTTGGGGCACTGCTCCCTGGCCCATCTGCGCGACCTGGAATTCGATACGCTCAAGCTTGACCCGCAACTGGTGGCTCGCCTGCCGGGCTCTACGCGGGATGCGGCGATGGCCCGCAGCATCATTCAACTGTGTGGGCATTTTGATGTGGTGGTGATTGCCGAGGGCGTGCAAACCCTTGAACAAGCTCGCTGGCTCAAGGCCAATGGTTGCTCGTTTGCACAGGGGCCGTGGGCGGCGCAGCCGTTGATGGCGGAGGAAATGGTCACCTGGTCCCACCCTCGTCTGCTTTGAATTCGCTACACTGGCGCCCATTCCAACCGTGTTGCAGACCCCATGACCGCGCTGAAATACCTCCAGGCCTATCCCGCAGCGCTTCAGGAACAAGTGCGCCAACTGATCGCCAAGGACCAGTTGGGCGCATATCTGGAGCAGCGTTACCCCGAGCGCCATGGGGTGCAAAGCGACAAGGCGTTGTACAGCTACGCGCAGGCCCTGAAGCAGGAACACCTGCGCAATGCGCCAGCCATCGACAAAGTGCTGTTCGACAACCGCCTCGACCTGACCCATCGCGCCCTTGGCCTGCACACCACGATTTCGCGGGTGCAGGGCGGTAATCTCAAATCCAAGAAAGAGATTCGCATTGCCTCACTGTTCAAGGAGGCCGCGCCGCAGTTTTTGCGCATGATCGTGGTTCACGAACTGGCGCACTTCAAGGAATCGGACCACAACAAGGCCTTCTACAAACTCTGCGAATACATGATGCCGGGCTACCACCAGGTGGAATTTGACCTGCGGGTGTACCTCACGTATCGCGACTTGCAGGGCAAGCCCTAACTCATCAGGCGACCGACCATGGACGTGAGCAAGACCAAGAGCAGCTTCTACCGCCGCCTGTACGTGGCGTACTTGATTGACAGCCAATTGGCGAGCAGCGTGCCGGCGTTGACCGACGCCACCGGCATGCCCCGGCGCACGGCGCAGGACACCATTGCGGCGCTGGCCGACCTGGATATTGTGTGTGAATTCGAACAGGAAGACGGTGCCCGCAACCATGCCGGGCACTATCGGATTCGCAGTTGGGGGGCGATTGATCGGCGGTGGATCGAGGCGAACCTGGCGGTGATCAAGCAGGTGTTGGGGTATCCCTGAATTTGGCGGTGACTGGGCGGACGCTTTCGCGAGCAAGCCCGCTCCCACATGTTGACCGTGTGAACCCGATCCAATGTGGGAGCGGGCTTGCTCGCGAAGAGGCCCTCAAGCCCGGCGCATACCAATGTGTGGAATATCATCCTCCAGGTATTCCTCACCCGCCGCTACAAACCCATAGCGCCCGTAATACCCCTGCAAATGCGCCTGGGCTGATAGAAAAATCTCCGTCTCGGGCCAGATATCTTCTATTTGCTTGAGGGCTTCTTCCATCATCTGATGGCCCAGCCCGGTGCCGCGCGCCACCGGCGCCACGATGACCCGGCCAATCACCACATCACCGCCTTGAGTCTGCGGGTCCAGCAGGCGCAGGTACGCCAACAGTTCATCGTTTTGCCAGGCCATCAGGTGGTGAGTGTCACTCGACAGGTCCTGCCCGTCGAGGTCCTGATAAACGCATTTCTGTTCGACGACGAACACCTCGTTGCGCAAACGCAGAATGGCGTACAGCTGTTCCTTGCCCAACTCAACGTGATGTTTGCAGACCCATTCAACGGTCATGGTGTGTTCTCTTGTGAATGCCTGTGCCGATAGTAAGCGCGACGGGCATCTCTGTCTAAATTGAGCATTTTTGTGAATGGCGTCAATTCGCCACCATTCAGCCCTATCGGCGCGGACTTCTTTGTGTAATCTCCAGTAAAAGCTCATGGATGAGCTACTGTTATCAGGCCATCGCCTGCCCGCCAAGGACCTTGAGCATGCCGCGATTTTCTCGTGCCGTTGCTTTGATCGCACTGTTACTAGTGGCCCAACCCGCTTTCGCACAACGTTTGCGCCTGGTAGCAGATGCGTGGCCTCCCTTTACCGATGCCACCTTGATCAATGGCGGGTTGGCCACCGATATCGTCACCACGGCGTTGGCCCGCGCCGGGTACGCCAGCGATTTCGAGCAGGTGCCCTGGGCGCGTGCGCTGATGGGCGTAGGTGATGGCCGCTACGATGTGCTGGTTAACGCGTGGTACGACGACGCCCGCACACAGCTGGGGCAGTTTTCCGGCGAGTACCTGCTGAACCGCGTGCGCTTTATCAAGCGCCGCGATGACCCCATCGATTATCAGAACCTGGAACAACTGCACGACGAGTCCATTGCTGTGGTGCGCGGCTATGCTTATTCGGCGCCGTTTGACCAAGACACGCAATTAAAGAAAGTCCCTGTGCATAACTTCGCCATGGCCGTGCGCATGCTCGCGGCGCAACGTGTTCGGCTGACGTTGGAAGATGAATACGTTGCCCGGTATTACCTGGCCCGCGAGTCACTGCGGGTGCGCAATACGGTGGAGTTTCTGGACAAGCCGTTGAGTGAGAACAGCCTGCATATTTTGGTCAGTTTGAAGCACCCTGAGCATGCGCAGATCGTTGCCGGTTTCGACCGGGAGATTGCGAAGATGAAGGTTGATGGCAGTTATGCGCGGTTGATGAAGGCCCATGGGATGTAGGGTTCTTCAGGGCCCCATCGCAGGCAAGCCAGCTCCCACCTGTTGAATTGCGAATACGTTCAAATGTGGGAGCTGGCTTGCCCGCGATAGCGATTCAAGCCGCGCTGGTGTCTTTGATCAAATGCGCCCCCAGCGTGCGCAACGGCCCCAACTGCCGGCAAATCAACGCCAGCTGCGTCTGCACCAGCCGCTGCCCTTCATCGATCTCATCCGGCATCTGCTCCAGGTCCGCCGCCAACGCTTCTTCAGCATCACTCTGAATCGCAATCGGCTGCTTGTTCGCCAGCCCCGTGGCGATTTCATCAATGCTTGCCGCCAGGGAATTACCCGCGCCTTCGATCAAATGCTCGCGCACTTCAGCCGGCAATTGCGTTTCCCGGTGCGCGCCCAGCCCAGACAAATAACTGAGCAAGGTGTGCGACAGCACCAGGAAGCGGAAGCCCACGTCCGCCTCTTTGCGAAAATGCCCCGGCTCCATCAGCATATTGGCCAGGGTGGTGGACAGCGCCGCATCGGCGTTGTGCGCGTTGCGCCGCGCCAGGCGGTAGGCCAGGTCGTCGCTCTTGCCGGCGGCGTATTGCTGCATGATTTGCCGCAGGTAGATGCTGTTGCAGGTGAGGGTATTGGCCAGCACCTTGTTCAGGCGGCGGCCTTGCCAGTCGGGCAGGAACAGGAACACCGCCAGGCCTGCGATCAGGCTGCCCAGCAAGGTATCAAACAGGCGTGGCAGGAACAGCCCGTAACCGTCGCCCACCTGGTTGAAGCAGAACAGCACCATCAAGGTAATTGCCGCGGTGGCCAGGGTGTAGCGCGTGGTGCGGTTGATAAAGAACACCAGGCCGGCGGCGATGGCGAACATCGATTGCACCAGCGGGTTGGGGAACAGGTCGAACAACGCCCAGGCGATGGTCAGGCCGATGGCCGTGCCGATGATCCGCTGGCCAAGCTTGCGCCGGGTGGCGCCGTAGTTCGGTTGGCACACGAACAGGGTGGTGAGGATGATCCAGTAGCCCTGAGAAGGGTGGATCAAGTGCACCATCCAATAGCCGATACTCAGCGCCAGCGGCAGGCGCAGGGCGTGGCGAAACAGCAAGGACGTTGGCGTCAGCTGGGTGCGCAGGCGTGTCCACATCTCCTTGAAGTTGCGCGGTGCACGGTCCAGCAGGCTGCTGTCGGTGGCATCGGCGAGGGAGTCGGGGTTGCTGGCGTCGCCGAGCAGGCGGTCGAGTGTGGACAGGTTCGCCGCCAGCGCGCGCAACGAGCGCAGCAGGCCGCGCCATGCGGGGTTGCTCTGGATGCGCAGGTGTTCCAGCGAGGCGTTCAGGTCGCCCAGGGCTTCGGCGAAACTGTCGTCATAGATAAACGGCTGGCGCAGCTGGATCGACTCGGCCAGCGCCTGGCAGGCCTTGCCTTGCTGGCGCAGCAGGCGCTGGCAGCGGAACAGCACGTCGCTGTGGAAGAAGGCTTCCGCCAGCGCGTTATACGGGTAGTGCGACGAGCTGGCGCGCTCGTGGATGTCTTGGGCGAGGAAGTACAGCTTCAAGTAGCGGCTGACCTTCGAGCCCGGTCGGCCATTGCCTACGCGGTGCAGAATGATTTCCTTCGCCGCATTCAGCGCTGCGACCACACGGCCGTTTTGCTGGGCCAGTTCCAGGCGGCGCGCTTCCACATCCAGTTGGCGGATCGGTTCAAACAAAGAGGACTTGAGCTTGAGGTAACGCCCCAATTCGCGAAACAGGCGCGCCAGGCTTTGCTGCACCGGCTGGTTGGAAAACAGCGCCTGCCACAGCACCGACAACACGCCGTACCACGCGGCACCGGCCACCAGCAGCAGCGGCTCGTGCCAAAAATCAGTGACCTCGCCGCCGCGCTGGTCCACGCCGATCATGGTGTACACCGACAGAATCAGCGTCGCTGAAGCAATCGCGCCATAACGCTCGCCCAGGGCGCCGAGCATGGTCAGGCAGAAGCTGGCCAGGGCCAGGGCGATTGCGAAGATCCAGGGGTAAGGGAACAGCAGCTCCACTGACAGTGCGGCGACACTGAAACACACCAGCGTCACCGCCAAGGCATTGAGGCGGCCTTGCCAACTGTCATCGGTCTCGGCCAGGGCGCTGGCGATAATCCCCAGGAACAGCGGGATCAGCAACCTCATTTCATTCTGGTACCAGCACAGCGCCATGCTGCCGGTGAGGGCGATGAATACCCGTACGCTGTAACTGAATTTATCCAGCGCCCACAGGCGCCGCATGGACTGCTTGAATGAGGTCGATGACATGAAGTCTGGAGTCTTCCGGGACAATGCCGCTAAATTGAGCCATCAGTGACGTCACGGCAAGCGTGGCGATCACATCTGCCAGCAAAATATTCCTGGCACACTACAAATAAAAATGTGGGAGCGGGCTTGCTCGCGAATGCAGAGTGTCAGTCGGCACATCTTTGACTGAACCACCGCATTCGCGAGCAAGCCCGCTCCCACATTTTTTGATCCGGTTTGTTCAGGCGTATTGCGCGGCGGCGTAGCCTGAGGCCCAGGCCCACTGAAAATTGAACCCGCCCAGGTGACCGGTCACATCCAGCACTTCACCAATAAAGTACAGCCCCGGGCTTTTCAGCGATTCCATGGTCTTGGACGACACTTCCTGCGTGTCCACCCCGCCCAGTGTCACTTCGGCGGTGCGATAGCCCTCGGTGCCCGCCGGTACCAACTGCCAACTGCCGAGTTTTTGCGCGATGTCGGCGATTTCGGCGTGGGTGTATTGCTTCATCGGCTTGGACACGAACCAGGTCTCTGCCAGCAGGTTGGCCATCTTCTTGGTGAAGATTTCGCCCAGCAGGGTTTTCAGCTCGCTGTTCGGGCGTTCTGCCTGTTGCTGTTGCAGCCAGTCGTGAGCGTCGTGATCGGGCAGCAGGTTGATCTGCACCGTGTCGCCGGGTTCCCAGTAAGAGGAAATCTGCAGGATCGCCGGGCCGCTGAGGCCGCGGTGGGTGAACAGGATATTCTCGCGAAAGCTCTGGTCGTTGCAGGTCACCAGGCAGTCCACAGACGTGCCGGACAATTCGCCACACATATCCTTGAGCTGGTCAGTGATGGTGAACGGCACCAACCCGGCGCGGGTTGGCAGCAATTCGTGGCCGAACTGTTTGGCCACTTGATAACCAAAACCTGTGGCGCCCAGGGTCGGAATCGACAGGCCGCCCGTGGCGATCACCAGGGATTCGCAGCGCAGTTCGCCCAAGGTGGTCTGCAACTGGTAGCCACCCTCGACTTTGGCAATTTCTTCGATCGAAGTGTCCAGGTGCATACTCACGCCGGTCTGGATGCATTCGTCGAGCAGCATGCCGAGGATGTCGCTGGACTTGTTGTCGCAGAACAGCTGGCCGAGTTTCTTCTCGTGGTACGGCACGCCGTGCTTGGCCACCAGCCCGATGAAATCCCACTGTGTGTAGCGGGCCAGGGCGGACTTGCAGAAGTGCGGGTTGTGCGAGAGGAAATTGGCCGGCTCGGTGTACAGGTTGGTGAAATTGCAGCGGCCACCGCCCGACATAAGGATCTTCTTGCCGGCCTTGTTGGCGTGGTCGATCAACATCACCTTGCGCCCACGCCCGGCGGCGGTCAGTGCACACATCAAACCTGCGGCGCCGGCGCCAATGATCACAACTTCGGTCGAGCGCACAGCGGTGTCCTCATACATTTTCTGATTTGGAATACAGTTAAATGTGGGAGGGGGCTTGCTCCCGATGGCAGTGTGTCAGTCAGAAATATACCCACTGACAGGCCGCCATCGGGAGCAAGCCCCCTCCCACACTAGATCTCCATTGAAGGGGGAGATCGTTACAGGATACGCACGCGCAACGAGCGGCCTTTGATCTTGCCGTCGTTCAAACGCTGCAGCGCCTGCTTGGCGATCCCGCGTTCAACTGCCACAAATGCCTGGAAATCAAAGATCGCAATCTTGCCAACCTGAGCACCCGGAATGCCGGCGTCACCGGTCAGTGCGCCGAGAATATCGCCTGGGCGAACCTTGTCTTTACGGCCGGCGGCGATGCACAGGGTGCTCATCACGGGCAGCAACGGGCCACCGCTTTGCGGCTTGAGGTTGTCCAGTTGGTCCCAGTTCAACGGCGACTTCTGCAGTTGCTCGATGGCTTGGGCGCGGTGTGCTTCGGACGGCGCGACCAGGCTGATCGCGATGCCCGTCTCACCGGCACGGCCAGTACGGCCCACGCGGTGAATGTGGATTTCCGAGTCACGGGCCAGTTCGACGTTGATCACCATGTCCAGCGAGTCAATGTCCAGGCCACGCGCAGCCACGTCGGTGGCAACCAGTACCGAGGTGCTGCGGTTGGCGAACATCGCCAGCACCTGGTCACGGTCGCGCTGTTCCAGGTCGCCATGCAGGCCGACGGCTGAAATGCCCTTGGACGTCAGGTGATCCACGGTTTCCTGCACTTGCTGCTTGGTGAAGCAGAACGCCACGCAGGAGGCCGGGCGGAAGTGCGCCAATACCTTGGTCACGGCGTCCATGCGTTCTTCCGGCGAGATCTCGTAGAAACGCTGCTCGATCTGGTCGTCGGAGTGGAACGCTTCGGCTTTCACTTGCTGCGGCGCGCGCATGAATTTCGAGGCCAGCTGCTTGATGCTCACCGGGTAGGTGGCCGAGAACAGCAGGGTCTGGCGGCGCGGCGGGGTCTTGCTGATGATGTCTTCGATGGCGTCGTAGAAGCCCATGTCGAGCATGCGGTCGGCTTCGTCGAGGATCAGCGTGTTCAGGCCATCAAGTACCAGCGAGCCCTTACGCAGGTGCTGCTGGATGCGGCCCGGAGTGCCAACGATGACGTGGGCGCCGTGTTCCAGCGAGGCGATCTGCGGGCCGAGGGACACGCCGCCGCACAGGGTCAGCACCTTGATGTTGTCTTCGGCACGCGCCAGCCGGCGGATTTCCTTGGCAACCTGGTCGGCCAGCTCACGGGTCGGGCACATCACCAGCGCCTGGCAACCGAAGTAGCGCGGGTTGATCGGGTTCAACAGGCCGATGCCGAAGGCGGCGGTCTTGCCGCTGCCGGTCTTGGCCTGGGCAATCAGGTCCAGCCCCTTGAGGATCACCGGCAAGCTTTGCGCCTGGATCTGCGTCATCTCGACATAACCCAGCGAGTCGAGGTTAGCCAGCATGGCGGCGGACAGGGGCAAAGTATTAAAAGCGGTGGCGATGGTAGTCACGGGACTGGCTCTGCAAAACAAAATGTCGCGCAGTGTACCAGTCCTGTGGGATTTTCCCCGCAAGTTCTAGACGAGAAGCCTGTTAATGCTCGATATCGTGCTCGCGGCTGACCACCCGTTTGCCGTCTGTAGGCGACAGTTGCAGGAAGATCGCCGCTGCCAGCATCGCCATGATGCCCACGGTTAGGAAGGTCAGCTGGAAGGCGCCGAGCACGCTTTCCACGCCATCGTTGCCGGTCTCCAGGGTGAACCCGCCGAGCAGCGCACCGGCGCAGGCTACGCCGAGGCTCAAGGACAATTGCGCGACCACCGACAGCAAACTGTTGCCGCTGCTGGCCTGGGCGTCGTCGAGGTCGATGAGGGTGACGGTGTTCATCGCGGTAAATTGCAGGGAGTTGACCGCCCCCAACACTGCCAGCATGCACAGCAGCAGCGGGTAGGGTGTGTGCTCGCTGACCAGGCCCATGCTGGCGAGCATGATGCCCAGCAACAGCGTGTTGCCGGTCAGCACCACGCGGTAGCCCAGGCGTTCGATCAGCGTGCGCGCAATGGACTTGGCAAACATCGCCGCTGCCGCCAACGGCAACATGCTCATGCCCGCTTCCGACGGCGAATAACCCAGCGCCACCTGCAACAGCAATGGCACCAGAAACGGCAATGCGCCGCTGCCCAGCCGCGCAAACAGGTTGCCAAGAATACCCACGGCAAAGGTGCGCGTCTTGAACAGCACCGGCGAAAACAGCGGGTTATCGATATGCCCGGCGCGCAGCCAATACGCCGCCAGGCACGCCAGCCCGCCGAACAGCAGCAACATCACCCGCAGGTGCGGCAGGTGCAGTTCGCCCAAGCCTTCCATGGCAATGGTGATCAGCACCATCGCCGCGCCAAACAGCAGGAAGCCCATACTGTCAAAGCGCGTGCGCTCGCTGCCGCGCAGGTCGGGGATGAGTTTCCACACGGCGTAGCAGCCGATCATGCCCACCGGCAGGTTGATCAGGAAGATCCAGTGCCAGGTCAGGTATTGCACCATCCAGCCGCCCATCGTCGGGCCGAGCAAAGGCCCGAGCAGGCCGGGAATGGTGATGAAGCCCATGATGCGCACCAGTTCGGAGCGGGGATAGGCGCGCAGTACCACCAATCGCCCGACCGGCAACATCAGGGCGCCGCCCAAGCCCTGAATCACCCGCGCGCCCACCAGCATGGTCAAGCTGCTGGACAGGGCGCACAGCAGCGAGCCAATACTGAACAGCATGATTGCGCCAAAGAAGATCTTCTTGGTGCCGAAGCGGTCGGCTACCCAGCCCGACGCCGGGATCAGCAAGGCGACGGTGAGCATGTAAGCGATCACCACCCCTTGCATGCGCAGCGGGTTTTCCGCGAGGTCCCGGGCCATGGCCGGCAGCGCCGTGTTGAGAATCGTCCCGTCCAGAGACTGCATGAAGAAGGCAATCGCCACGACCCAGGGTAACCAGCGGGCGGTCTTGGCATCGAGCGGGACGGGATTCGGCATGGAGAACCTTTTGTTAGCAGGCTATGTGTTGGCGATTATGCGCCATCCGTCACTCCTTTTCCCACTGGCTGTTCGTCTAAGTCCGACAACGTTGCGTGCTCTCCCACCAGAAAATCCAACAGCGCCCGGTGTACCGACAACGCGGCTTCGCGAGACTCCAAATCCAGTAAATGCCCGGTATGTTCGGCGACCGCAAACGTGCTGCGGCCCACGTATCTTTTAAACAACTGCGCATCGGCGGCGGGGGTGTATTCATCCAGCGTGCCGTTGAGGAAATGCACGGGCGTTTCGATCTGTTTGAGGGTCGGCAAGTAGTTGCCATCGCCCAGGGCCAGCACCTGATGGATATGAAAGCGCGCCTGGCGATACTCGGTGGTGGCCATGTTCGACAGGTGCCGATGGTTGTTGCGCTTGAGGCGCGGTGACAGGAACTTGCCCACCGTCTCGTTGAGCAAATGGCCGACGGCGGATTTGTCATCGGCCTCGATCAGCACGCGCACCCGTTCCACGTAGTCGAGCATGGCTTGGTTAAGGTTGGGCGCCAGCGCCATCACCACTGAGCTTTCGATGGAGGGCGGGTTGTGGGCCAGGGTCAGCAGCGTGGAGATGCCGCCCCAAGAGGCTGACACCAAGTGGTTGACCTCAAAACGCTCCACCAGCGCCCTGAGGATTTGCACCTCGTCGTCTTTGGTCACCAGGTCGAGGTCGGCGTTGTGTTCGCGGGAGTAGCCGGAGAACGGCAGGTCGAACAGCAGCACATTGAAGTGTTCCGCCAGGCATTTGCTGGTGCGGGCAAATGAGCGGGTGGTGGAGAGGGCTCCGTTGACCAGCAGGACGGTTTTTTTGCTCGGGTCGTTACCCAGTCTTTCGATGTGAACGTTGTAGTGCTTGAACAGCCTGTGAATGACAAAACTTCCATGATTCATGTCAACGCTCCAGCTTGCCCTATCCTGGGCAAGGTCGTGCACACACACGCGCGCACGCGGGTTTAGGTGGCGGAATGCCACTAACCGTTATAGCGAGGTTTTTTACAGGCGACAACAGGCCGAGCGGTGATAAGTGTTAGATGAGATTTTGCGGTAGGAAGGGGTAAAGCGGGATGTCGGAAATCAACACAAAACAGTGTGGGAGAGGGCTTGTGTGGTAGCTGGCTTGCCTGCGATGCAGACACCTCGGTATCTCAGTAGCACCGCAGTGATGCTATCGCAGGCAAGCCAGCTCCCACACAAGTCAGCCCCACACAAGACGGGGCAAGTGGTTGTTTACAAGGTAAGCGTGAGGCGCTTGACCAGCGCGCCGGGCAGCAGATTGGAAGCGGTATTGCGCTGGCTATAGGTACTCGCCGACAACAACAGCTCGCGCTCCGCCGTCAGCGCTTCCAGCTGCGAACCCAGCAGGCTGTACACACTGTCATCAAAGCGCATGGTGCTGACCGGCGCCTTGATCTCGCCGTCTTCCACCCAGAACGTCGCGAAGCGGGTCATGCCGGTCAGGCGGGCGGCGGGCAGGTCGGAGTAGTTCAGGTACCACAGGTTGCTGATGTACAGCCCGGTGCCCAGTTGCTTGAGGATATCGGCCTGGGCCAAATTGCCCGCCGCCACTTGCAAGGCGCTGGGGGATTCATCACTGCTGGCGCCGTTGGTGCTCAGGCCGTATTCGGCGGCGCTGCGCGAGTTGATCAACTGGCCCTCGGCCTTGCCGGCCTTGATCAGCGTGACGTCACCGCGCGGGTAGCCTTCGGTGGAAAATGCCTGGCTCAACGAGCCGCTGATCTGCTCGTTGACCGTCACCAACGGGCTCAGCGATTGCTCACCGGCGTAGAGCTTTTGCAGCGAGCTGCCTTTGCTGGCGATGGCCTGGGCGGAAAAGCCACCCCAGGTGATGATGCTGAAAATTTCTTCCAGTGCCGCCGGGGCGAGGTAGGCACGGTATTGGCCGGGCGCCAGTGGGTGCAATGGGCGGCCGAGAAATTCGAGCTGCTCGCGGGCCTGCTGGAAGCGCGCAGCGAACTCGGCGCTGTCCCAAGTGTGCCCGGCGTAGCTGGCTTTTACCGCCTCGCCATTGGCGTGGAACAGGCTGAAATCGAAGTTGAAGCTGTTCGCGCGGTGCCAGCCAAACGCGCCGTCGGAGCTGGCAAAGCCACGGGTGATCGGGCCGGCGGCGTAGAAGCCGACCATGTCCACGCCGTCGGCGGCGCGGCTGATGTCTTCCAGTACCCGGGCCAGTTCCGGCAAGGGCCGGGTCTGTTCGTTGTTGCTCTGCCAGGCGTTGTGATTGAGCAGCAGGTACGGGTCCTGCGGCAGCAATGGCAGCGTTTCGCGCAATTGTTGCAGGCCATCGGCGAGGCGCTGGCGGTCCAGTTCCGGCTCGCCGGACAGGGTGATGCCCAAGTCTGCGTGGCGGCCGCCGTCGATCAGTTTAAGGTTGAGACTGGCCTGTTGTACCTGCCCGGCCTGACGCACCTGAGCATGGTTGAAACGCACGAACTCGGAGGCTTCATCGGCGTAGCCCAAGTGAAATTGTTCCTTGTCGGTGACGGCTTCTTTGAGCCAACTCACCAGTGCCTTGAAGTTAGTCATCAGGCATCTCCCCCAAATACGTCGACGTTACTGAACACACAGGCCGGCGAGGCGTGGCCGACGCGGATCACCTGGTTCGGCTCGCCCTTGCCGCAGTTCGGCGTGCCCAACACCTTGAAGGTGCTGGCGTCGCCGACGGCGCTGAGGTTGCGCCAGAACTGCGCGGAAATCGCGCGGTAGTTCGGGTTTTTCACCACGCCCTTGAGTTCGCCGTTTTCGATCAGTTGGCCCCATTCGCAGCCGAACTGGAATTTGTTGCGCGCATCGTCGATGGACCACGAACGGTTGGTCGACATCAGAATGCCGTTTTCGATGCCGCCGACCAGTTGTTGCAGGCTCTTGTCGCCGGCCTCGATATTCAGGTTGGCCATGCGGTCGATCGGCGGGCGGTTCCAGCTGCTGGCGCGGCTGTTGGCCACGCCGCTCATGCCCGAACGAAACTGCGACAACGCACCGCCCAAGGGTTTGAGCAAAAGCCCTTCGCGGATCAGGAATTGCTTGCTGGCGGCGCTGCCCTCGTCGTCATGGCCGTAGCTGGCGAGCTGTTCGGGGATATCCGGGTCGAAGGTCACATTGAGCAACGGCGAGCCGTATTGCAGGTGGCCGAAGTCGCTGGCTTTCACAAAACTGGTGCCGGCGTAATTGCGCTCGTCACCGAGGATGCGGTCGAGTTCCAGCGGGTGGCCGATGGACTCGTGGATCTGCAGGATCATCTGGTCGGGCATCAACAACAGGTCGCGCGGGCCGTGGGGTGTGTTCGGCGCGAGCAGCAGTTGCAAGGCTTCGTCGGCGATGCGCGGCGCGGCGCCCACCAGGCCAAAGCGGCTGATCACGTCAAAGCCACCTTGCTGGCCGAAGTTGCTGCCACCCAGGGTGCGGGTCTGGCTGTCATTGCCGTCGTAGGCGGTGACGTTGACGCCGGGGAATACAAAGCGCTGGGCCTGGCGCAGTTCGGCGCCGGCACTGTTGAGGTAGATCTGCTCGACGTGGGTCAGGCCCAGGCTGACTTCCCAGTTCACCAGGCGCTCGTCTTTGGGCACGGCGGCCGATTCGCTGCCGAGCAAGTGGTAGCAGTCGCTCAGGGACGGGAAGGGCTGGTCGAGGTCGGGCGACAGGTAGTCGGCCACGTCGCTGGAGACGTGCTGGTCGCGCAGGTCGAGCAAGGCGTGGGGCTTGATCTGCCGGGCTTGGTGTTCGGCACGCTCAAGGGCGGCTTGCAGGCCCGTCAGGGAAATGTCGTTGGTCGCGGCGTAGGCTTCCACACCGTTGAGGCGCACGGTGAGCATCGCGCCTTCGTCGTGGTTCAGGTGGGGCGGTTCGGCGACGTTTTTGCGTACCGACAGGTACTGGCCGGATTCGCGAACGTAGCGCAGCGAGAAGAACTCGGCACGGGTGCGCAGGGCACTGAAATGCTGTTTGAGTGTGGCGTGTTTGTCGAACATGGGGCCTTCCTTGTGGGCGGCTCGTCGCGGGCAGGCAGACAGAGTAGGCCTGGGCTGGTGAGCTGATCAAGGAGAGGCAAGCATTTGTGGCAGATGAAGGATTGTGGCGAGGGAGCTTGCTCCCGCTGGAGTGCGAAGCGCTCCCAAGATTTTTGGGGCCGCTGCGCAGCCCAACGCGGGCAAGCCCGCTCGCCACAAGGTTTAGCGGTGTATCAGTTACTGCGCCAACGGGCCCACTTCACGCAGCGGCTTGCCACGCACTGGCGCATCGCCTGCCACGTAGTAGTCGGCGGTGCTGCGCGGCAGCGGCTGGCGGCCGCGGATCTTGTCGGCGATTTTCTCGGCGATCATGATCGTTGGCGCGTTCAGGTTGCCGGTGGTGATGATCGGCATGATCGACGCATCCACAACGCGCAGGCCTTGCATGCCGTGCACGCGGCCTTCGCCATCCACCACCGCCATCTCGTCGGTGCCCATCTTGCACGAGCAGGACGGGTGGTACGCGGTTTCGGCGTGCTCGCGGATGAACGTGTCCAGCTGTTCATCGGTTTGCACTTCAATACCGGGGCTGATTTCGCGACCACGGTACTGGTCCAGTGCCGGCTGTTGCATGATTTCGCGGGTCAGGCGTATGCCGTCACGGAATTCCTGCCAGTCCTGCTCGGTGGCCATGTAGTTGAAGAGGATGCTCGGGTAGTCCCGTGGGTTCTTCGACTTCAGGTGCACGCGGCCACGGCTCGGCGAACGCATGGAACCCATGTGCGCCTGGAAGCCGTGCTCTTTCACACCCTTGCTGCCGTTGTAGTTAATCGCCACCGGCAGGAAGTGGTACTGGATGTTCGGCCATTCGAATTCCGGACGCGAACGGATAAAACCGCCGGCTTCGAACTGGTTGCTGGCGCCGATACCGGTGCCGTTGAACAGCCACTCGGCACCGATCGCCGGCTGGTTGTACCAGAGCAGCGACGGGTACAGCGAGACAGGTTGGGTGCATGCATATTGCAGGTACAGCTCAAGGTGATCCTGCAGGTTTTCGCCGACACCGGGCAGGTCGTGGACCACCGGGATATCGAGACTTTCCAGCAGCTTGGCCGGGCCGACGCCGGAGCGTTGCAGCAGTTGCGGCGAAGCAATGGCGCCGCTGCACACCAACACTTCTTTGCGCGCGCGGGCTTCAACACGCTCTTCAGCGGCGCCGATCAGGTAACGCACGCCGACGGCACGCTTGCCTTCGAACAAGACTTTGTCGGTGAGGGCGTGGGTGACGATGGTCAGAGTCGAACGCTTTTTAGCCGTGTCCAGATAACCGCGCGCGGTGCTGGCGCGACGGCCGTTAGGCGTGACGGTACGGTCCATCGGGCCGAAGCCTTCTTGCTGGTAGCCGTTCAAGTCTTCGGTACGCGGGTAACCGGCCTGTACGCCTGCTTCAACCATCGCTTGGAACAGCGGGTTGTTGCCGGCTTTGGGCGTGGTCACGCTGACCGGGCCATCGCCGCCGTGCCAATCGTTCGGGCCGATGTCGCGGGTTTCGGCCTTGCGGAAATACGGCAGGCAATCGAGGTAGGTCCAGTCTTCCAGACCTGGCAGTTTCGACCAGTTGTCATAGTCCATGGCGTTGCCACGGATGTAGCACATGCCGTTGATCAGCGAGGAACCACCCAGGCCCTTGCCGCGACCGCATTCCATCCGGCGGCCGTCCATGTGTGGCTCTGGATCGGTTTCGTAGGCCCAGTTATAGCGACGGCCTTGCAGCGGGAACGCCAGGGCGGCCGGCATCTGGGTACGGAAGTCGAGACGGTAGTCAGGGCCGCCGGCTTCCAGCAGCAGAACGGTGACGCCTTCGTCTTCGGTCAGACGGGTCGCCAGGGTGTTACCGGCGGAGCCGGCACCCACAATGATGTAATCGTATTCTTGGGACATAAAATGCACCCTCTTAAAAGTTGGTTCAGGCTGCTTTTGTGGCGAGGGGGCTTGTCCCCCGTTCGACTGCGCAGCAGTCGCAAAGTCAGCGCTCGAGTTCTATCTGAAAAGACGGCGGTGTCTGGAATGGGGCTGCTTCGCAGCCCAACGCGGGCGGTGCGACGATTCGCCAAGCCCGCTCGCCACAGGGGCCATTCCAGTGGTTTAGAACACCGAGGCGTAATCGCCCAGCTCAACCTGTACCGATTTGATGCGGGTGAAGTTGTTCAGCGAGCTGATGCCGTTCTCACGGCCAACACCCGATTGCTTGTAGCCGCCGACCGGCATTTTTGCGTCGGACTCGCCCCAGGCGTTGATCCAGCAGATACCCGCTTCCAGCTGATGAATCACGCGGTGGGCGCGGTTCAGGTCTTTGGTCACAAGGCCTGCGGCCAAACCGAAGTCGGTGTCGTTGGCGCGGCGGATCACTTCTTCTTCAGTCTCGTAAGTGAGGATGCTCATCACGGGGCCGAAGATTTCTTCACGCACGATGACCATGTCGTCGGTGCAGTCGGTGAACACGGTCGGGGCCACGAAGGCGCCTTTGGCGAAGTCGCCTTCGGTCAGGCGGTCGCCGCCGCACAGCAGGCGGGCGCCTTGCTCTTTACCCTTGCTGATGTAACCCAGCACGCTTTCCATGTGGGCAAAGCTGACCAGCGGGCCGAAGTTGGTGTTTTCGTCTTGCGGGCTGCCGATGCGAATACGCGCAACACGCTCGGCGATCTTGGCTTCAAACGCTGCTTGCAGGTGCTTTGGCACGAACACGCGAGTGCCGTTGGTGCAGACCTGACCGGAGCTGTAGAAGTTGGCCATCATCGCGATGTCGGCGGCGCGATCAAGGTCGGCGTCGTCGAAAATGATCAGCGGGGACTTGCCGCCCAGTTCCATGGTCACTTCTTTGAGCGAAGAGCTCGAAGCGCTGGCCATGACTTTCTTGCCGGTGTCGGTGCCGCCGGTGAACGAGACTTTCTCGATGCGCGGGTGCTCGGTCAGCCAGGTGCCGACTTCACGGCCGCTGCCGGTCAGAACGTTGAACACGCCTGCTGGAACGCCGGCTTCGGTGTAGATCTCAGCCAGTTTCAGGGTGGTCAGCGAAGTGACTTCACTTGGCTTGAAGATCATCGCGTTACCCGCGGCCAGGGCCGGTGCGGATTTCCACAGGGCGATCTGGATCGGGTAGTTCCACGCGCCAATACCGGCCACAACGCCCAGCGGCTCGCGGCGGGTGTAGACGAAGGACGTGTCACGCAGCGGGATCTGCTCGCCTTCAATCGCCGGCACCAGGCCTGCGTAGTATTCCAGCACGTCAGCGCCCGTCACCACGTCGACGTATTGGGTTTCGGAGAACGGCTTGCCGGTGTCCAGGGTTTCCAGGGCGGCCAACTCGTCGTTGCGCTCGCGCAGGATGTCGACGGCACGGCGCAGGATGCGCGAACGCTCCATGGCGGTCATCGCGGCCCAGATTTTCTGACCCTTTTCAGCGCTGACCACGGCACGTTCAACGTCGTCTTTGGTAGCGCGCTGCACTTGGGCGAGAACTTCACCGTTAGCCGGGTTGATGGCTTCGAAGGTGGCATCGCTGCCAGCGTCGCTGTAGCCGCCGTCAATGTAGAGTTTTTGCAGTTCGAAACGGGCCATAAAGTCCTCGCAAGTGCATAAGTGGTTGGCGTTAACCGCCGAAAAGTGAGCCATATGGGTGTGGCAACACTCAGCGACAGCAGTTCAGGGGTTGAGCGGTTATGTGTGCTCTAACTCACCTGCTTGGCCAATTGGAAATCCATGTATTCGTAAGCGATCCGCTGCGCCTGTTCCGTGTCGAAAGCGTCTCCCGACAGGGCGCCGCGCAACCACAAACCGTCGATCAGGGCTGCCAGGCCTCTGGCTGCTTTGCGTGCATGCGGCAGTGGCAGCACTCGGCGGAACTGGCAGCACAGGTTGGAATACAGACGTTGATCGTTGATCCGCTGCAACCTGTGCAATGACGGGTGATGCATGCTGGTGGCCCAGAAGGCCAGCCAGGTTTTCATTGCCGGTCCGTTGACCTGGCTGGCGTCGAAGTTGCCTTCGATGATCACCCGAAGGTGCGCCCGTGGGCTTTCGTCCTTCAGCGCAAGCCTGCGTTCGTGAACGTTCTCGATCAGCACATTCATCAAGTACCGCATCGTTGCGGCGATCAGGCCATTCTTGTCCTGAAAATAGTGACTGATGATGCCGTTCGAGACACCGGCCAAACGGGCGATCAGCGCAATGCTGGCGTCTCCCATCCCGACCTGATCGATGGCCGTCAAGGTGGCTTCGATCAACTGCTGGCGGCGTATGGGTTGCATACCGACCTTGGGCATGTAGCACCTCTCCTTAGGCCTGCCGACGGGCGATGAACGTTCGTCGACTTGAAGGCCAGTCTATTTTGTTTTGATTGAACGTTCAATCAACAAAGAATAAGCTCTGCGACAAATGGTCGCTACCTGTGGGTATTTACTGCCTCTTTGCGGCGACCCATGACACCTGCAAAAACCCTTGAAACACGCCGTATCAGGGCCTGTCAGCGCTTCGGCGGGGTTCAGGAATTTTCGCGGTGCCTTTATAACACCCGTCCGTCGACTGCCGAAAAATCGATGTCCCGGGATAACCGTTGCCTTGTGTTTCTCTCTCGCACTGCCTGGAGCATCTGCGCCATGAGTTCTGCCTCTCTTATAAAGACCCCGCCGGAAAAGGTGCGGGTCAACGGTTGGGTGTTTTACACCTCCACCGCGCTGATTCTGTTGTTGACCGCCATTCTGATCATCGCCCCGCAGGAGGCCGGGCGCATGCTTGGCGTAGCGCAGGCCTGGTTGTCGAAAAGCTTTGGCTGGTACTACATGGTGGTCATCGCCGCTTACCTGGTGTTCGTGGTCGGCCTGGCGTTTTCGTCCTACGGTAAATTGAAACTGGGCAGCAAGGACGACACCCCGGACTTCAGCTACGGCGCCTGGGCCGGCATGTTGTTCTCGTCGGGCATCGGTATTTCGCTGTTGTACTTCGGCGCCTCGGAGCCGCTGGACCACTACTTCAACCCGCCCGAAGGCGCCGCCGCCAGCAATGGCGCCGCACGCCAGGCGCTGCAGCTGACCTTCCTGCACTGGGGCCTGCATGGCTGGGCGATCTATGCGCTGGTCGGCCTGGCCGTGGCGTATTTTGCGTACAGGCATAACCAGCCGCTGGCGTTGCGCTCGGCACTTTACCCGCTGGTGGGCGAGCGTTGGGTGAAAGGTGCGGCCGGGCACGCGGTGGACGGCTTCGGCATGTTCGTGACCCTGCTCGGGCTGGTGACCAACCTCGGTATCGGCGCGATGCAAGTGTCGTCCGGGCTGGAAAACCTGTTCGGTATGGAGCACAGCAACACCAACCTGCTGATCGTGATCATCGTGATGAGCACCGTGGCGACCATCGCTGCTGTGTCGGGTGTGGAAAACGGCATTCGTCGTTTGTCCAACCTCAACATCGTGCTGTTCAGCGGTTTGCTGATCTTCGTGCTGCTGTTTGGCCCGACCTTGCACCTGCTTAACGGCCTGGTGCAGAACACGGGTGACTACCTGAACGGCATCGTGCTGAAAACCTTCGACCTCTATGTGTACGAAGGCGACGCCGACAAGACCGAACGCTGGATGGGCCTGTGGACCTTGTTCTACTGGGCCTGGTGGATTTCCTGGGCGCCATTTGTGGGCATGTTCATCGCGCGTATTTCTCGGGGTCGCACGGTGCGTGAACTGGTGGCCGGCGTGCTGCTGATCCCGCTGGGCTTCACCCTGGCGTGGCTGTCGATCTTCGGTAACTCGGCGCTGGACCTGGTGCTGAACCACGGTGCGGTGGAGTTGGGCAAGACGGCGCTGGAACAACCGTCCATGGCCATCTACCAATTGCTGGAGCATTACCCGGCGTCGAAAATCGTAATCGGCGTGTCGATCTTTGTCGGCTTTGTGCTGTTCCTGACCCCGGCGGATTCCGGCGCGGTGATGATGGCCAACCTTTCCTGCAAAGGCGGCAATGTGGATGAAGATGCGCCGCACTGGCTGCGAATCTTCTGGTCGGCGGTGATCACGCTGGTGACCATCGGCCTGCTGTTTGCCGGTAACTTCGAAGCCATGCAAACCATGGTGGTGTTGGCGGGGTTGCCGTTCTCGGTGGTGCTGATTTTGTTCATGTTCGGTTTGCACAAGGCCATGCGCCAGGACGTGGCGATGGAACAGGAGCAGGCGCAATTGGCCGAGCGTGGCCGTCGTGGTTTCAGCGAACGGTTGACCGCGCTGGACTTGCAGCCAAGCCAGGGCACCGTGCAGCGCTTTATGGATAAACACGTCACGCCGGCGCTGGAAGAAGCGGCGACGGCGTTGCGGGATCAGGGCCTGGAAGTGCAGACCTTGCTTGGTAAATCCAAGCGCTGCATCGGTGTGCGGATCGAGATGGAAGAGGGCAACCCGTTTGTCTACGAGGTGAGCCTGGATGCTTACTCGTCGGCGCCGAGCGATGTGCCCGAAGAAGAGCGCACCCGTTACTACCGGGCCGAGGTGTACCTGCACAACGGGCCTCAGGAATACGACCTGATGGGCTTCACCCAGGAACAGATCACCCGGGATGTGCTCGATCAGTTTGAAAGCCATCGGCAGCTCCTTGGCCGTGTCTATAGCTGATAGTTGAGCCTGTGGTGTCCTCACTGACACCACTGAGGGCAAAAATGTGGGAGGGGGCTTGCTCCCGATAGCGGTGGATCAGTAACAGATGTACTGACTGACACATTGCAATCGGGAGCAAGCCCCCTCCCACATGTTGACCCGGTTTCTACAGCGGGTTTTGCGGTGTTGGCTCAGCCGAGGTTCTTGCCCAGCAGGGCGTGGTACAGCTCACTGTCGCCGAGTATCCCCACCACCTTGTCATTGTCCTGCAGCACCAACTTGTTCCCGGTGTGGTACCGAATCTGCAACGCATCGCGCATGCCGATATTCGAATCCACCAGCGTCGGTACCCGGCCCAAACCTTCCACCGGTTGCCCCGGCGCCCAGTTCTGCAGGTTCAACGGCGTGCCGTTCTGCCGCGCACCCTTGATCACATTGCCTTCGGTCAAATCCAGCCACGAATCACCGCCCGGGTCCAGGCTGATCGAGCCGTTCACGTGGGTGCAGTTATCCACAGTGCGCATCAGGCTGCGGCCGCACAGAACGTTCAGCGGGTTGGTATGGGCGACGAAGGTGCGCACATAGTCATCCGCCGGGTTCAGCACAATCTCTTCCGGCACGCTGTACTGGATGATCTTGCCGTCTTTCATGATCGCGATGCGGCTGCCGAGTTTCAGCGCCTCATCCAGGTCATGGCTCACGAACACGATGGTCTTGCTCAGCTTGCGCTGCAGCTCCAGCAGTTCGTCTTGCAGGCCTTGGCGAATCAACGGGTCGAGGGCTGAGAAGGGTTCGTCCATCAGCAAAATATCGGCGTCCATCGCCAAGGCGCGGGCCAGGCCGACGCGCTGCTGCATGCCGCCGGACAACTCGTCGGGCTTCTTGTTACGCCACTGGGTCAGGCCCACCAGTTCGAGCTTTTCATCCACCAGCTTGCGCCGTTCTTTTTCCGGGCGGCCCTGCATCTCCAGGCCAAAGCTGATGTTCTCGCGCACCGTCAGCCAGGGCATCAGGGCGAACTTCTGGAACACCATGGCGATGCGTTTGGTGCGCATCATTTTCAGCTCGGCGGGCGTGCACGACGCGATGTCGATCTGGCGCCCTTCATGCTCCACAAACAGCTGGCCACGGCTGACGGTGTTGAGGCCGTTGATGCAACGCAGCAAGCTCGACTTGCCGGAGCCGGACAGGCCCATCAGCACGCAGATTTCGCCTTTCTCTACATCCAGGCTGGCTTTTTCAACGCCGACGATATGGCCGGTTTTTTTCAGGATCTCGTTACGGCTCAGGCCTTGGTCGAGCAGCTTGAGCGCTTCGCGTGGGTCTTTGGAGAAGATCACGTCGACATTGTCGAATCGGATAATGCTCATGCATCACCCCCTACTTTGGCGTCGGGTTGTTTGCAGATGCGGTCGAGCATGATGGCCAGCAATACGATTGCCAGGCCGGCTTCAAAGCCCAGGGCGATGTCGGCGGTGTTGAGTGCGTTGACCACCGGTTTGCCGAGGCCATCAGCGCCCACCAGAGCGGCGATCACTACCATCGACAGCGACAGCATGATGCATTGGGTAATACCGGCGGCAATGCTCGGCATGGCGTGGGGCAGTTCAATACGTGAGAGCAACTGACGGCGCGAGCAGCCAAAGGCCTTGCCGGCGTCCATCAGCTCTTGTGGAACATCGCGGATGCCCAGGTAGGTCAGGCGGATTGGCGCGGCAATCGCGAACACCACCGTGGAAATCAGCCCAGGCACCACACCCAGCCCGAAGAGGGTCAGGGTAGGGATGAGGTAGACGAAGGTCGGTACGGTCTGCATCAGATCGAGCACCGGCCGCATCATGGTGTAGAACAGCGGTTTGTGTGCGGCAACAATGCCCAGCGGCACACCGATGACCACGCAGACCAGTGTGGCGAACAACACCTGCGCGAGGGTTTCCATGGTTTCCTGCCAGTACCCAAGG
Organism: Pseudomonas sp. AMR01; assembly: GCF_041946035.1. NCBI lineage: Bacteria > Pseudomonadati > Pseudomonadota > Gammaproteobacteria > Pseudomonadales > Pseudomonadaceae > Pseudomonas > Pseudomonas sp. AMR01. The sequence goes on from NZ_JAUTYR010000005.1 coordinate 117,864, forward strand.
TTCAGGATCAGCAGGAAGGAGGCAATGACAAACACCGTCAGGCCCCATTTGCGTTGAATAAAGTGAGCCAGCAGTGCAACCAGACCGATCAACGCCAGCGGATTGAACCAGGTCAGCGCAAACGTCACGCCGTGGATCATCGTTTCCAGGGTCGATGCGATCGCGTCGAAGTAGTTGGCACCGTGCTCGGTCAACCATTCAACGAAGGCAGCGATGTACTGGCCTAGTGGGATTTTATGTTCAGTCAGCATGGTAGTGAATGTCCACATGCGAAGGGGAAAACATCCCGGACCAGCGCACCGGCCCGGGGTCAGCAATTACTATTTGGCAAGATAAGCTTTAACGGCCTCCAGACCTGGTTTGCCATCAACGGTGGTCACACCGGCGAGCCAGGTGTCGAGCACTTGCGGGTTGGCTTTGAGCCAGGCCTTGGCGGCGGCGTCGGGTTTTTGTTTGTCGTCCAGGACGTTACCCATCAGGGTGCTTTCCATGTTCAGGGTGAACGACAGGTTTTTCAGCAACTGGCCGACGTTGCTGCATTCCTGGGTGTAGCCCTTGCGTACGTTGGTGTAGATGGTGGCCTGGCCGTAGTTGGGGCCGAACGAATCGTCACCCCCGGTCAGGTACTTCATCTTGAAGCGAGTGTTCATCGGGTGCGGTTCCCAGCCGAGGAACACAATGGCCTGGTTGCGTTTGGTCGCACGTTCTACCTGCGAAAGCATCCCGGCTTCGCTGGACTCGACCACTTTGAAGCCAGCGGTTTTCAGGCCGAACGCGTCTTTGTCGATGAGGGTTTGAATGGTGCGATTGCCGTCGTTGCCCGGCTCGATGCCGTAGATCTTGCCGCCCAGTTCATCCTTGAATTTGGCAATGTCGGCGAAGTCCTTAAGGCCTTTGTTGTACAGCGCTTCAGGGACCGCGAGGGTGTATTTGGCGTTCTCAAGGTTGGCGCGTACGGTTTCCACGGTGCCGGCATCACGGTAGGGCTTGATGTCGTTTTCCATGGTCGGCATCCAGTTGCCGAGGAAGATATCCATGTTCTTGCCATCCGCCAGCGACTTGTAAGTCACGGGTACCGAAATCATCGTGGTGCGCGGCTTGTAGCCCAGGCCCTTGAGGACTTCGCTGGTGGTGGCGGTGGTGACGGTGATGTCGGTCCAGCCGACATCGGAGAAGTTAACAGTCTGACATTGTGCCGGTTCTGCAGCGTGCGCCAGGACTGGCAGACTCAGCATGGCGGCCAACAACAACTGGGATGAACCTTTCATGGGGCTAGACTCCTGTATTTTTTCTGGCGGCCTTCGCCGCGCTTTATAAGTGTTGCGGTTGGTGCGTGCGATGGGGCGACGGCACGGTGCCTTGCAAACGAGTCGAGACTGATCATGTACCAGCGAAAATCTGACGCCTACAGGGGGCGTCGTATCCAGTACAGGGATGGTCGTATCCAGTGTCGGTGACGTCGCTTACAGATTTTTCAAACGGCAAAACCGCAGGTTTTGTCGATCTGCACCGCTAAAAACGGCCAAAACGCCTGTTCGCACAAGTGAGGCGTTGGTGAGCATGGTTACGTCGGTGTGAGACGCTGTGATGACAGGTAAAAGCCTGATGATGCCGCCATCTGGGCCGTGTAGCAGCCTGTTCATGCCTGGCCTGTTCACCTGCGGAGTTTCACGGCAATGGCTATCAGCGTTTTCGACCTGTTCAAGATCGGCATCGGGCCTTCTAGTTCTCACACCGTCGGCCCCATGCGCGCCGCGGCGTTGTTCGTCCAACGGTTACGTGAACGTGAACTCTTGGAACAGGTAAGGCGCGTTGAAGTTCAGCTGTACGGCTCTTTATCGGCCACCGGCATCGGTCACGGCAGCGACACCGCGACCATTATGGGCCTGATGGGCGAGTGGCCCGACGCGATTGATCCGGCGCAAATCGGCCTGCGCATTCACACCCTGCGCGAGACCGACACGCTGTTGCTCGATGGGCGTTTGCCAGTGCCGTTTGTATGGGCACGCGACATGCGTTTGCTCGATGAAAACCTGCCGTTCCACCCCAACGCCATGACCCTGGTGGTGTACGGCGAGGCGGGTGAATTGCACCGCGACACTTACTACTCGGTTGGGGGTGGGTTTGTGGTGGATGAGGCCCAGGCGCAGAGCGGCGTGGCGGACATGGACCGCACCGAGCTGCCCTACGAATTTTCCAGCGCGGTAGAGCTGTTGCAGCTGTGCAAGACCCACAACCTGCGCGTCGCCGAATTGATGCTGGCCAACGAAAAAACCTGGCGCAGCGAAGAGGACATCCGCAGCGGCCTGATGAAGCTCTGGCGCGCCATGCAGGATTGCGTGGAGCAGGGCCTCAAGCACGAGGGCATCCTGCCCGGCGGGCTTAACGTACGCCGTCGCGCCGCCAGGTTGCACCGCAGCTTGCAGGAGCTGGGCAAGCCGAATGTGATTGGCTCGACCTTGAGCGCCATGGAATGGGTCAATCTGTTTGCGTTGGCGGTGAACGAGGAAAACGCCGCCGGCGGGCGCATGGTCACGGCGCCCACCAATGGCGCGGCGGGGATCATTCCGGCGGTGCTGCATTACTTCATGAAGTTCAGCGAAGAGGTCACCGAAGCCAACGTGGTCGACTACCTGCTCGGCGCGGCGGCGGTGGGCATTCTGTGTAAAAAGAATGCGTCGATTTCGGGTGCTGAAGTCGGTTGCCAGGGTGAAGTCGGTTCAGCCTGCGCCATGGCTGCCGCCGGGCTGGCTGAAATCCTCGGCGCCACGCCGGAGCAACTGTGCAACGCAGCCGAAATTGGCCTGGAGCATAACCTCGGTTTGACCTGCGACCCGGTCGGCGGCCTGGTGCAAGTGCCGTGCATTGAGCGCAATGCGATTGCGGCGGTGAAGGCGATCAATGCCGCGCAGATGGCCCTGCGCGGTGACGGCCAGCACTTTATCTCCCTGGACCGAGTGATCCGCACCATGCGCGATACCGGGGCGGATATGCACGACAAGTACAAAGAGACATCACGCGGCGGCTTGGCGGTGAGTGCGGTGGAGTGTTGAGACCGAGTCGCCTGCATTCGCGAGCAAGCCCGCTCCCACATTCGACCGCGTTTCTTCACGCTGTACACGGTCAACTGTGGAAGCGGGCTTGCTCGCGAATGCGGTAGTCCAGGCACCACTGCTCATAAACTGAACACCCGTATCCCATCACGCCACCTTTTAGCGCGTCGCAAACAGATAAGTTGCGCCCGAACGATTTCCCTCCCGATCAGCTGTCTCCCGTGCGTGTGGTGACAGACGTTTCCTACGCCTGCAAAGCGCCTTCCCACAAGTGCTACCGAACTGCTCACACCCCTTGAGCAGGGCCGCTCCTACGCCTGTTTCGGGCCATATCCCGCACTTCCCGCACGGGCTTATATAGACGCATCATCAGGTCGTTTTCAGGAGTTATTGAATGGCCATTCAATTTTAGGCATGGCAATTGCTCTACCAACACAAAGCCTCTCTCCTCGCTGGAGCCGAGTGCAATAACAAGAGCCTCGCCTGAGGCCATCACCCGCTTTGTGTGAGGAGATATCGCGATGACGTCGTTCAACTCAGGGGCTCAACCCCAGAACCGTGCGCCTCAATCCATCGGCTTTTTGCTGCTGGACAATTTCACGCTGATTTCACTGGCCTCGGCCGTGGAACCGCTGCGCATGGCCAACCAGCTGTCCGGCCGCGAGCTGTATCGCTGGACCACCCTGAGTGTCGACGGTAATCAGGTATGGGCCAGCGACGGTCTGCAAATCACCCCTGATGCTTCCATGCACAAAGCCCCGGCCCTGGACACCGTCATTGTGTGCGGCGGCGTGGGCATCCAGCGCACCGTCACCCGCGAACACGTGTCGTGGCTGCAGAGCCAGGCGCGCCAGTCCCGCCGCCTCGGCGCCGTGTGCACCGGCAGTTGGGCCCTGGCGTGCGCCGGCCTGCTTGATGGTTTTGATTGCAGCGTGCACTGGGAATGCCTGGCGTCGATGCAGGAAGCTTTTCCACGCGTGGCCATGAGCACACGCCTGTTCACCCTCGACCGAAACCGCTTCACCAGTTCGGGCGGCACCGCGCCGCTGGACATGATGCTGCACCTGATCAGCCGCGACCACGGCCGTGAATTGTCGGCAGCCATCTCCGAGATGTTTGTGTACGAACGCATCCGCAACGAACAGGATCACCAGCGCGTGCCGCTCAAGCACATGCTGGGCACCAACCAGCCGAAGCTGCAGGAAATTGTCGCGCTGATGGAAGCCAACCTGGAAGAGCCGATCGACCTGGATGAGCTGGCGGTGTACGTCGCCGTGTCGCGTCGTCAACTGGAGCGCCTGTTCCAGAAATACCTGCATTGCTCGCCGTCGCGCTATTACTTGAAGCTGCGCCTGATCCGTGCCCGGCAGTTGCTCAAGCAAACGCCGATGTCGATTATCGAAGTGGCGTCGGTGTGCGGGTTTGTGTCCACGCCGCACTTCTCCAAGTGCTACCGCGAATACTTCGGCATTCCGCCACGGGATGAGCGCGTAGGGTCCAACACTACCCAGCAAGTGGCGATGATGCCGATCCCTCAGGCGCTGGTGTTGTCACCGTTGTCGGGGCCGTTGTCGGCGTTGAGCCAGGCCAGGAATGAGTCGACTTTCGCCAGTGTAAGGCTCTAGACCGAGTCGCCTGCATTCGCGAGCAAGCCCGCTCCCACATTCGACCTCATTTCAAAGGTGGAACTCGGTTAAATGTGGGAGCGGGCTTGCTCGCGAATGCGGTGCGTCAGGCACCAGAACTCTGCTTAAACTGCACAAGAGCCGGCAACAACTGCTTATCGATCGCCTGCCTCACCGCCGGCAGAATCGTCGCGCTGCCGCCGTACATCTGCTCCACCATACTCTTGAGTGCCTTGGCTCGCGCGGCACTCAAACCACGCACCGCACACTCGCAGGCCTGTTCGGCGGTGGCGCCGCTTGCGACTTCAACACCCAGCGAGCGCAGTTGGCCCAGCAGGTCATCCTGGTCAAGCAAATCCGCGTGCATCATGACGTTCATCCTGGTGTAGGGAGCGGGGACTGAGTTGGATTCTGAAAGGCCCTCGGCCGGTCGGCAAGCGCGCAAGCAACGAATGGCTCGGATGGCTATGAACAGGTCGTTTTCGGGTCATTTACCAAAAGAAGTAACAGGCACACTGAATGCCAGCAAGCAACTTGATGGTTTGGTCACCCTCGGGATGTCACGCTCACACAAAGCACTCTGCCCCGATCTTGTCACGGCTTGATCGGGGCTTTTTTTGGCCGGGATTTGGGGTGGATGTGCTGGCCCCATCGCAGGCAAGCCTCGGTCCACTGCCGGTTATTTTTTAGGCGGCAACCCAATCACTCGGCCGAGCAGGGCAGGGCGTGAAAGGTCTGCCTGTTCGGCGCTGATGGCCGTGAGCTTTTCCAGCGTAGCCTCGGTGAACGGCACCGAACGCGGACCGGCGAGGTCCACGTGCGTCAGCAGTTGTTCGTTGCCTGCCAGCACCTTCGCATGACCCACCCTGTGCAGGCTGTGATAGAGGTGCAGGCGCTTGGCGTCATGGGCGATCAATTGGGTGTGTACCTCGACTTCGGCGTCGAGTTTCACTTCGTGCAGGTAGTTCAGGTGCAGTTCCAGCGTGAACAGCGAGTGGCCGCTGGCTTCGCGGTTTTCGCTGGTGAGGCCAATAGTCTCCATCAGCGCGTCGGTGGCGTAGCTGAAGATCAGCAGGTAGAACGCGTCGCGCAGGTGGCCGTTGTAGTCGACCCATTCGGGTTGAATGTTGGTGGTGTAGGTAGTCAGTGCGGGCATGTCTGGGATTCCGGATCAGTAATCGGTCAGCTGTGGGAGCTGGCTTGCCTGCGATGACGATGCAAGATTCACCACCGCCATCGCAGGCAAGCCAGCTCCCACAGAGAATCAACAGCGGTTACTCGGCAAAGCTCATACCGTGTTTGGCCTTGGTGGTTTTCACGGCTTCCAGCACTGCCAGCAGGCAATCATCACGATAGCGCTCCAGCGCCGAAATGCTATGGGTTCCCAACTGATCGCTGGTGCCCTCCACCACATCATCAATCAACTTATCGGTCAGCTCCGGCGCCGGCAGGTACGTCCACGGCAACTGCAACGCCGGGCCGAATTGCGCCATGAAGTGTCGCATCCCGGCATCGCCGCCCGCCAGGGTGTAGGTCAGGAAAGTGCCCATGAACGACCAGCGCAGCCCGGCGCCAAAACGGATTGCGTCGTCGATTTCGCCGGTGGTTGCCACGCCGTCATTCACCAGGTGCAGCGCCTCACGCCACAGCGCTTCGAGCAGGCGGTCAGCGATGAAGCCGGGCACTTCCTTGCGTACATGCAAAGGCCGCATACCGAGGGATTCGTACACCTTGATAGCCGCTTGAATCGCTTCGGGCGCGGTGTGTTTGCCGCCGACCACTTCCACCAACGGCAGCAGGTAAACCGGGTTGAATGGGTGGCCGACCACGCAGCGTTCCGGGTGGGTCGAACCCTCGTAGAACTCGCTCGGCAACAGGCCCGAGGTACTTGAGCCGATCAATGCATCCGGCTTGGCAGCCGCGCTGATCTTGCTGTGCAATTCGAGTTTCAGCTGCAGGCGTTCCGGGGCGCTTTCCTGGATGAAATCGGCGTCTTTGACGCACTCTTCAATCGTGCCGACAAAGCGCAAGCGGTCTTGAGACGCACCGGGCGTCAGGCCTTGTTTTTCAAGCGCGCCCCAGGCGTTGGCGACGCGTTTGCGCAACGCGGCTTCGGCACCGGGCGCCGGGTCCCAGGCGACTACGTCCAGGCCGTGGGCTAGGGCGCGGGAGACCCAGCCGCTGCCGATGACACCGCTGCCGAGGGCGGCGAAGGTTTTGATTTCGGTGATAAAGCTCATGGGCGACAGTCCTGAAGAGTTCGGTGATTCAATGTGGGAGCTGGCTTGCTGTGGCGAGGGAGCTTGCTCCCGCTGGGCTGCGCAGCGGCCCCAAGATCTAGGGAGCGCTTCGCACTCCAGCGGGAGCAAGCTCCCTCGCCACAAAGCCCGCTCCCACAGGGGGGTTGTGGTGTGTGGGAGTTAACCGCGCTTGGTCAGGCCCATCTTCACGCGGCCTTCCGCCGGGGTCATGACCCGTGCGCCCAGGCGGCTGAGGATTTCACTGGCCCGTTCCACCAACTGGCCGTTGGTGGCCAGCACGCCTTTGTCCAGCCACAGGTTGTCTTCCAGGCCGACCCGTACGTTGCCGCCCAGCAGCACCGCTTGCGCGGCCATCGGCATTTGCATGCGGCCAATACCGAACCCGGCCCACACCGCGTCAGCGGGCAGGTTGTCGACCATGGCTTTCATGGTGGTGGTGTCAGCCGGTGCGCCCCACGGAATGCCCAGGCACAGTTGAAACAGCGGGTTGTCGAGCAGGCCTTCCTTGATCATCTGCTTGGCGAACCACAAATGGCCGGTGTCGAAAATTTCCAGCTCGGCCTTCACGCCCAGCGCTTGAATGCGTTTGGCGCCCGCACGTAATTGCGCCGGGGTGGACACGTAAATGGTGTCGCCGTCGCCGAAGTTCAGCGTGCCGCAATCCAGGGTGCAGATTTCCGGCAGCAGCTCTTCCACGTGGGCCAGGCGGGTCAGCGGGCCGACCAGGTCGGTGTTGGGACCGAATTCCATCGGGTTCTCGCCGCCGCCGATCTCCAGGTCGCCGCCCATGCCGGCGGTGAGGTTGACGATGATGTCGACGTCAGCCTCACGAATGCGCTCCATCACTTCGCGGTACAGGGCGACGTCACGGCTGAACTTGCCGGTTTGCGGGTCACGCACATGGCAGTGCACAACCGTCGCGCCAGCCTTGGCAGCTTCAACGGCGGCGGCGGCGATTTGCTTGGGCGTGACCGGCACATGCGGGCTTCTGGCGGTCGTGTCGCCAGCACCGGTGAGTGCGCAGGTGATGATGACGTCGTGGTTCATGAGGCAGGTTCCTTACAGGCGGGCATAGTGATGCCGTTCGCAGCCAGAAGCGGCTGCGACACGGTGAGTCGAATCAGGTTATTTGGCGGTCAGTTGCAGGTGGGCTGCAGCCGGTTTGCCGTCGAAGGTGGTCACGCCGTCCAGCCAGCGCGCCTGGTCTTGCGGGTGATCCTTGAGCCACTGCCTGGCGGACTCGAAGGCGTCCTTGTGGTCCAGCAACGGCTGCATCATGCGGCTCTCGTCGGCGGCGGTGAAGGTCAGGTTGGTCAGCAGTTTGTGGATATTCGGGCACTGCTCGGCGTAGGTCGGCGAGGTGACCGTCCACACCGTGGCCATGCCTTCGTTCGGGCCCAGCGCGTCGTCGCTGCCGGTGAGGTAAGTCATCGCCACGTTGACGTTCATCGGGTGCGGCGCCCAGCCAAAGAACACCACGGCTTCCTTGCGGCGCACGGCGCGGTCAACGGCGGCAAGCATGCCGGCTTCACTGGACTCGACCAGCTGGAACTTGCCCAGGCCAAACTGGTTCTTGGCGATCATCGCCTTGATCTGGGTGTTGGCGCCCGAGCCTGGCTCGATGCCGTAAATTTTGCCGCCCAGTTCTTTTTCGAACCTGGCGATGTCGGCGAAGGTTTTCAGGCCCTTGTCCGCCAGGTAAGTCGGTACGGCGAGGGTGGCGCGCGCATCTTCCAGGCTCGGTTTGTCGAGGACCTTGACCTGCTTGGCGTCGATGAATGGTGTGATGGTCTGGGTCATCAGCGGGTTCCAGTAACCCAAAAACAGGTCCAGGCGCTGGTCGCGGATACCGGCGAAGATGATTTGCTGAGAGGCGCTGGTTTGTTTGGTCTTGTAGCCGAGGCCGTCGAGCAACACTTGGGTCATGGCGCTGGTGGCGATTACATCGGTCCAGTTCACCACGCCCATGCGCACGTTCTGGCAAGACGCCGCATCGGCGGCCAGTACGTTCGTGCTCAATATGGCGCTGGCGCTGAGTGCAAGCACGCAGCGGCTGATCAGTCGGTTCATGGTGGATCCCTCGGCAGGTCGTTATTGTGGGGTCCGGCGTCTTTGTGCGCCGTGAGGCCAAGTTACGCAAGCCTGGGGGCGACAAAACGCACGGCGGCGACCCGCTCTTGCACTGCAGCGACCTAGGCCCTTGAATCCGCCCGTGAACGGGAGTGTCACAGTGCCACGCTGCCCGTACGACGAGAGCGCCACCATGTCCCAGGATTTCTATTTTTTGCTGATGCCGGGGTTTTCGGCGATTGGCTTTATCTCCGCGCTGGAGCCGTTGCGAGTGGCCAACCGCTTTCGCGGTGAGCTGTACCGCTGGCACGTATTGAGCGCCGACGGCGGCGCAGTGCTGGCGAGCAACGGCATGTCGGTCAACGCCGACGCCGCGCTGGAGCCGCTGAAAAAAGGCGCGACGTTGATGGTGGTCGCAGGCTTCGAACCCCTGAAGTTCGCCTCGCCCGCGCTGGAACACTGGCTGCGCCGCCTCGACCACGACGGCGTGACCCTCGGCGCCATCGACACCGGCGCCTGCGTGCTGGCCGAAGCCGGCCTGCTCGACGGCCATCGCCTGACCCTGCACTGGGAAGCCATCGACGCGTTCAAGGAATCCTATCCCCAGCTCACCGTGACCCAGGAACTGTTCGAGATCGACCGCCGCCGCATCACCTGCGCGGGCGGCACCGCCTCCATCGACCTGATGCTCGACCTGATCGCCCAGTCCCACGGCCCGGAGCTGGCGATCCAGGTGTCCGAACAGTTCGTGCTCAGCCGCATCCGCCCGCGCAAAGACCACCAGCGCATGCAGATCGCCACGCGCTACGGCATCAACAACAAGAAACTGGTGCAGGTGATCGGCGAGATGGAACAGCACACCGAGCCGCCGCTGAGCACGTTAGCCTTGGCCGACGCGATCAAGGTCACCCGACGCCAGCTGGAGCGGCTGTTTCGTCTGCATTTGAACGACACGCCGAGTAATTTTTACCTCGGCCTGCGCCTGGAAAAAGCCCGGCAGTTATTGCGCCAGAGCGATTTGAGCGTTTTGGAAGTGAGCATTGCGTGCGGGTTCGAGTCGCCGTCGTACTTCACGCGCAGCTACAGAGCGCGGTTTGCGAAGTGCCCGAGGGAGGATCGGCGACGGGAGGTGGTTTGATCGATTTTTAGCCAATTATAGTGGTCTCCATAATTAGGTAGAAATATCAGTTTCAGGGCTTGGGAATTCACCGCCGCCGCGCACATTGTTGAGTGCACACGCATCAAATGTGGGAGCGGCGGTGCGACGATTCGACTTGCTCGCGAATGCAATGTGTCAGTTGATGCATTCGGTACTGACACACCGCTATCGCAGGCAAGCCAGCTCCCACATTGAACCGTGGTGTGGTTTATTTCTTTAGCAGCGCCGAACACGCCGCCTTGAACGCCTCATGCTGATACTTGTTCAGCGTCCCCGGCAGCTCAAAGCCGTGCTTCTTGTACTGAGCATTGATGGTCTGCGGCGACAGCAACGTCACCTCAACACCTTCCAGCAGCTGAAACACCCCTTCAATCTTGAACGTGGTCGGGCCACCGGCGAACTCGCCTTTTTTGCTGCGCTTCTTGATCGCAATGCGGGTGATGGCGTTTGCCTGAACAAACGCATTCACCTGGGCGGCGAAGGCTTTGACGTTGGCCGCTTCATCGTCGTCTTCAAGACCGATTTTCTTGGTGGACATGGCGACGTGCGTCAGCGCCCCGTTGTCGAGCGAGGCAACGGCGATGATCGCTTCGCTGCCTTTGATTTCGATGCCGCAAATGGTCATGCAATAGCCTATTGAGGGAGAGAGATTGGCGGAGCAACGTTATCAGTAACGGCGATCTTCTTCCTTGTGCCGATAGATCTGGCGCAACGTCCAAAACATCCCGATCTGGCACAAAAGTATCAAGGCCGCGCTTGTGCTCATGATGTAGAAGTTCCACGAACCTGATCTGAAGTTCTCCTTTAAGTTGTGAACTTCAGGAAACCATTTTGAATACACCACTTGTACCGGGCTGCCGACTTCATAAACCGGGCCGCCCGCATAGCCGCTGGTGCTCACCATGCCTTCTTCGTTTAGATCGTCATGTTTGAAGTGGTAATACACATTGGTAATGGTGCCCCAGTCGCCGATCGCTTCCAGTTGAGTGACCTGCCCCGTCGTCTCCACGGGTGCCGCCTTGATCAAGGCATAAGGTACGCCCCGGCCTTTGGACAGAAACAGCATCAGTGCCAATACCAGCGTGGCAACAAACAGCATGATGGCGCGCGTGTACAGAAAGTCGCGTTGCGCCTCGCGTGGGTAGTACATATGAAGTCCTTTTCAACAGTGTGTTAAGCCTGAAACCTGATTATTCCTGCCCAATCGACTCCAAAAACTCCGACCGTTCATCACTCATCCGCGCCAGACAATCGTTCTGTTGAATCGCATATTCCTTGCTGCCCGTCACCGTCGGGAAGGTGTCCACTGCGCAATCGGCGTCACGCAATTTTTCCCATTTTTGCTGGGCATCCTTCAGACGAGCGGTAATGTCGGCCAGTTGCGACTTGTTGCTGCCATAGGTCGAACCCATGCGTTCGAGCAGGCCTTGATAGTTATCTTTAAGCAATTGGTCTGCGGTGGTCTTGTTGAAGGTGGCGCATTCCAGGGTTTGCTTGTCGTTTTCGATGCCATCGCAAGGCGTGTGGTCGGTGTCTTCGGCCGCGTGGACGCCGGTTGCGATGAGTGCCAAAGCCAGGAAAATCGATTTCATTGCGCCGTCTCATGTCAGGTGATGACGCAAATTCTGGCTCAAGCGTGGGACAAAGAACAGACGCTAGTAGGAGATGTCATGCAGGCCTTTGTCGCGGATTGACGCTTTCGGCAATTCCCCTGTCGTTTTTGCACCCGGTTCGTTCAGCCCCTGGGCATATGCTGGCCCCAAAGCGCCGGCAGACGATTCGGCGCATGAATCGCCAATAAGGGGACGCCTGATGAGCCCAGCCGAATTGCACGCCGACAGCATCGTTATCGACGGGCTGATCATTGCCAAGTGGAACCGCGACCTGTTTGAGGACATGCGCAAAGGTGGCCTCACCGCCGCCAATTGCACCGTGTCGGTGTGGGAAGGCTTCCAGGCCACGATTAACAACATCGTCGCCAGCCAGACCCTGATCCGCGAGAACAGCGACCTGGTGATCCCGGTGAAAACCACCGCCGACATCCGCAAAGCCAAGGAATTGGGCAAAACCGGCATCATCTTCGGCTTCCAGAATGCCCACGCGTTTGAAGACCAACTGGGCTACGTGGAGATCTTCAAGCAGCTCGGCGTTGGCGTGGTGCAGATGTGCTACAACACCCAAAACCTGGTCGGCACCGGTTGCTACGAGCGTGATGGCGGCCTGTCGGGCTTTGGCCGTGAGGTGGTGGGCGAGATGAACCGCGTCGGCATCATGTGCGACCTGTCCCACGTCGGCTCCAAGACCAGCGAAGAAGTCATCCTCGAATCGAAAAAGCCGGTGTGCTACTCCCACTGCCTGCCGTCCGGCCTTAAAGAGCACCCGCGCAACAAGTCCGATGAAGAACTCAAGTTCATCGCCGACCACGGCGGTTTTGTCGGCGTGACCATGTTCGCGCCGTTTTTGGCCAAGGGCATCGATTCGACCATCGACGACTACGCCGAAGCCATCGAATACACCATGAACATCGTCGGCGAAGACGCCATCGGCATCGGCACCGACTTCACCCAGGGCCATGGCCAGGATTTCTTCGAAATGCTGACCCACGACAAGGGCTACGCCCGCCGCCTGACCAGCTTCGGCAAGATCATCAACCCGCTGGGCATCCGCACCGTGGGCGAGTTCCCCAACCTCACCGAGACCCTGCTCAAGCGCGGCCACAGCGAGCGCGTGGTGCGCAAGATCATGGGCGAGAACTGGGTCAACGTCCTCAAGGACGTCTGGGGCGAGTGAATAACTCTGGAACCTACTCCGCTCGCCGATAGCTGCGTCAGGTCCTCGCGCCAAACTCGCCGTACGTCCCGTACTGTCTCGCTTGTCGCTCCGGTCCTTCCTTGCTCTCGACGTGCTCGCTACGGCTCCAAAGTCATTCACACGGCTTGTTTACAAGAGCAAAGCAAAAGCTTTGCGAAGCACTGAAAACGAATTTTCTGGAGTTAAGTTTCCATGGCCAAAATCGCCCCGCAATTGCCTATCGAAGTCGACAGCGAAACCGGTGTCTGGACGTCCGACGCCCTGCCCATGCTCTACGTGCCACGCCACTTTTTCGTCAACAACCACATGGGTATCGAAGAAGTCCTGGGCGCCGACGCCTACGCCGAAATCCTCTACAAAGCTGGCTACAAATCTGCCTGGCACTGGTGTGAAAAAGAAGCCGAATGCCACGGCCTGGAGGGCGTCGCGGTGTTCGAGCATTACATGAAGCGCCTGTCGCAGCGCGGCTGGGGCCTGTTCAAGATTCAGGACATCGACCTCGACAAAGGCACCGCCAGCGTCAAGCTCGAGCACTCGGCATTTGTTTACGTGTACGGCAAGGTCGGGCGCAAGGTTGACTACATGTTCACCGGCTGGTTTGCCGGTGCCATGGACCAGATTCTCGAGGCGCGTGGCAGCAAGGTTCGCACTGTTGCAGAGCAAGTCTACGGAGGCTCCGAAGAGGGCCACGACGACGGCCTGTTCACCGTCAAGCCGTTGTAAGCCGAGGACCCTGCCATGGCTTTCGAAGCAATGTTTGCGCCGATCCAGATCGGCAAACTGACCATCCGCAACCGCGTGCTCAGTACCGCCCACGCCGAGGTGTATGCCACCGACGGCGGCATGACCACCGACCGCTATGTGAAGTATTACGAAGAGAAAGCCAAGGGCGGGATCGGCCTGGCGATCTGCGGCGGTTCTTCCAGTGTGGCCATCGACAGCCCGCAAGGCTGGTGGAAATCGGTGAACCTGGCCGATGACCGCATCATTCCGCACTTCCAGAACCTGGCCGATGCCATGCACAAGCATGGCGCCAAGATCATGATCCAGATTACCCACATGGGCCGTCGCTCGCGCTGGGATGGCGAGCATTGGCCAACCCTGCTGTCGCCGTCGGGCATCCGCGAGCCGGTGCACCGTGCGACCTGCAAAACCATCGAGCCGGAAGAAATCTGGCGCGTGATCGGCAACTACGCCACGGCGGCAGCGCGCGCCAAGGCCGGTGGCCTGGACGGCGTGGAACTGTCGGCGGTGCACCAGCACATGATCGACCAGTTTTGGAGCCCGCGGGTCAACAAGCGCACCGATGAATGGGGCGGAAGTTTTGAAAACCGCATGCGGTTCGGCCTGGAAGTATTGAAGGCGGTGCGCAAGGAAGTCGGCCCGGATTTTTGCGTGGGCATCCGCCTGTGCGGCGATGAATTCCACCCGGACGGCCTGTCCCACGAGGACATGAAACAGATCGCCAAGTACTACGACGACACCGGCATGCTCGACTTTATCGGTGTGGTCGGCTCGGGCTGTGACACCCACAACACCCTGGCCAATGTGATCCCGAACATGAGTTATCCACCGGAGCCATTTTTGCATTTGGCCGCCGGTATCAAGGAAGTGGTCAAGGCGCCGGTGCTGCATGCGCAGAACATCAAGGACCCGAACCAGGCCACGCGCATCCTCGAAGGCGGCTACGTGGACATGGTCGGCATGACCCGCGCCCACATCGCCGACCCGCACCTGATCGCCAAGATCAAGATGGGCCAGATCGACCAGATCAAGCAGTGCGTCGGCGCCAACTACTGCATCGACCGCCAGTATCAAGGCCTGGACGTGCTGTGCATCCAGAATGCCGCGACCTCCCGTGAATACATGGGCGTGCCGCACATCATCGAAAAATCCACCGGGCCCAAACGCAAAGTCGTGGTAGTCGGTGCCGGCCCGGCCGGCATGGAAGCCGCGCGCGTTGCCGCTGAGCGTGGTCATGACGTCACGCTGTTCGAAAAGAAAGCCTTTATCGGTGGGCAAATCACCACCGCCTCCAAAGCGCCACAACGCGACCAGATCGCCGGTATCACGCGCTGGTTCCAGCTGGAACTGGCACGTTTGAACGTCGACCTGCGCCTGGGCGTGGCGGCAGACGCGGCAACCATCCTCGACCTGCGCCCGGACGTGGTGGTGCTGGCCGTCGGCGGCCATCCGTTCCTGGAGCAGAACGAACACTGGGGCGCGGCTGAAGGCCTGGTCGTCAGCAGCTGGGACGTGCTTGACGGCAAAGTCGCGCCGGGCAAAAACGTGCTGGTGTACGACACCATCTGCGAATTCACCGGCATGTCGGTGGCGGATTTCCTCGCTGACAAAGGCAGCCAGGTCGAGATCGTCACTGACGACATCAAGCCGGGCGTGGCCATCGGCGGTACGTCGTTCCCCACCTACTACCGCAGCATGTACCCCAAAGAAGTGATCATGACCGGCGACATGATGCTGGAAAAGGTCTACCGCGAAGGCGACAAGCTGGTGGCGGTGCTGGAGAACGAATACACCGGCGCCAAAGAGGAGCGGGTGGTTGATCAGGTGGTTGTCGAAAACGGCGTGCGCCCGGATGAAGAAATCTACTACGCACTCAAAGGCGGCTCGCGCAACAAAGGCCAGATGGACATCGAAGCGTTGTTCGCGATCAAGCCGCAGCCGTGTTTGAGCGAGCCGGGCGACGGGTATTTGCTGTTCCGCATTGGTGACTGTGTGGCGCAGCGTAATACCCACGCCGCGATCTATGACGCCCTGCGCCTGTGCAAGGATTTCTGATACCGCCGAACCAAAGTGGACTCGGTCAAAAATGTGGGAGGGGGCTTGCTCCCGATAGCGGTGGGTCAGCTACAGAGGTATCAACTGACAGTCCGCCATCGGGAGCAAGCCCGCTCCCACACAGGGCCAGTTTCACAGTAGACCTGTGTGGTCTGTGGGAGCTTCACCATGTTGAACACCTTGCTGCCTATTCTCTTGTTCACCGCCCTGGGCCTTGCGGTCCTCGGCGCCCTGCGCCGGGCGAACATGTGGCGCCGTGGCCGCGCCTCCAGGGTCGACCTGCTCGGTGGTCTTTTGGCCATGCCCAAGCGCTACATGGTCGACCTGCACCACGTGGTGGCCCGCGACAAATACATCGCCAACACCCATGTCGCCACCGCACTGGGCTTTGTGCTGTCGGCGTTGCTGGCGATTCTGGTGCACGGTTTCGGCCTGCATAACCGCATTCTCGGCTATGCCTTGCTGCTGGCCTCGGTGCTGATGTTTGTCGGCGCCACCTTTGTCTACCTGCGCCGCCGCAACCCGCCGTCGCGCCTGTCGAAAGGTCCGTGGATGCGCCTGCCGAAAAGCCTGATGGCGTTCTCGGTGAGCTTCTTTGTGGTGACTTTACCGGTGGCCGGGATTCTGCCCGCTGACTTCGGTGGCTGGCTGCTCGCTGCGCTGCTCGGCGTGGGTGTGCTGTGGGGCGTGAGCGAGATGTTCTTCGGCATGACCTGGGGCGGCCCGATGAAGCACGCCTTCGCCGGTGCCCTGCACCTGGCCTGGCACCGCCGCGCCGAGCGCTTCGGCGGCGGCCGTTCCACCGGTTTGAAACCGCTGGACCTGAGCGACAAAACCGCGCCGCTGGGCGTGCAGAAACCGGTGGATTTCACCTGGAACCAACTGCTTGGTTTCGACGCCTGTGTGCAGTGCGGCAAGTGCGAAGCGGCGTGCCCGGCCTTCGCCGCCGGCCAGCCGCTTAACCCGAAAAAACTGATTCAGGACATGGTCGTCGGCCTGGCCGGCGGCACCGATGCCAACTTCGCCGGCAGCCCTTACCCAGGCAAAGCCGTGGGCGAACACGGCGGCAACCCGCACCAGCCAATCGTCAACGGCCTGGTGGATGCCGATACCTTATGGTCGTGCACCACCTGCCGCGCCTGCGTGGAAGAGTGCCCGATGATGATCGAGCACGTGGACGCCATCGTCGACATGCGCCGCTACCTGACCCTGGAAAAAGGCGCGACCCCGAACAAGGGCGCCGAAGTCCTCGAAAACCTGATCGCCACCGACAACCCCGGCGGCTTTGCACCGGGCGGCCGGCTGAACTGGGCGGCGGATTTGAACCTGCCATTGCTCAGCGAAAAAGGCACCACCGACGTGCTGTTCTGGGTGGGCGACGGCGCGTTCGACATGCGCAACCAACGCACCCTGCGCGCGTTCGTCAAAGTGCTGAAAGCGGCCAGGGTCGACTTTGCCGTACTCGGCCTCGAAGAGCGCGACAGTGGCGACGTGGCTCGGCGGCTGGGCGATGAAGCCACCTTCCAGCTGCTGGCCACGCGCAATATCCAGACCCTGGAAAAGTATTGCTTCAAGCGCATCGTCACCTGCGACCCGCACAGCTTCCACGTGCTGAAAAACGAGTACGGCGCCTTCAACGGCAACTACCTCGTGCAGCACCACAGCACCTTCATGGCCGAGCTGATCGGCGACGGCGCGTTGAACCTGGGCCAGCACAAAGGCAACAGCGTGACCTATCACGACCCGTGTTACCTGGGCCGCTACAACGGCGAATACGAGGCACCGCGCCAGGTGCTGCGGGCGCTGGGGATTGAGGTCAAGGAGATGCAACGCTCGGGCTTGCGTTCACGCTGCTGCGGCGGCGGTGGCGGCGCGCCGATCACTGACATTCCCGGCAAGCAACGGATCCCGGACATGCGCATGGACGACATCCGCGAGACCGGTGCCGAACTGGTGGCCGTGGGTTGCCCGCAGTGCACAGCGATGCTGGAAGGGGTGGTCGAACCGCGTCCCTTGATCAAGGACATTGCCGAGTTGGTGGCTGACGCGTTGCTTGAAGATGCAGCGCCCACCAAGGCTCCAATCCAGCGTGAACCTGCGGAGGTGCACTGATGAGCGACATTATCCGCCGCGACCCAAGGGCCGAATGGATCGCCCGCAACCGTCTGCACCCGCTGCATGCGGCGATGCAGCCGGTACTACAGAGCTGGATGGGGCCAAACGGCGTGATCCGCAAAAACGTGCACGGCGCCGGTTTCATCGGCCCCAACG
Source organism: Pseudomonas sp. AMR01 (assembly GCF_041946035.1). Classification (NCBI taxonomy): domain Bacteria; kingdom Pseudomonadati; phylum Pseudomonadota; class Gammaproteobacteria; order Pseudomonadales; family Pseudomonadaceae; genus Pseudomonas; species Pseudomonas sp. AMR01. Next base: position 135,913 of record NZ_JAUTYR010000005.1, read on the forward strand.
GCATCAAGCGCATCGACCGCAGCGGCGCTCAACAGGGCGGCGCGGCCAAGCGTACGGCGGCAGTAGAAGTGCAGTTGCCGCTGCATCAGGTGCCGGCACCGGCGTTTTACATCAACGTGGTACCCGACATGGTCGGCGGCCGCCTGAGCAGCCACGACCGCGACTTGCTCGGCCTGGCGCGTCAGTTGGCGGGCAGCGACGGCGCGGTGCTGGCGGTGGTGTTTGGTGAACACAAGGAAAGTGCCTTTGCCACGGCGGGTGTCGACCGCCTGCTGGTGCTGGAAGGCCACGCCTTCGACGGTTATTCACCGGAGCAACGCGTCCAGGGCCTGCGGGCTGTGGATAACCAGTTCAGCCCGCGCCATTGGCTGCTGCCGGACAGCCGCAGTGGCGGCGGCGAATTGGGCCGGCGCTTTGCCGCAAGCCTCAAGGAACGCCCGGCCACACGCGTCTGGCAGATCAAGGGCGAAGACTGCATCGGCCGCGCCGGTGCGGGCCAGGAGGATTTGGCCCGGCCACTGCCGCGCCTGATTCTGGCGGCGGCGGAATGCGCCGAACCGGTCAGCGAAACCCGTCACGAAGTGTTGCCCGTAGAGTTATCCACACCCTTGGCGCGCAGCCTGCCGCGTATCGAAGACCTTGGCGCGGTGGCGGTGGACCCGGCAGCCATTCCAATGGCCGAAGCCGAATTTATTTTCTCCGGCGGCAATGGCGTGAAGGACTGGGCGCTGTTCCACCAAACCGCCGCCGCACTCGGCGCCACCGAAGGCGCCTCAAGGGTGGCCGTGGACGACGGTTTTATGGCCCGCGACCGTCAGGTCGGGGCGAGCGGCACCTGGGTCACGGCGCGGGTGTACGTGGCTGTGGGTATTTCCGGGGCGATCCAGCACCTGCAAGGCATCGGTGCCTGCGACAAGGTGGTGGCAATCAACCTCGACCCAGGCTGCGACATGATCAAGCGTGCCGACCTGTCGGTGATCGGCGAAAGCGCCGCGATTCTGCAAGCCTTGATCGCGGCCGTTGAGACCTACCGCAACGGCGCCAAGCGCGATGCAGCTTAAGGATATGGCCATGACCACGAATGTAATCAGCCTGGTGTCCATCGGCGCCCACCCGACTTCCGGGCGCCCGCGCCGCGCCGAGCAGGACGCGCGCGCTGTCGAGCTGGGCCTGCAACTAGCTGGGGATAAGTTGCAGGTGTTGCACGCAGGCGACATCCACGAACCGACATTGCGCAGCTACCTGGGCATGGGCGTGCCGCAGCTGCACGTGCTGGAACAACCGGCGGGCAGCGATGCGTTGCCGGTGCTCAGCGATTATTTGCGTGAGGCGGGCGCCCAAGTGGTGCTCGCCGGCAGCCAGGCGGAAACCGGCGAAGGCTCGGGCATGTTGCCGTTCCTGCTGGCCGAGCAACTGGGCTGGCCGCTGATCGTGGGGCTGGCGCAGGTTGAATCCATCGACGGCGGCGTGGCGCACGTGCTGCAAGCGTTGCCGCGCGGTCAGCGGCGACGCCTTAAGGTGCGGCTGCCGTTTCTGGCCACGGTGGATAACGCCGCGCCCAAACCACGCCAAAGCGCCTACGGCCCGGCGCAGCGCGGTGAGTTGGCCGCGCATGACGTCGAGATCGAGCAAGATGAGTTATTCACAGGCGCGCTGTTGCAACCGGCCAAGCCTCGGCCCAAGCGCCTCAAGGTGATCAAGGCCAAGAGCGGTGCGGATCGGATGAAGGCTGCGACCGCCAAAGCCAGTGGCGGCGGTGGGCAGGTGCTCAAGGGCCTGAGCCCGGAAGCGGGCGCGCAGGCAATTCTCAAGCTGCTCATAGAAGAGGGAGTCGTGCGCTGATCAAAAATGTGGGAGGGGGCTTGCTCCCGATGGCGGTGTGTCAGTCAGCTCATCTGTAGCTGAGCCACCGCTATCGGGAGCAAGCCCCCTCCCACATTGTTTTTGCATTGCCCAAGGGATTACCCACAATCCCTGTTGATCCGCCTGTGGATAACCTGTTCGCGCTTGTCCACAGCCCCTGTATATAGCGCCCTGCAGCCCTCTGTACGAAAAATAACCAGGCTAACTAACGGTTTTTCCTAGGGTTTTCCTCTGAATAACTTTAGTCCAGGGGACAGACTTGCCCCCAAAGTCTGTTGGCGCTTCTGTGGATAAGATGTTTGCTACTGGCTGCAGCCCATGTAAACAGAGGCTTTGCGTGAGTTGGTTAAAACGTGATCAATTCGGGCTATTTATCGAATTAAAACCCTGAATGCCCCGGTTTATGCAGGTTTTAGGCGGTTTTCCACAGCACGACCAAAGTTGCCCCCAAAGTCTGTTGGTGCTTCTGTGGATAAGGTGTTCGCGTAGTGCTACAGGCCACGTATACCGTGGCTTTCAAGGTATTGATCAATAAATGATCAAAGGTGTGAGAAACCCGTCAACTTGAATAAGTCACGGATTTTCTTCATTAATTTTTGAGGGGGGAGCGTACTTGCCCACAATTGCTGTGGGTGGCTCTGTGGATAAGTTGTTGGGTAAAGGCTGGAGGGCTTATCTATAAAGGGCTGCGGGAGAACTGATCAAATCTTGAACAATGTGGCGATCCAAATGTGGGAGCTGGCTTGCCTGCGATGACTGCAGTGAATTCACCGCCGCTATCGCAGGCAAGCCAGCTCCCACAGTGTTGAACTGTGGCGTGTCAGTTATTCATGCACAGCAACGCCCTTCAGATAAGGCGCGGGCGCCGCGCCCAAATTACTCAGCAAGCGCTCGCTGTACCAATCCACAAAGTTCACCACGCCAAACTCATAGGTTTTGGAGTACGGCCCAGGCTGATAAGCCGTGGAGTTGATCCCGCGCTGGTTCTCTTCGGCCAGGCGACGGTCCTGATCGTTGGTGGCATCCCACACTTTACGCATGCGCTCTACGTCGTAGTCCACGCCTTCCACCGCGTCCTTGTGCACGATCCACTTGGTGGTGACCATGGTTTCCTGGGCGCTGATCGGCCACACGGTGAACACAATGATGTGGTCGCCCATGCAGTGGTTCCACGAGTGGGGCAAGTGCAGGATGCGCATCGAGCCCAGGTCCGGGTTTTTGATGCGGCCCATCAGCTTGTTGCAGCCTTGCTTGCCGTCCAGGGTCATCGACACGGTGCCCTTGAGCAGCGGCATGCGCACGATGCGGTTGCGCAGGCCAAAGCTGGCGTGGGCGTAAGGAATTTTTTCGGCATCCCAGGCGGCGGCCGATGCGGCGACGTGGTCCTTGAAGGCCTGGTCGGCGCGCGGGTCGGTGACGTCGTCCCATTCCAGCAGGGTTTTCAACAGTTCCGGGTGCGACGCGTTGCAGTGGTAGCACTCGCGGTTGTTTTCCAGCACCAGCTTCCAGTTGGCTTTTTCAAACAAGGTGGTGGTAATCGCCACCTTGGTGTTCTCCATGTCGTACGGTTCCATGTAATGGCTCAGCGTCGACAGGAAGTCATCAATGGCCGGCGGGTTCTCGGCCAGGCTGACGAAAATGTAGCCGCCGGCGGTTTTCACGTTTACCGGCTTGAGGCCGTATTGCTTCATGTCGAAGTCGGCGCCCATCTCGGTGCCGGCGAACAACAGACGACCGTCCAGCTCGTAGGTCCACTGGTGGTAGTGGCAGACGAGTTTGGCCACCTTGCCCTTGTCGCTGGTGCACAAACGCGAACCCCGGTGGCGGCAGACGTTGTGGAAGGCATGCACCACGCCGTCGGCGCCACGGATCACGATGATCGGGTTTTTGCCGATTTGCAGGGTGATGTAATTGCCCTTGGTCGGGATCTCGCAGGTCATGCCGGCGATCAACCACTCTTTCTGAAAAATTTCCTGCATGTCGATATCGAACAGCCGCTCATCAGAGTAGAACGGCTGCGGCAGCGAAAAGGTGCGCTCGCGCTCTTGCAGCATTTGCGCGGTGGCCTTGCGTGCGGGTTCCAGCGGATCGCCCAAGCTTAAGGTTGCGGTGACGTCCATCGTGTGTGTCCTCAGGGCCATTCTGCGTGGCCGGCGAATAGTGGCTACGGTTGTCGCTTTGCAAGGCGTAAAGAAAGCGTCTTTGTTGTGAGCGAGTGTGGGGCCGCCGAACACCAGAACCTTGTCCATTAGCGACATGGCCCACTCTGATCCCGACGCGCAACCCCCGTGATATGGGGGCTGGTCGCGATAAGTATGTGAATGTCGCAGATAGGTAAATGGGCAGTTGCGGCGTTACGCAGAATCGCCACCATAAAGCCGAACATCGGCAGTGGAGAGCAAGCATGTCCAATAATTTCCTGAACCCGGTAACCACCCAGACCTGGGCCAATGGTCGGCACATCGTCCGTTGCGTCAAAGTCATCCAGGAAACCTGGGACGTGCGCACTTTCTGCTTCATGGCCGACCAGCCGATCCTGTTCTTTTTCAAGCCCGGGCAGTTCGTCACCCTGGAGCTGGAAATCGAAGGCCAGCCGATCATGCGCTCCTACACCATCTCCAGCTCGCCGTCGGTGCCGTACAGCTTCTCGGTGACGATCAAGCGCGTGCCGGGCGGCAAGGTCTCCAACTGGTTGCACGACACATTGCATGAAGGGCAGGAATTGGCAGTGCACGGCCCGGTCGGGCTGTTCAACGCCATCGACTTCAGCAACCCCAAAGTGCTGTATTTGAGCGGCGGCGTGGGTATCACGCCGGTCATGTCCATGGCGCGCTGGTACTACGACACCAACGCCAATGTCGACATGACGTTTATCCACAGCGCCCGTTCGCCCAAAGACATCATTTACCACCGCGAGCTGGAGCACATGGCGTCGCGGATCGACAATTTCAGCCTGCACCTGATCTGCGAGAAGCACGGCCTGGGCGAGCCGTGGGCCGGTTATCGCGGTTATCTGAACCACAAGATGCTCGAACTGATGGTGCCCGACTTCCTCGAGCGCGAAGTGTTCTGCTGCGGCCCGACGCCGTACATGAGCGCGGTGAAGCGCATGCTGGAAGCGGCCGGGTTCGACATGACGCGTTACCACGAAGAATCCTTCGGCGCGACGCCGCCGGAAGCGCGTGCCGATGCGGTAGAGCAAGCCGAACAAGCCGCCGATGCACCGGAAATCGACCTGGCGGATCTGCACCAGGTGGAGTTCATTGCTTCGGGCAAAAGCATTCGCGTGGCGCCCGGCGAAACCGTGCACGCGGCGGCAGCCAAGCTGGGCTTGTTGATTCCTAAAGCCTGCGGCATGGGCATTTGCGGGACGTGTAAGGTGATGAAGCTGGGGGGCGAGGTCGAGATGGAGCACAACGGCGGCATCACCGAGGAAGACGAAGCCGAGGGTTACATCCTGTCGTGCTGCAGCGTGCCGAAGGGCGACGTGCGCATCGAGTTCTAACCGCCAGCCCTTTCAAGGTCTGTGGAAATCTTTCCGATAGGGAGAACGCTATCCCCGTGGCGAGCGGGCTTGCCCCGCGTTGGGCTGCGCAGCAGCCCCAAACCAGCGGCCGGAGATTGTCTGACTCACCGCATTCTTCCTTTCCAGGGCCGCTGCGCAGCCCAACGCGGGGCAAGCCCGCTCGCCACGGGGTACGTAGCTGACCCACCGCTATCGCAGGCAAGTCAGCTCCCACAGTTGGTTATGGGTAGGGGTTATTGGGCGTAGATGTGAACGACGAAGTGCTGGCCGGATGCTGTCAATTCGTAGACTTTATCGTAAACCCGCAATGTCCTTGAGGGCTCGCGGATGGTGTCACCGACTTTTGCGTACTTCCTGAACTCGTCCCAGTCGATGATGGTGGTGCTGTCAGTGCCTTCGCTTCGCAGGCTGGTGCCGCTGCTCACATATTCCATGGGTGTAGCCTCTTTTGGATTTCCGTTTCCGGCCGAACATTCGGCAGGCAGTTGTTCCCGAAAGGGGGCCGCTGCAGCGGGCTTTTCCTTTCGGGTTCCAAGAGGCTAGTCGATGAAAATCAAGTGGGATGCTGTCGGAAACACCAAATAACAGTCTCGGCAATCCGCCATTACTCGTCGTGCTTAAGCGCCCATCACTTCCCGAATATCTGCGGCCAATTCTCTTACGCGCTCTTCCTCGGTATCCCACGCACACATGAACCGCGCGCCGCCTTTGCCGATGAAGGTGTAGAAACGCCAGCCCTTGGCTGTCAGCGCTTCGATGGCCGCTTCCGAGAGTTGCAGGAACACGCCGTTGGCCTGCACCGGGAACATCAGTTCCACGCCCGGAATGTCCGCTACCAGGCTGCTCAATAGTTGCGCGCAGCGGTTGGCGTGGCGGGCGTGTTTGAGCCAGGCGTCGTTTTCCAGCAAGCCTACCCATGGGGCAGACAGGAAGCGCATTTTCGACGCCAACTGGCCTGCCTGTTTGCAGCGGTAATCGAAGTCTTCGGCCAGCTTGTGGTTGAAGAACAAAATCGCTTCGCCCACGGCCATGCCGTTTTTGGTGCCTCCAAAGCACAGCACGTCCACGCCGGCTTTCCAGGTCAGGTCGGCCGGCGAGCAACCAAGGAACGCGCAGGCGTTGGAGAAGCGCGCGCCGTCCATGTGCAGGTTCAGGCCCAGTTCCTTGCAGGTGGCGCTGATGGCGCGGATTTCTTCCGGGGTGTACACGCTGCCGACTTCCGTGGCCTGGGTCAGGGTGACCACGCGCGGTTTCGGGTAATGGATATCCTGACGTTTGAGGGCGATCTCGCGGATCGATTCCGGGGTCAGCTTGCCGTTTTCGGTACGCGCCACAAGCAGCTTGGAGCCGTTGGAGAAAAACTCCGGCGCGCCACATTCGTCGGTCTCCACGTGGGCGGTTTCCGAGCAAATCACGCTATGGTAGCTCTGGCACAAGGACGACAGCGCCAATGAGTTGGCGGCGGTGCCGTTGAAGGCGAAGAACACTTCGCAGTCGGTTTCGAACAGGTTGCGGAAACCGTCGGCGGCGCGGTGGGTCCATTCATCATCGCCATAGGCGCGTTGATGGCCCTGGTTGGCTTGTTCCATGGCGGCCCAGGCTTCCGGGCAAATGCCGGAATAGTTGTCACTGGCGAATTGTTGGCTCTTGTCGGTCATGGCCCATTCCTGTGGTCGATGTTGGTGCGCACTGTAACCAAGATCGTTGGGGGTGCGCACGCACTGTAAATGCAAAGTCACTGGGGAATTATGCACGGTACTCAAACCTTGCCTGTCGGACGCGTCCGCGATGGCGCTCTGGATTTGCTCAAGTGGCTGGCGCTGCTGAGCATGGTGCTGGACCACTTGCGCTATGTCGGTTTAAGCCTTGATGGCCTGTATGTACCGGGCCGCCTGGCGTTCCCGTGGTTTTGCCTGGCGATTGCGGCCAATCTGCACGGGGCCCGAAACGCCCCTGTCACGGGCCAGTGGCGATATCTGGGCTGGCTGCTGCTGTTCAGCGTAATCAGCGAAGTGCCGTATCGGCTGTTTATCGAGGATGCCGATACGTTGAATGTGCTGCCAACCTTGGCGCTGGGCCTGCTGGTTGCCAGAGGATGGCAGCAGAAGGCGCTTTTTGATCGAGGATTGGCACTGATTGCCGTCGCGGTAGCGGCGGTGTTTTCTACCCAACTGATGTTCGGTTTTTTCGGTGTGTTATTGCCGCTGGCGATGCTGCTGGTGTTTCGTCGCCCGTGGTATTTCAGCGTGTTGCCGGGTTTGGTGTGCCTGGCCGCCAACCAGTGGCAGATTTTGCTCAATAGCGGCACGCCTGTGGCGTTGATGGGGTTGGTTACATGTCTGATTGGGCCATTGGCCGGGCTGTTTCTGTTGCGACACGCCAGAAATGCCTCGCCACCGGCCATGCGCCGTTGGGCGTATGCCCTCTATCCTGCACATTTCCTGCTGCTGCTATTCGTCCGCCAAATCACCGCCTAACCCCTGTGGGAGGGGGCTTGCTCCCGATGACGGTGTGTCAGCTTGTACAGGTAGAGCCTGACCCACCGCTATCGGGAGCAAGCCCCCTCCCACACAAGCCCTATTCCACATTTGTTTCGGTGTTGTTCGCGCCATGTCGTAAACGCACCTTTGCGTGGCGTGCGTAGGCATTTGGCCTGCCAGCGCCAGCCCTACCATCGCATCAAAGGGCCCTGCACGGGCCTTAACAATACGAAAGGCTGGGAGAGACGCGATGTTCAGCAAAAAAGACCAGATCCAGGGATATGACGACGCATTGCTCGCGGCCATGAATGCCGAAGAGCAGCGTCAGGAAGACCATATCGAGCTGATCGCGTCGGAGAACTACACCAGCAAACGTGTGATGCAAGCGCAGGGCAGTGGCCTCACCAACAAATACGCCGAAGGCTATCCGGGCAAGCGCTACTACGGTGGCTGCGAGCATGTGGACAAGGTTGAAGTGCTGGCCATTGAGCGCGCCAAGCAGCTCTTTGGCGCCGATTACGCCAACGTGCAGCCGCACTCCGGCTCGTCCGCCAACAGCGCGGTGTACCTAGCCCTGCTGAATGCGGGCGACACCATCCTCGGCATGAGCCTGGCCCACGGCGGTCACCTGACCCACGGCGCCAAAGTGTCGTCCTCGGGCAAGCTGTACAACGCGGTGCAATACGGCATCAACACCGACACCGGTTTGATCGACTACGACGAAGTCGAGCGCCTGGCGGTCGAGCACAAGCCGAAGATGGTGGTGGCCGGTTTCTCTGCCTACTCCAAAACCCTGGATTTCCCGCGCTTTCGCGCCATCGCCGACAAGGTCGGCGCACTGCTGTTCGTCGACATGGCCCACGTCGCCGGCCTGGTCGCCGCTGGCCTGTACCCGAACCCGCTGCCGTACGCCGACGTGGTCACCACCACCACCCACAAGACCCTGCGCGGTCCGCGTGGCGGCCTGATTTTGGCCCGTGCCAACGAAGAAATTGAAAAGAAACTCAACTCTGCCGTGTTCCCGGGCGCCCAGGGCGGCCCACTGATGCACGTCATCGCCGGCAAGGCGGTGTGCTTCAAGGAAGCCCAGGAGCCTGGCTTCAAGGCCTATCAACAGCAAGTGATTCATAACGCCCAGGCCATGGCCGAGGTGTTTATCAAACGCGGGTATGACGTGGTGTCCGGCGGCACCGACAACCACCTGTTCCTGGTCAGCCTGATCCGTCAGGGCCTCACCGGCAAAGAGGCGGACGCCGCCCTCGGTCGCGCCCATATCACCGTCAACAAGAACGCCGTGCCGAATGACCCGCAGTCGCCGTTCGTGACCTCGGGCCTGCGCATCGGTACCCCGGCGGTGACCACGCGTGGTTTCAAAGTGGGGCAGTGCATCGAACTGGCCGGCTGGATCTGCGACATCCTCGACAACCTCGGCGACGCCGATGTCGAGGCCAACGTGGCCAAGCACGTGTCTGCCCTGTGCGCTGATTTCCCGGTTTATCGCTGAGCGCGGTTTTGGAGTAATGACTATGCAACGCTACTCAGGCTTCGGCCTCTTCAAGCACTCACTCAGCCACCACGAAAACTGGCAGAAAATGTGGCGCACGCCCACACCTAAAAAGGTCTACGACGTGGTGATCGTCGGCGGCGGCGGGCATGGTCTGGCGACCGCCTACTACCTGGCAAAAGAGCACGGCATCACCAACGTGGCCGTGGTCGAGAAAGGCTGGCTGGGCGGCGGTAACACCGCGCGCAACACCACCATCGTGCGTTCCAACTACCTGTGGGACGAGTCGGCGCACCTGTACGAACACGCGATGAAACTCTGGGAAGGCCTGTCCCAGGACCTGAACTACAACGTGATGTTCTCCCAGCGCGGCGTCTACAACCTGTGCCACACCCTGCAAGACATCCGTGATTCCGAGCGCCGCGTGAGTGCCAACCGCCTCAACGGCGTGGACGGCGAACTGCTCAATGCCAAACAAGTGGCCGACGAGATTCCGTACCTCGACTGCTCGAAAAACACTCGCTACCCGGTACTCGGCGCCACCGTGCAACGGCGCGGCGGCGTGGCGCGTCACGATGCCGTGGCCTGGGGCTTTGCCCGCGCCGCTGACGCACTGGGTGTGGACCTGATCCAGCAGACCGAAGTGATCGGCTTTCGCAAGGAAAACGGCGTGTGCATCGGTGTGGAAACTAACAAGGGCTTTATCGGCGCCAAGCGCGTCGGCGTGGTCACCGCCGGTAACTCCGGCCACATGGCGTCGCTGGCGGGCTTTCGCCTGCCGATCGAATCCCACCCGCTTCAAGCGTTGGTGTCGGAGCCGATCAAGCCAATTATCGACAGCGTGATCATGTCCAACGCCGTGCACGGTTACATCAGCCAGTCCGACAAGGGCGACCTGGTGATCGGCGCCGGTATCGACGGCTACAACGGTTATGGCCAGCGTGGTTCGTACCCGGTGATCGAGCACACCATTCAGGCCATCGTCGAGATGTTCCCGGTGCTGTCGCGCGTGCGCATGAACCGGCAGTGGGGCGGCATCGTCGACACCACACCGGATGCCTGCCCGATCATCTCCAAAACCCCGGTGCCGAACATGTTCTTCAACTGCGGTTGGGGCACCGGTGGCTTCAAGGCCACCCCAGGCTCAGGCAACGTGTTTGCCGCGAGCCTCGCCAAGGGTGAAATGCACCCATTGGCGGCACCGTTTTCCATCGACCGTTTCCACAACGGTGCGCTCATCGACGAACACGGCGCTGCGGCCGTCGCCCACTAACAGGAGAAATTCCCTATGTTGCATATCTTCTGTCCTCACTGTGGCGAACTGCGCTCCGAAGAGGAATTCCACGCGTCCGGCCAAGCGCACATCCCGCGCCCGCTGGACCCGAACGCCTGCACCGATGAAGAGTGGGGCGACTACATGTTCTTCCGCGATAACCCGCGTGGCCTGCACCACGAGCTGTGGATTCACGCCGCCGGTTGCCGCCAGTATTTCAACGCCACCCGCGATACGCTGACCTACGAAATTCTTGAAACCTACAAGATCGGCGAGAAGCCGCAATTCACCGCCAAGGCCTCTGGAGAGAAGGTATGAGCCAGATCAATCGCCTGTCCAACGGTGGCCGCATCGACCGCAATAAAGTCCTCACGTTTACCTTCAACGGCCAGAGCTACAAAGGCTTTGAGGGCGATACTTTGGCCGCAGCGCTGCTGGCCAATGGCGTCGACATCATCGGCCGCAGCTTCAAGTATTCGCGCCCGCGCGGCATCTTTGCCGCCGGCGCCGAAGAGCCCAATGCGGTGTTGCAGATCGGTGCCACCGAAGCCACACAAATTCCGAACGTGCGCGCCACGCAACAGGCGCTGTACCAGGGCCTCGTCGCCACCAGCACCAACGGCTGGCCGAACGTCAACAATGACGTGATGGGCATTCTCGGCAAGGTCGGCGGCAAGCTGATGCCGCCGGGTTTCTACTACAAAACCTTCATGTACCCGCAATCGTTCTGGATGACGTATGAGAAGTACATCCGTAAGGCCGCCGGCCTTGGCCGCTCGCCGACCGAGAACGACCCGGACACCTACGACAACTTCAACCGCCACTGCGACGTGCTGGTGGTCGGCGCAGGCCCTGCTGGCCTGGCCGCTGCACTGGCTGCTGCGCGCAGCGGTGCCCGCGTGATCATCGCTGACGAGCAGGAAGAATTCGGCGGCTCGCTGCTGGATTCGCGCGAGAGCCTCGACGGCAAGCCCGCCACCGAATGGGTGGCAGGCGTGATCGCCGAACTCAAAACCCTGCCGGACGTGGTGCTGCTGCCCCGCGCCACCGTCAACGGCTACCACGATCATAACTTCCTGACCATTCACGAACGCCTCACCGACCACCTTGGCGACCGCGCGCCGATTGGCGTGGTGCGTCAGCGTATTCACCGTGTGCGGGCCAAGCGCGTGGTGCTGGCGACCGGTGCGTGCGAGCGTCCGCTGGTGTACGGCAACAACGATGTGCCGGGCAACATGCTCGCCGGTGCGGTTTCGACTTACGTGCGTCGCTACGGCGTAGCACCGGGTAAAAAACTGGTGCTGTCGACCAACAACGACCACGCCTACCGCGTTGCGCTGGACTGGTTCGATGCGGGCCTCAATGTGGTCGCCGTGGCCGATGCCCGCCATAACCCACGGGGCGCATTGGTGGAAGAAGCCCGCGCCAAAGGTATTCGCATCCTCACTGGCAGCGCCGTGATCGAGGCGCGTGGCAGCAAGCACGTGACCGCCGCTCGCGTGGCCGCGATTGATGTGAAAGCACACAAAGTCACCAGCCCCGGCGAGTGGCTGGAGTGCGACCTGGTCGCCAGCTCCGGCGGCTACAGCCCGGTGGTTCACCTGGCTTCGCACTTGGGCGGCAAGCCGACCTGGCGTGAAGACATCCTCGGTTTTGTACCGGGCGAAGCGCCGCAAAAACGCGTGTGCGTCGGCGGCATCAACGGCGTCTATGGCCTTGGGGATTCCCTGGCGGATGGGTTTGAAGGTGGCGTGCGCGCCGCCAGCGAAGCCGGTTTTGCCCCGGTGGAAGGCACGCTGCCAAAAGCCTTGAGCCGTCTGGAAGAACCGACCCTGGCGCTGTTCCAGGTGCCCCACGAAAAAGCCACGGCACGGGCGCCGAAGCAATTTGTCGACCTGCAAAACGACGTGACCGCCGCCGCTATCGAGCTGGCGACCCGCGAAGGGTTCGAGTCGGTCGAACACGTCAAACGCTACACCGCGCTGGGTTTTGGCACCGACCAGGGCAAGTTGGGTAACGTCAACGGCCTGGCGATTGCCGCTCGTTCGCTGAACGTGACCATCCCGCAAATGGGCACCACCATGTTCCGCCCGAACTACACGCCGGTGACCTTCGGCGCCGTCGCGGGCCGTCACTGTGGGCACATTTTCGAACCGGTGCGCTACACCGCCCTGCAAGCCTGGCACGTGAAAAACGGCGCCGAGTTTGAAGACGTCGGCCAATGGAAACGCCCTTGGTACTTCCCGCGCAACGGTGAAGACCTGCACGCCGCCGTGAAGCGCGAATGCCTGGCCGTGCGCGACAGCGTCGGCCTGCTCGATGCGTCCACCCTCGGCAAGATCGACATTCAAGGCCCGGACGCGCGCGAATTCCTCAACCGCATCTACAGCAACGCCTGGACCAAGCTCGACGTGGGCAAGGCCCGCTACGGCCTGATGTGCAAGGAAGACGGCATGGTCTTCGACGACGGCGTGACCGCCTGCCTCGCCGACAACCACTTCCTGATGACCACCACCACTGGCGGTGCCGCTCGCGTGTTGCAGTGGCTGGAAATCTACCAACAGACCGAGTGGCCAGACTTGAAGGTGTACTTCACCTCGGTCACCGACCACTGGGCGACCATGACCTTGTCCGGCCCAAGCAGCCGCAAGCTGCTGGCGGAAGTCACCGACATCGACCTGGACAAGGACGGCTTCCCGTTCATGACCTGGAAGGAAGGCCTGGTCGGCGGCGTACCGGCGCGGGTGTTCCGGATTTCGTTTACCGGTGAGCTGTCGTACGAAGTCAACGTGCAGGCCGACTACGCCATGGGCGTGTTGGAGCAGATCGTCGAAGCCGGCAAAAAATACAACCTGACCCCATACGGCACCGAAACCATGCACGTACTGCGGGCCGAGAAGGGCTTCATCATCGTCGGCCAGGACACTGACGGCTCGATGACCCCGGACGACTTGAACATGGGTTGGTGCGTAGGCCGGACCAAACCGTTCTCGTGGATCGGCTGGCGCGGCATGAACCGTGAAGACTGCGTGCGCGAAGAGCGTAAGCAACTGGTCGGGCTCAAACCGATTGATCCGACCGTGTGGCTGCCGGAAGGCGCGCAGCTGGTACTGGACCCGAAGCAGTCGATCCCGATGAAGATGGTCGGCCACGTCACCTCGAGCTATGCCCACAACTCCCTCGGTTATTCGTTCGCGATGGCGGTGGTGAAGGGCGGCTTGAAGCGCATTGGCGAGCGGGTCTTCTCACCGCAAGCGGATGGCAGCGTGATCGAGGCGGAGATTGTGTCTTCGGTGTTCTTTGATCCGAAAGGCGAACGCCAGAACATCTGACAGACCGAGTCGAGGCCATCGGGAGCAAGCCCCCTCCCACATTTTGGAATGCATTCCCCTGTGGGAGGGGGCTTGCTCCCGATGACGCCAGTAGCTTCACAACAGAATTCAGACAGGTGCTTTATGACAGCAGCCAATGTGTACCAACAACGCCCAACCACCGAGGCCAAGGCCGAGTCGTCGCTGCACCATGCCGACCTCGCCAGCCTGGTCGGCAAGGGCCGCAAGAACGCCGGCGTGACCGTGCGTGAAAAGAAACTCCTCGGCCACCTGACCCTTCGTGGCGACGGCCATGACGCCGCCTTTGCAGCAGGCGTGCACAAGGCCCTTGGCATCGAGTTGCCCGGCGCGCTGCAAGTCATCGTCAAAGGCGAAACCAGCCTGCAGTGGCTCGGCCCGGATGAGTGGTTGCTCATCGTGCCCAGCGGTGAAGAATTCGCCGCCGAACAAAACCTGCGTGCGGCCCTGGGTGAGTTGCACATCCAAATCGTCAACGTCAGCGGCGGCCAGCAAATTCTTGAACTCAGCGGCCCGAATGTGCGCGACGTGCTGATGAAATCCACCAGCTACGACGTGCACCCCAGCAACTTCCCGGTGGGCAAGGCGGTGGGCACCGTGTTCGCCAAGTCGCAACTGGTGATTCGCCACACAGCAGAAGACACCTGGGAGCTGGTGATTCGTCGCAGCTTCTCGGACTACTGGTGGTTATGGTTGCAGGACGCCTCGGCCGAATTCGGCCTGAGCGTCCAGGCCTGATAAAGCCGGCGCATTTTTTCTGAAATAATTGAATGGCAGGTTTTGGGGCTGCTTTGCAGCCCAACGGGGGACAAGCCCCCTCGCCACAAGGGCCTGAGGATTTCTGTATGAGCCGCGCACCTGATACATGGATTTTGACCGCCGACTGCCCCAGCGTGCTCGGCACGGTGGACGCGGTGACCCGCTACCTGTTCGAACAGGGTTGCTACGTTACCGAGCACCATTCGTTCGATGACCGGCTTTCGGGCCGGTTTTTTATTCGCGTGGAATTTCGTCAGCCCGATGGGTTTGACGAGCAGGGTTTTCGCGATGGCCTGGCCACGCGCGGTGAAACCTTTGGCATGATCTTCGAGCTGACGGCGCCGAACTACCGGCCAAAAGTGGTGATCATGGTCTCCAAGGCCGATCACTGCCTGAACGACTTGCTGTACCGCCAGCGCATCGGCCAACTGTCGATGGACGTGGTCGCGGTGGTGTCCAATCACCCCGATCTCAAACCTTTGGCCGACTGGCACCAGATTCCGTACTACCATTTCCCCCTTGACCCTAACGACAAACCGTCCCAGGAGCGTCAAGTGTGGCAAGTGGTGGAAGACACCGGCGCCGAATTGGTGATCCTTGCGCGCTACATGCAAGTGCTGTCGCCGGAGCTGTGCCGCAAGCTGGATGGCAAGGCGATCAATATTCATCACTCGTTGTTGCCGGGGTTCAAGGGCGCCAAGCCGTATCACCAGGCGTACAACAAGGGGGTGAAGTTGGTCGGCGCCACGGCGCATTACATCAACAACGACCTGGACGAGGGCCCGATTATTGCGCAGGGTGTGGAGGTGGTGGATCACAGCGACTATCCCGAGGACTTGATTGCCAAGGGGCGGGATATTGAAGGGCTGACATTGGCTCGGGCGGTTGGGTATCACATTGAGCGGCGGGTGTTTTTGAACGCCAATAGAACTGTGGTGCTCTGACTGCCGCAATCGGGAGCAAGCCCCCTCCCACATTTGAAAGTATTCACAAATCAAAATGTGGGAGGGGGCTTGCTCCCGATGAGGCCCTCAGCAACAACACAAGAAACAGCATCTGTACCCGAGCACTTTAACGCGCTGCCTGCCTGGGCAACGCGGTTCCATAAAAACAACAGCGAGGTGAAAGCATGTCTGGTAATCGTGGTGTCGTGTATCTCGGCAACGGCCAAGTCGAAGTACAGAAAATCGACTATCCCAAAATGCAGGACCCCCGTGGCAGGAAGATTGAACACGGCGTCATCCTGCGCGTGGTCTCAACCAACATCTGCGGCTCCGACCAACACATGGTGCGCGGCCGCACCACCGCCCAGACCGGCCTGGTGCTCGGTCACGAAATCACCGGCGAAGTGATTGAAATGGGCAGCGGCGTCGAAAACCTGAAAATCGGCGACCTGGTGTCGGTACCGTTCAACGTCGCCTGCGGCCTGTGCCGCTCCTGCAAGGAACAACACACCGGCGTGTGCCTGAGCGTAAACCCGGCCCGTCCGGGCGGTGCTTACGGCTACGTCGACATGGGCGACTGGACCGGCGGCCAAGCCGAATACGTGCTGGTGCCCTACGCCGACTTCAACCTGCTCAAGTTGCCGGACCGCGACAAGGCCATGGAGAAAATCCGCGACCTGACCTGCCTCTCCGACATCCTGCCCACCGGCTACCACGGCGCCGTCACCGCAGGCGTTGGCCCCGGCAGCACGGTCTACATCGCTGGCGCCGGCCCTGTCGGCCTGGCCGCTGCGGCTTCTGCCCGCCTGCTGGGCGCTGCGGTGGTGATCATCGGCGACGTCAACCCGATCCGTCTGGCCCACGCCAAGGCGCAAGGGTTTGAAATCGCCGACCTGTCCACAGACACCCCGCTGCACGAACAAATTGCCGCATTGCTGGGCGAGCCGGAAGTGGATTGCGCGGTGGATGCGGTGGGCTTCGAAGCCCGTGGCCACGGCCATGAAGGCGTCAAAGCCGAAGCCCCAGCCACCGTGCTCAACTCGCTGATGGGCGTGGTGCGTGTGGCGGGCAAGATCGGTATCCCGGGCCTCTACGTCACAGAAGACCCAGGTGCTGTGGACGCCGCCGCAAAAATGGGCAGCCTGAGCATTCGCTTTGGTCTGGGCTGGGCCAAATCCCACAGCTTCCACACCGGGCAAACGCCGGTGATGAAGTACAACCGCCAGTTGATGCAGGCGATCATGTGGGACCGTATCAACATTGCCGACATCGTCGGTGTGCAGGTCATCAGCCTGGATGACGCGCCGCGTGGGTATGGCGAGTTCGATGCGGGCGTGCCGAAGAAGTTTGTGATTGATCCGCATAAGTTGTTCAGTGCGGCGTAAAGCGTAGGGCAAATAAAAGGGCGACCCGTGGGTCGCCCTTTTTGCATCCTGAGATTAAGCCTGCAAGCGCCGGCTGATCACATCCAGCAAGTCGCAGCCGTCGCGCAACGGAATGGCGCAGAGCGGGGCGAAGTCCTGGAGGATGTGTGCAACCTCATTTCAGATAATGGGCTATCACTCACACGTCGCCAAACGAATGGGTGGCAGCTGTACGCAGGTTGGCGAACCGGTGAAATAAGGCAAAAGCCGGCAGACCCGAAGGTCTCCCGCGCACAGCCACCATAAAGCAGCTTTACGCGTGCAAAAAAACCTGCAAAGAAGCAGGTGCTTTTGCATGTCTAATTTCTATCGGGTCGCCAAACCCGTGTCGCCATGTGGACGACGGCCGAACTATAAGCGCCATCCTGCGCCAGGAGCAAGTCGCCTGGCTGATGACGATCAAAATGTGGGATTTGTATGGGTTGGTGGCTAGCGGTTGGCCAGCGCGCCCTGGTAAACCGTCGGCCCGGTCGGCTGTTTGCTGATCGATCCGCCTTTGGTTTCGGCGCTCACCATCAACTCCACCGGCTTGCTGATGGACGCCTGTTGGCGAGGGTTGAGCCCGATGATGCCTTTGCCATCTGTCGGCAACAGGCCCAGGGACACCGGCGTACCGTCTTCGGGAATGGCCCACAGTTCCAGGCTCTGGTCGGGCGCGGCGGCCGCCGCAGCGATCGGTTCTATTTCCAGGTAATCCTTGTGGGCCATGATTTGCGCGGCTGGCTGTTGCTCGGTGGTCAGCAGCGTAGCGGCAGATTTGACGCTGTCTTGGGTGTAAAGCGCGGCGCCGACACCGGCAACCACCACCGCACATATGCCGATGAATAGGCGAGGGCCGCTCCAGAATGAAGGTGTGTGTTCCGTCACTTGGGGTTGGATCGCAGTCATTGGTCTTTTCCTGAAAAATTGTGTAGTCAGTAAATGGACTCTATTAACCGCGATGGGTTCCTGAACCCATCACCGCCGATCGTCGCTAAAGCTATGCCAATTGGCCCTGATACAACACTGGCCCGGTTGGCTCCAGGCTGATGGCAGAGTGCATCCTGTCAGTGGCTCGCTCATTCAAAAGGGGCTGTATGCCCATTCACTGATGGCTGAATTCACATTTTGAAACTTCCGGGTGTTCGCAATACGTACCCCTCCAGTAGCCGGCGGCTGGTGTGAGGTTCCACCCCGACACAGGTTTGAGCGTGACCGAAAAGCTTGCGTCGTTACCCATTGGTCCCCTGTAGGTACAGATAACGGCTTCGGTCTCTACATCGTATTGCGCATTGTGAAATGTGGAGTCAGCCAGGTAGGACGCTGACGCCAACGGGCTTTCGTCTTTCCACAGGCGGCCATCGGGCTCTGACGCCTCATAGCGATAACCGCCTGTAGCCATTTGAGTTTGCGTGATGCTTTGGATCGGCGGGCAAGTGGTGGTTGCCGCAACGGCATTTGCCATGATCATTGCCGACACAGTCGCCAGTATGACGTGCTTCATGAACGCTCTCCCGTGGCATGCAGGAGAGTGATGGTGCGGGTGATACAGGGCGGGGGCTACTGTTAGAAGTGACAGTTTTTTAGAACCGTTTTTGTAGTAGTCGGTGCTGATTATTTCGATAAGCACCGAACGAGCGCTGAAACTGTGGCGAGCGGGCTTGCCCCGCGTTGGGCTGCGCAGCGGCCCTGAGACCCGATACGGTGAACTGCCTGGAAAAATGTGGTGATTTTACTGGGGCTGCTCCAACGCGGGGCAAGCCCGCTCGCCACGACAAGCCAGCTGCCACGACAAGGTCGCTTGCCACGACGTTCCGGGTTCGCGTCAGCGAGTGGCCAGGGCGCCTTGGTAGAGCACCGGTCCGGTTGGCTGCCCGGTGGGCGAGCCTCCGGTTGGCTCCAGGGTGATGGCGAGAGTCAGCGGCGCAGTCAGCAGCGCTTGCTGTGCCTTGCTCAACTGGATGTGGCCCTTGCCCGAAGCTGGCACCAGGCCCAGTGAAATCGGTTTGCCGCCTGCCGGAATCGCCCACAGTTCCAGCGCGCGTGTGGGCTCCAGCGCCGCCAGCGTCAGCGGCTCCACTTGCAGGTAATCGGCAAATGCCTGGACCCGCAGCGCCGGTTGCTGGCTGGCGTTGACCAGGGTGGCGGTGTACTGCGCGGTGTTGCTCTGCTGGTAAAACACGCCGACAAACAGCGCCAGCACCACGGCGCACGCCGCCGCGAGGAAACGGAAACTCATCAGGAACGGCCTCTTCGCCGGCACGTGCAGCACCTGCGGCTCAATCCGCGCGTTGATGTTGGCCCACACGTGATCGGGCACTGGCCGCTCGGGCAAGGTTGCGGTCAGGCTGGCCAGTGCATCCTGCCAGTGGCCCAGTTCTGCGCGTAGTGCGGCGTCGTCCAGCAGCAGGTGTTCAAAGCGCTTGCGCGCGGTGGCGGGCATCAAGCCGATGGCGTAGTCGGCAGCGAGGGCGCGGCGCAGGGCGGTGGTGTGATAGTTCATGATTCAAGGCACCTGCGCAGGCGCTCCATGCCGCGACGAATCCAGGATTTGACCGAGCCCAGCGGCGCGGCCAAGTGGTCGGCCAGCTCCGAGCACGACAGGCCCTGGAAGTAAGCCACGGTGATCGACTGGCGTTGCATGCCGTCGAGGGTGTCCAGGCAACGGTTGAGGGCGCGGGCTTCGCGCTCGCTGTCGAGCCTTTCGTCGGCGCCGGGGCTGTCGTCGAGCAGGGCGTCCTGCTGGCCGTCGGCCAAGGGTTGCTCGCGGTGTTTGCGCAGTTGGTCGATGGCCAGGTTGCGGGTAATGTTGACCATCCAGGTCATCGGCGCCGCCAAGTGCGCTTCGTAGCGCGAGGCGTTGTACCAGATGCGCACGAAGGCCTCTTGCAGCACCTCTTCGGCGAGGTCGGAGCGGCCCATGAAACGCAACGCAACACCGTGCAAGCGCGGCGACACGCTGCGGTAAAGGGTTTCAAACGCCTGGCGATTGCCCAAGGCGCATTGGGCCAGCAAAGGCCGCAACGGGTCAGCATCATGGGTGGAAATGGGGCTTCTCCAGGCTCTCGATCGAGGGCGACGGGACGGCGCACGGTAGGCAGAGGGTAGTCCAGCTTGAACATTCATTCCATCCATCTCCGGGCGGTGCATGCCTGATATACGCGCGGGCCGGTGATTTGGATGCGGCTTTTTCTGAACTATTTCTGGTGTGGGAACATTCCTCCAGAACCGTCAGTCAAACGCCTGCTTTTAGCTCCTACATTCAGAGGTTGTCTTGATGAAGATTTCACGCGGTTTTGCCCTGTCCTGCCTGTTGACCGTGGCCGCCAGCCCTGTGTTTGCCGCAGGTTTCAGCCTGGGTGACGTGGCCAACGCCGTTTCCGGCGCACAGGGCAGCAACGACAAGGCGGCTGCCGCAGCGCCGAGCTCCCAGACCGCCGGCCTGCTGAGCGCACTGACCTCGCAACTGAACATCACCCCGGAGCAAGCTGTCGGCGGCACCGGCGCCATGCTGGGCCTGGCCAAGAACCAACTGAACAACACTGACTACTCGAAACTGAGCAAGAGCGTGCCGGGCCTGGATCAGCTGTCGGGGAGCAATTCCCTGGGCAGCCTCGGCGCCTTGAGCGGTTTGCTCGGCCAGACCGGCGGCAGCAAAATCAGCGGCCTGGACAGCATTTTGGGTAACGTGAAAAATACCAACGACCTGAACACCGCGTTCAGCGCGCTGGGCATGGACAGCGGCATGGTCAGCCAGTTTGCGCCGGTGATCCTGCAATACTTGGGCGGCCAGGGCGCCAATCAGTCGGTGCTGAGCAAGCTGGCCTCGGCCTGGGGCACTGGCAGCTAAAGCGCCTCTGCGCGCAGTTGCTCGATGCGCGCATCTTTCTCCTTCCAGAGCTGGTTCACCCAGTTCTGGACGGTCTGGCGAAACGCCGGATCATTCTCGTAATCCCCCTGCCACAACGCCGGGTCCAGCTCGCGCGTGCGAATGTCGATGATCACCTTCGGCACTGAACCGCAGAGCAAGTCCCAGAACCCCGGAATTTTTGCCTGCGGATAGACCACGGTCACGTCGAGGATCGCGTCCAGCTGCTCGCCCATTGCCGCCAGCACAAATGCCACGCCGCCCGCTTTGGGCTTGAGCAAACGGTTGAACGGTGAAGCCTGCTGCAAATGCTTGGCCTCGTTGAAACGCGTGCCCTCCAGGTAATTGACCACCGTCACCGGCTGGCGCTTGAACAGCTCGCAGGCCTGTTTGGTGATCTTCAAGTCCTGCCCGGCCAATTCCGGGTGCCTGGCCAGGAACGCCTTGGTGTAGCGCTTCATGAACGGGTAATCCAGCGCCCACCAGGCCAGACCCAGGAAGGGCACCCAGATCAGCTCTTTTTTCAGAAAGAATTTGAAGAACGGCGTACGCCGGTTGAACGCCTGGATCAGCGCGGGAATATCCACCCAGGATTGGTGGTTGCTGATGACGAGGTAGGAGGTGTCGCTGCGTAAATCCCCGCCGCCGCGAATGTCCCATTGGGTCGGGATGCACAGCGCAAAGATCAGCTTGTCGATCTCGGCCCAGGTTTCGGCGATCCACATCACCGCCCGCGACGCCCAGTCGCGTGAGCGCCCCGGGGCCACAAGCTTGAGCAGTGCAAACACCATCAACGGCCCGATCAGCACGAGCGTATTGAGCAATAACAGCAGTGTGACAAAACAGCCGGTGAGCAGGCGGCGCATAAGTAACTCTTGAAAGCTGTTGGGCGGGCCATGATAAGAGAGGTGAGTCTAGAGGCCAAATCCCAATTCGCCCGACGAATGTTTCACAATGTTCCCCGTAGGCTTGAAACTAACTAAGCAGTGCTTTTGCGGTCTAGAATCCGCCTACTTCTTTCGAGGAAATCACTTCGTGAAATTGCTCCTTGCCGCGTTCGCCCTGGTTGCCTTGCCCGTCATGGCCGCCGAACCGACCCTCTACGGTCGCTACGAATACATTCAATTGCCGGAAATCGGCCAGACCTTCAAGGCCAAGATGGACACCGGCGCGCTGACCGCTTCGCTGTCGGCCCGTGACATCGAAACCTTCCAGCGCGACGGCGACGACTGGGTGCGCTTCCGCATCGGCGGCAAGGATGCGAGCGACAAGGTCTACGAGCACAAAGTCTCGCGCATCAGCAAGATCAAAAGCCGCGCCGACGAAGACGAAGACAAGGACGAAGCCACCGTGGCCAAGCGCCCGGTCATCGACCTGGAAATGTGCCTGGGCGACGTCAAGCGCACGGTCGAGGTCAACCTCACCGACCGCAGCAGCTTCAACTATCCGCTGTTGATCGGCGCCAAAGCACTGCGTGAATTCGGCGCGGCGGTGAACCCGGCCCGTCGCTACACTGCTGACAAACCGGACTGCTGACGGACCCCATGGCGCATATCCTGATTGTCGAAGACGAAGCGGCGATAGCCGACACGCTGATATTCGCGCTGCAAGGCGAGGGCTTTACCACCACCTGGCTGAGCCTTGGCCAAGAGGCGCTGGCCTATCAACGCCAGACCCCGGCCGACCTGATCATTCTGGACATCGGCCTGCCGGACATCAGCGGCTTTGAAACCTGCAAACAACTGCGCCGTTTCACTGAAGTGCCGGTGATGTTCCTCAGCGCCCGGGATGGCGAAATCGACCGGGTGGTGGGGCTCGAGATCGGCGCCGACGACTACGTGGTCAAGCCGTTCAGCCCTCGGGAAGTAGCGGCGCGGGTGCGGGCGATTCTCAAGCGTGTCGGCCCAGGCGTGGCGCAGGCTGTGTTTCAGGTTGATCTGGAGCGCATGCAGATCAGCTACCGCGGGCAGCCTTTAAGCCTTACACGCCACGAATTTCGTTTGCTGCAAAGCCTGCTGGAGCAACCCGAGCGGGTCTTCAGCCGCGAGCAATTGCTCGACGCGGTGGGCGTGCCCGCCGATGCGGGGTACGAGCGCAATATCGACAGCCACATCAAAAGCCTGCGCAGCAAGTTGCGCAGCGTGGCCGCCGATGCCGAGCCGATCCAGACCCATCGCGGCCTCGGCTACAGCTACAGCCCGAGCAACAGCTGATGCGCCTGGGGCTGCGGATATTCCTGGTGTATGCGCTGTTTATCGGCCTGACCGGTTACTTCGTGCTCAATACCGTGATGAAGGAAATCCGCCCCGGCGTGCGCCAGTCCACCGAAGAAACGTTGGTGGACACGGCCAACCTGCTCGCCGAGATCCTGCGCGAAGACGTGAAAAACCGCACCCTCGGCGAAAGTCATTGGCCGGAATACCTCAAGGCTTACGGCAACCGCCAGCCCGGCGCGACCATCTGGGGCTTGCCGAAAAACCAGGTTAACCACCGCATCTATGTGACCGACGCCAAGGGCATCGTGTTGCTCGACTCTACGGGTGAAGCGGTGGGCCAGGATTACTCCAAATGGAACGACGTGTACCTGACCTTGCGCGGCGAATACGGCGCTCGTTCCACCCGCAACGAGCTGAATGACCCGACCTCGTCGGTGATGCACGTGGGCGCGCCGATTCGTGATAACGGGCAGATTATCGGCGTGGTCACCGTGGCCAAACCCAACAGCTCGTTGCAGCCTTATGTGGACCGCACCGAGAACCGCCTGCTGTGGTACGGCGCCGGGTTGGTGATTCTGGGCCTGCTGTTGGGCGCGTTGTTGTCATGGTGGCTGAGTGTTGCCCTCAGACGCCTCACCGCCTACGCCGAGGCCGTCAGCGAAGGTCGGCGTGCCGAGTTGCCGCATTACCGGGGCGGTGAACTCAAGCAGTTATCCACCGCTGTGGAGCACATGCGCACACAGTTAGAGGGCAAGGCTTACGTCGAGCATTACGTGCACACCCTGACCCACGAATTGAAAAGCCCGCTGGCGGCGATTCGCGGCGCGGCGGAGCTGTTGCAGGGCGACATGACCCGCGAGCAGCAGCAGCGCTTCGTGGGCAATATCGACAGCGAAAGCGCGCGCCTGCAGCAGTTGATCGAGCGCCTGCTCAACCTGGCGCAAGTGGAGCAGCGTCAGGGCCTGGAAGAGCAGGTGAGTATCCCGTTGGCGGCGATGGTGGACGAGGTAATCAAGGCGCAATGCGCGCGAATCGAAGGCGCCGGTTTGCAGGTCGAGCAGACGATTGGCGCGCACGTGAAGGTGTTCGGCGAGCCCTTCCTGTTGCGCCAGGCCTTGGGCAATCTGCTGGATAACGCACTGGATTTCACGCCAGCCGGCGGGGCGTTGAGGTTCAGCGCGCTCGCGCAGCACAACGACGTGCGCGTCACGCTGTTCAATGAGGCCGCAGCAATTCCCGATTACGCGCTGCCGCGTCTGAGCGAACGTTTCTACTCGCTGCCACGCCCGGCCAGCGGGCGCAAAAGCACCGGGCTGGGCCTCAATTTTGTCGAGGAAGTGATGAAACTGCACGGCGGCGCCTTGCAAATCGGCAACGTACCCGGCGGTGTGCAAGCGGTGCTGCATCTCCACACAGTCTCCACATCCCCCACATAAATCCCCCACACGGGCTGCCCAGACTCTCCCCATCAAAACAGGGAGACACCCATGAACCGCAGCCTGCTTTTCAAACTTGGCGCGATTGCGCTGCTGATCCTGCTGTTGCTGATTCCGTTGCTGATGATCAACGGCATCATCGCCGACCGCCAATACGCTCGGGACAGTGTGCTGGAAGATATCGCCCGCAGCTCCAGCTACAGCCAGCGCCTCACCGGCCCGGTGATGGTGGTGCCGTATCGCAAGGTTGTCCGCGAGTGGAAGCTCAATGAAAAACTCAACAAGCGCTACGAGGAAACCCGTGAAGTGCGTGGTCGTCTGTATTTCCTGCCGGAGCATTTTGCCCTCGACGGCCAGGTGCAAACCGAGCTGCGTGCGCGCGGCATCTATCAGGCGCGGCTGTTCCATGCCGACAACCGTATCAGCGGGCGCTTTGTCTTGCCTGAGCAGTTGGGCATCAAGGAAGACTTCTCCGATTACACGTTTGAGCCGGCGTTTCTGGCGGTGGGCATCAGCGATATCCGTGGCATCGAAAACGCGCTGAAGCTTGAACTGGGCAGCCAGCGCCTGGAGTTTTCGCCGGGCAGCCAAGTGGGTTGGCTGGGGGAGGGCGTGCACGTCGCGTTGCCGGAACAGGACAGCAAAAAACCGGCCGCGCTGGACTTCGCTTTTGACCTGCGCCTGCAAGGCACCGAGCAGCTGCAAGTGGTGCCGGTGGGTAAAACCAGCCAGGTGTCGCTGGCCTCGAACTGGCCGCACCCGAGCTTTATCGGCAACTTCCTGCCGGCTCAACGTGACGTCACGGACAAGGGGTTTACCGCCAACTGGCAGACCTCGTTTTTCTCCACCAACCTGGAAGAAGCATTGCGCGGCTGTTCGGTCGACAAAGTCTGTGATGATTTCAACAGCCGCAGCTTCGGCGTGAACTTCATCGACCCGGTGGACCAGTACCTCAAGAGCGACCGTGCGATCAAATACGCGCTGCTGTTTATCGCCCTGACCTTTGCCGGTTTCTTCCTGTTCGAGGTGCTCAAGAGTCTGGCGGTACACCCGATCCAATACGCGCTGGTGGGGGTTGCCCTGGCGTTTTTCTACCTGCTGTTGCTGTCGTTGTCCGAGCACATCGGGTTTGCCATGGCGTACTTCATCTCCGCGAGTGCCTGTGTGTTGTTGATCGGTTTTTACGTGTGCCACGTGCTGCGCAGTATCCGCCATGGGCTGGGGTTTTCAGCGGGGTTGGCGGCGCTGTATGGCTTGTTGTACGGGCTGTTGAGTGCTGAGGATTACGCGCTGTTGATGGGCTCGCTGTTGCTGTTCGGCCTGCTGGGCACGGTGATGGTGCTGACGCGCAAACTGGACTGGTATGGCGTGGGCAAGCGTCAGGTGGCCGAGCCGTTGGAATTCGATCTGGAGGCGGTGCAATGATCGGTTTGCGCGAAGATCAGCAGATGAGGGAGCAGTTAGTGGACTTCCTCAACAACGCCACCACGTTTCACTGTGGGAGCGGGCTTGCTCGCGAAAGCGGTGGATCAGTTAAATATGTATCAACTGATACACCGCATTCGCGAGCAAGCCCGCTCCCACAGGGGAATGGCGGTGGGCGTTAGAGGGGCGGCTGGGTCTGCTGCATCGAAGGCCGCTGGCTGACCTCGGCGTACCAGGCGGCAAGCTTGGGATTGGCATCACGCCATTGCAGGTCCGGGTGGCGGAAGTCGAGGTAACCCACGGCACAGGCCACGCTGATCGCGGCGATATCGAAGTGGCTGGTCAGCTCGGCCACGGCGTCCTGTTCCAGCTCGGCGACACTGCGGCGGATTTTGTTGCGTTGCTCATCCAGCCATTGGTCCCAGTGTTTTTCCGCCGGGCGCAAGGCGGTCTCGTAGCGCACCAGCACGGCGGCATCCATGATGCCGTCGGCCATCGAGGCCAGGGTCAGGCGGCGCCAGCGGGCCGAGCCGTCGCGGGGTATGAGCGGGTTTCCGACGTGCTGGTGGTCGAGATAGTCGAGGATCACCCGGCTGTCGTGCAGCACGCTGCCATCAGCCAGGCGCAGGGCCGGGATCTTGCCCACGGGGTTGCCCTGCACCAGTTGCGCATCCGGGTTGACCGGCGTTGGCATGCAGCCCTGCAGGGTCACGCGGTCTTGTTGACCGGTTTCGGCCAGCAACACGCGAACCTTGCGCACGAAGGGTGAGGCGGGGTTGTGAAACAAGGTCATGCTGGGGGCGGACATGGGCATTCCTCGAAATGGGCTGTGGCTAGCCTAGAGGGTTGCTCGGTGGCTGGCGAGCAGGAATTTTGATGTTTGAGAGGGCCTCATCGCAGGCAAGCCAGCTCCCACCTTTGAGCAGGTTTACAGATCAAAAAGGTGGGAGCTGGCTTGCCTGCGATAGCGCCATCAGCCGCGCCGCTTAAACAACCCCCATACACTGATGGCAGCCGGTATCCCCAACCCCACCCAACTGAGCGAATCCCACAGCCCATCCCCCAGCAACGCCGCAAACAACCCGGCTGCACTGAGCAGGCCAATCCCCAGCGGCACACCAAATACCTTCCAGAAATTCGACTGGCGCGGCTTCATGCCCTGGCCACCTTGCGCCGCACAACCCACAGGTAAACCCCACTGCCCAGCACGATGATGGTCAGCACATCCAGCACCGCCCACAGGATCTTCATCGGCATGCCGCCATAGTCGCCAAAATGCAGCGGCTGGGACATGCCCATGGCGTCCATGTACCACGGCCGTTCGGCGATGGCGGTGACGGCCAGGGTGCTGGCGTCGATCAGTACCGGCGTGAGCAAGTGGGACGTCAAATGCGTGCCGCCCTTCATGAACACCGCGTAATGGTGCTCGCTGGAAAAGCGCGTGCCGGGGAAGGCGATGAAGTCCGGTTGCATACCGGGCGCGGCCTTGGCGGCGATGGTCAGCAGGTCAGTGGCCGGCGCGCGCAGGGTCAACGGTGGCGCGTTTTTGTAGGGTTCGATCATGGCGCTGAGGCTGTCCTGGCGCCAGGCGGCGATGATCAGGTCGGCGCAGGCGCTGATCACGCCGGTCACCCCCACCACCAGCGCCCAGGTCAGCGTGACCACGCCGATCAGGTTGTGCAGGTCGAGCCAGCGCAGGCGCGTGGACTTGTCCTTGCGCACGGTGGCGAACTCCAACCGGCGCATAAACGGCAGGTACAGCACCGTGCCCGAGACAATCGCCACCACAAACAAAATGCCCATGAATGCCAGCAACAATTTGCCCGGCAGGCCGACGAACATGTCTGTGTGCAGGCGCAGCAGGAACAGCGTCAACCCGCCGTTGGCCGCCGGTGTTTCCACGGCGTCGCCGGTGCGCGCATCGAGCATGAAGGTGTGGGACGCGTTGGGCTCGGTACCGGCGGTGGCAGCCATGATCGCGATCACGCCGTTCTTGTCGTCCTCGTCCCAGGCCAGGTATTGCAGCGCCTCGCCGGGTCGATGGGCCTGGGCTTTGGCTACCAGCTGTTCCAGGTTGAGCTGTGGTGTATCGGCCGGCATCTGCACCAGTTCGGGCTCGTTGCCCAGCAGATGGTCGATCTCGTGGTGAAACACCAGCGGCAGGCCGGTGAGGGCGAGCAACAGCAGGAATACCGTGCAGATCAGGCTGGCCCAGGTGTGGACGAAGGACCAGCGGCGGATGGTTTTGCTTTTCATTTTCCAGCCTTCAGACATGCCGAAGCCGCCCCGGAGGACGGCCTGGCTGTTAACTCAGCCGATTACCATTGGTAAGTGGCGCTGGCAACGACGCTGCGCTGGTCGCCAAAGTAGCAGTAGTTGCCGTCGCAGGTAGACAGGTAATCCTTGTTGAACAGGTTGGTGGCGTTGAGTTTGACCGACGCACCTTTGAGGCTGTTGTCCAGGCGGCCGAGGTCGTAGTGCACCGCGCCGTCGAATACGGTGTAGGCGTTGGCCTTGCCCAGCCAGGTGTTGGCCTGATCGCCATAGGTGTTGCCGGTGTAGCGGGCGCCGAAGCCGATGCCGAAGCCATCCAGTACGCCGCTGTGCCAGGTGTAGTCGGTCCACAGCGAGGCCTGTTGCTCTGGCATCAGTTGCAGGCGGTTGCCTTTGTATTGGCCTTTTTGCACTTCGGATTTGGCCAGGGTGTAGGCGGCAATGACCTTAAGGTTCTCGGTCACGTCAGACACGGCTTCCAACTCCAGGCCTTTGACCTTCACTTCGCCGGTCTGGTCGGTGACCGACACGCCACCGGACTGGAAGCTGGTGACCTGCACGTTTTTCTGGGTCAGGTCGTAGACCGCTGCACTCAGCAGAGTGTTGGAGCCGGGCGGTTGGTACTTGATGCCCAGCTCCCACTGCTTGCCCTCAGTGGGTTTGAACGACTTGAGCGGGTCGACGTCGGCATTGCTCGCCGGCTGGAAGGATTCGGCGTAGGACAGATACGGCACAAAGCCCGAATCGAACACATAGCTGATCGCCGCGTTGCCGCTGAAGTTTTTGCTGCGGTCGGTGTTGGTCGCGTCGTTCTTGTTGAAGTAGGTGGTGCCTTGGTGCACCCAGTCTTCACGACCGCCCAAGGTCAAGCGCCACTTATCCAGGGCCATTTGATCCTGGGCATAGAGGCCGGTTTGCACGGTTTTCTGGTTGTAGTCGTAGAACGCCGTGGAGCGCGCAGGGCGCACGACCGGCTGCGTGTTGACCGGGTTGAAGATGTTAATTGTCCCGGCGCCGCCGAAGATCGACAGATAAGACGTATCGGTACGCTGATGGTCCAGGCCGAGCAGCAGGGTGTGGGTGACGTCACCGGTGGCGAAGTCAGCCTGGAAGTTGTTGTCCACCGCAAACTGGCTGATGCTTTCGTCCACGTTGGTCGACGAGCGACTGATATTGCCCGCAGCATCAGCCGGGGAGAACGCATAGGAACCCACGGTCAGTTGCTGGAAGGCCAGCTCCGATTTGGTGTAGCGCAGGTTTTGCTTGAATTGCCAGGTATCGTTGAAACGGTGTTCGAACGCGTAGCCCAATGCGTAGTAGGTGCGGTCGTAGAATTCGTAGTCCGGGTCGCCCAGGTTTTTGTGGTGGGAAACCTCGCCCAGCGGCGATTTGATCTTGGTGCCCTGGATCGGCATGAACTGGCTGGTGGTGCCGGTATCGTCGCGCGTGAACTGCGACAGAAAGGTCAACTGCGTGTCGGGATCAATGTTCCAGGTCAGGCTCGGCGCAATGTTGTAGCGCTTGTTGTCGATGTGATCGACCTGAGTGCCGGCATCGCGTACTACGCCGCTGAGGCCATAGAGGAACTGGCCTTCATCATCAATCTTGCCGGTGCTCGCGAAGTTGATTTGACGGTAGTTGTCGCTGCCATATTGCGCCTGGATGGCGTTGCTGGATTCAGCGCTGGGACGACGACTGACCATGTCCAGCAAACCGCCTGGCGGTGTTTGGCCGTAGACAGAGGACGCCGGGCCACGCAACAGGGCCAGGCGATCCAGGTTCCAGGTTTCGGCTTTCGGGTTGGCGTAAACGCCGCGCGGCAGAGGCAGACCGTCGAGGAATTGCGTGGGTTCGAAACCGCGTACGCGCATCCAGTCGTAGCGGGTATCGCTGCCGTAGCTGGAAGACACGATGCCAGGCATGTATTTAACCGCGTCATCCAGATTCTGGACGTTGCGGTCCTGCATCTGCTGGCGGGTGGCGACGGAGATCGAGCGCGGTGCTTCGACCAGTGCGGTGTCGGTCTTGGTGCCTGCGGCGGTGCGGGTGGCCAGGTAGCCTTGAACGGGCCCCCATGCACTTTCAAGGTCGCCCTGGCCGGTGATACTGGTTTGCGGCAGCGCCACTACACCGTCCGGAATCGCCACCAGCGTAAACGTCCCCGCGCTGCTCTGCTCCAGCTGCAACCCCGTGCCCCGCAACGCTTCACGCAGTGCCCCCTGTGCATCGAACTGGCCCTTAACCGGGGCCGAGGTTTTGCCCGAGGCCAGCGACGGGTTGAGCGTCAGCGCGAGGCCGGCCTGGCTGGCGATCTGGTTCAGTGTGGTGGCCAACGGCGCAGCCGGCAGGTTGTAGGCGCGCATGCTGGAAGCCTGTTCGGCGGCGATCAGCGAGGTGCTGGCCAGCGGGACGCTGAGGGCGATGGCCAGGGTTAACAGGCTGGGGCGCAACAGGGTGTCGAGCGTGCGGGACATGGGGAAGGCTCCTGAATGGAAATATTTCTCAATTGCCTAGGTGCCGAGTGAGAATCGAAAAGTGATAGGGCGGGGTGAAAATATTCTTGTCTGGTGTATTTGAGGGGGTTTCAAGGGCCTCTTTGCGAGCAAGCCCGCTCCCACATTCTGACCGCGTTCTCTCTGCAAAAACGCGGTCGAATGTGGGAGCGGGCTTGCTCGCGAAAGCGATAACCCAAGCACCGCAGGCCCTAAGGCTTGCCCTTAACCGTCACCCACCACGGCGTGTGCTGCTTGATCTGCACTGGCAGGGTCGGCAGCAGGGCATTCAGCGCCAGCGTGGTGTCGTGCAGCGGGAAGCTGCCGGTGATGCGCAAGTCGGCCACGGTTTTATCCACACCCAGATAACCGGTGCGGTAACGGCTCAGCTCGTTGATCACATCGCCCAGGCGAGCGTTGTCGACCACCAGCATGCCGCGCGTCCAGGCGTCGGTGGCGGGGGTGACGGCCAGCGCAGGGCCGAGGCCGTCGCTGCGCATCAGCACTTGCTGGCCTGCCTTGAAGATCTGTTCCTGGTGCAACGCCTCAGGTTGGGCGGCCACGGCGGACTGCAGCACGCTCAGGCGCGTGGCGGCGTCTTCGCGCTTGACGATAAACCGCGTGCCCAGCGCCCGCAGGCTGCCGTCGCGGGTTTGTACATAAAAGGGCCGCGAATCGTTGTGGCCGGTTTCGACGAGAATTTCGCCTTCCTGCAACACGATCAGTCGGCGCTTTTCATCAAAGCGCACGTCGATGGCGCTGTGGGTGTTGAGATTTATCAGCGTGCCGTCTGCCAGTTTCAGCGTGCGCTGCTCGCCGGTGGCGGTGCGCTGGTCGGCCAGCCAATAGTGAATCGGCACGTAGCGTTCACCGGCAAACAATGCCAGGCCAATTACCAGCGCGACACTCGCCAGGCCGCTGCCCAGCTTGCGCACACGCTGGCGAATACCTTCGCGCGAGTGCAGCAACGCCGCCCGCGCCGGGCCCGAGGCGGCGCTGAAACGCTGATCGAGCATGCCCAGCTGGCGCCAGGCGCGGGCGTGTTCTTCATGGCCTGCCAGCCATTTGTCGAACTCTTCACGCTCAACCGCGCTGCAGTCGCCCGAATCAAGGGACAGTTGCCAGGCAATCGCCGCATCGAGCACACGGGCCGAGACCGGTTTGGCGCCGGTCACAGCGGCTCGCCATACAGGGCGATGTAGCACTGGCGAATGCCCTGGGCCAGGTATTGGCGCACGCGCGGCACTGACACGCCGAGGCGCGTGGCGATTTCTGCGTGGCCCAGGCCGTCGAGGCGGTTATAGAGGAAGGCGGCGCGGGCCTTGCTCGACAGCTTGCCGAGCAGGCGGTCGATGGCCTTGAGGTCTTCGAGGATCAGTTGCTGTTCTTCGGGCGAGGGATGCTCGCTTTCCGGGATCAGCATCAGTTCGGTGAGGTAGGCCTGTTCCAGTGCGGCGCGACGGAAGTAGTCGAACAGCAGGCCTTTGGCGATGGCTACCAGAAACGCACGCGGCTCGCGGGGTTCGCGCAGCTCGTCACGGCCCAGCAGGCGGATGAACGTGTCCTGGCTCAGGTCTTCGGCGCGGCTCGGGCACGCCACGTTGCGCCGCAGCCAAGCCAGCAGCCAGCCACGATGGTCGCGATACAACGCGCCAACAAGCTCACTGCGTGGGGTCTGGGCCGACGACAAGGCATCACCAAATAAACGGAGAGTTTAAACTAACGAGAATTATTCGCGATTGTGTCAGAGGCGCATGGCGGGCGCAATTGGCGTTTGTCGGGTAGCGACTGCCGAGGGTGGTGAGCTGGCTCGTCTGGTGAGCGGGTTTCTGTGGCGAGCGAGCCTGTGTGGCGAGCGGGCTTGCCCCGCGTTGGGGCGCGAAGCGGCCCCAGCAAGTACACCGCGGTGCATCAGTCGGAATCAGGCCATCCGGTTTTGGGGCTGCTGCGCAGCCCAACGCGGGGCAAGCCCGCTCGCCACAGAAGCCCACTCGCCACACAAGTCCCCTTGCCACAGAGGCCCGCTTGCCCTGCCAACCCGCTCGCCACATTAGAAAGTGGGCGTTTGTTTACGGCGTTTCCATTGGCTCAAGCGTTCTTGCAGTACCTGCGGGCTGTCGATGTGCTGGCGGCTGGCGCGGCTGAACAGAATGAGCATCAGCTCGGCCGTGGCCAAGGCATCGGCGCTGGCGTGGTGGCGTTCGCCGACCTGCAGTTTGAAGTGGCTGATCCAGTCGTCGAGCCCGGCTTCACGAATGTTGGCGTCGGGGCACAGCAGCGGGGCGATGTCGGCCACATCCAGAAATGGATGAGCCAGGCGGTAACCCAGGCTGTCTTTGAGCGCCCGGCACAGCATGTGTTGGTCGAACGGCGCGTGAAACGCCAGCAACGGGCTGTCGCCGACAAACTCCATGAAATCCAGCAGCGCTTCCACCGGGTCACTGCCGGCGGCAATCGCACTCGGCCCCAGGCCGTGAATCAACACGCTGGGGCTGAGTTTTGTTTCGGCGCGGTGCAGGGTGCGTTCGAACAGTTGGGAAAAATCCACCGCGCCGTCGTCGATGACCACGGCGCCGATGGACAGCACCTGGTCACGGTTGAGGTTCAGGCCGCTGGTTTCCAGGTCCACGACGACCCAGCGCTGGCTGCGCAATGGCCCGTCGCCCAGCGCGCCGGGTGTGGGCAATTGCTCGAGCCGCCGCTGTTGTACTGCGTCGAGCCCAGGCTTTTTCGTACGCAGCCAGCCGAACAAACTCACAGCTGATACCGCAATGTCAGGCTGCTTTGCAGGCGCTGGGCCTGGCGCAGGGATTCTCGCAGGATGCGCCGGTCCAGGTGGTTGAGGCTGTCGGGGTCGACGCGGTTGGAATACGGCTGATTCTCGCGGGTTTGCAATTGGTGCTGCTGCATGCGGGTTTGCTGGATGAAATGGTAGGCCTCTTCATAGGCGGCGCCGTCCAGCGGCTCAATGACTTCCTTGGCCACCAGTTGGCGCAGGCGCTCCAGGGTGTTGTTGGCGTGGATGCCATTGGCCAGGGCCAGCAAGCGTGCGCCGTCGACAAAGGGCGTCAGGCCCTGCACCTTCAAGTCCAGCGTGGCTTTTTCCCCACCTTTACGGGTCAGCACGAACTCGCGGAAGCGCCCCACGGGCGGGCGCTGGCGCAAGGCGTTTTCGGCGAGCATGCGCTGGAACAGCCGGTTATCCGCGACCTGATCAAGGATGCCCTGGCGCAATTGCTCGCAGCCCTGTTCATCTCCCCACACCACCCGCAGGTCGAAATAGATACTCGACCCCAGCAGGTTCTCCGGCGTCGCTTCGCGGATAAACGCCGCAAACCGCCGCGCCCACTCAGCCCGCGACAGGCACAGTTCAGGGTTGCCGGCCATGATGTTGCCCTTGCACAGGCTGAAGCCGCACAGCGCCAGGCTCTGGTTGATCTGCTGCGCCAAGGGCAAAAGCCGCCCGCGAATTTCGGCGGCTTGGGCGGCGTCTTTGGCCTCAAACAGGATGCCGTTGTCCTGGTCGGTAAACAGCGTCTGCTCACGCCGTCCTTCGCTGCCGAAACACAACCAGCTGAAGGGCACGCCGGGGTCGCCTTTCTCGGCGAGGGTCAGTTCGATGACCCGGCACACGGTGTGATCGTTAAGCAGCGTAATGATGTGGGTGATCTGGGTGGACGATGCGCCGTGGGCCAACATGCGCTCCACCAGTTGGCCGATCTCACCGCGAAGGGCCACCAGGTTTTCTACCCTGGGCGCATTGCTGATGGTACGGGCCAGGTGCACCAGGTCCACCCGCTGCAGGGAAAACAGATCGCGTTCCGACACCACGCCGCACAGGCGCTGATCCTTGACCAGGCACACGTGGGCAATGTGCCGCTCGGTCATGGCGATGGCGGCGTCAAAGGCGCTGTGGTCGGGCGTCAGGAAAAACGGCGCCTGGGTCATGTGATGTTCGATGGCCTGATCGAAATCGCGGGTGCCGTCGGCCACCACCTGGCGCAGGTCGCGCAGGGTGAAGATGCCCAAGGGTGTTTTGTGTTCATCAACAATCACGATGCTGCCCACTTGCTGTTCATGCATCAGCGTCACCGCTTCGCGCAGCGGCGTGTTCGGGCTGCAGGAGACGGGATGGCGCATGGCCAATTCGCCCAGGCGGGTGTTCAGTGAATATTGGGTGCCGAGGGTCTCCACGGCTTTTTGCTGCACCTGCTGGTTGACTTGATCGAGCAGGCTGCTGACGCCGCGCAAGGCAAAATCGCGAAACGTGCTGGAGAGGGCAAACAGCTTGATGAAGGCCGGCTTGTTCAGTTGCAGGCAGAAGGTGTCTTCGGCGGCCTTGTGTTCGGTGCGGGTGGCGCGCTCACCCAACAGCGCGGCGAGCGGGAAACACTCGCCGGTGGTGATTTCAAAGGTGGTTTCGGCCCCTTCCTGATTCAGCCGCGGCCGTTCACCGACCACCCGGCCTTGCTTGACGATATAGAAGTGCTCAACCGGCCCGCCCGAGGGCTTGAGGATGCTGTCGCCGGGGCCATAAAAGCGCAGTTGGCACTGCTCCACCAAAAACGCCAGGTGCGCGTTTTCCATCTGGTTGAACGGCGGGAAGCGTTGCAGGAATTGCAGGGTGCCGTGAATGTTCTGCAACACGGCGGTTTTTCCCGCCTGTGTAAATGCATCAGCTTTACTCATAACAGTGACCGCATTTTTATTGTCGTTATCAGCCGTCATCGTCAACCCCCGCGCGGCGGGTGCCCATTGGACGTAAGTCTAGGTAGAGGAAATTCGCACCGAACTAGGGAAAAGCCTTACATGACTATCGTACAAAACCCGTAGAACGCCCACTAGGCAAACTTTCCGACGAAGTGCACATTGTTTGCCCTTCCGCAGATGTCTGACGAGTGTGCTGCGAGATTGACGAAAATTGCTGAGAAACGTATGTCCGACCACGATATTTTGAGTGATGCCGAGCGCGAGGCGCTGAGCGCCGTGATGCTGGAGCCTGAGCCTGGTTCACAGCCAGACCGCGTATTGATTGTTGACGACGACAAGGACGCGCGTGAACTGCTGGCGCAGATCCTTGGGTTGGACGGTATTCCCTGCATGACTGCAAACAGCGGCGAGTCAGCGTGGGACTTGCTGAGGTCCAGCAGCTCCATCGGTTTGTTGATCACTGATTTGCGCATGGCGCCGAGCAATGGGTTGGAATTGATCCGCAAAGTACGCAGCTCTACCCGCGCAGCGTTGCCGAT
The DNA here is from genome assembly GCF_041946035.1 of Pseudomonas sp. AMR01. Classification (NCBI taxonomy): domain Bacteria; kingdom Pseudomonadati; phylum Pseudomonadota; class Gammaproteobacteria; order Pseudomonadales; family Pseudomonadaceae; genus Pseudomonas; species Pseudomonas sp. AMR01. Next base: position 171,975 of record NZ_JAUTYR010000005.1, read on the forward strand.
AATCGTGGTGTCGGGGGATGCAGAAGCGCCGGATGTGATTGATGCGATGCATTTGAGCGTGGTGGATTTCCTGCTCAAGCCGATTGATAGCGTGAAGTTGGCGAAGATGGTCAAGCGGGAACTGGGGATGGCTTCCTGACTTTTGGGCTTGCCTGCGATGAGGCTCACTCGGTCCATCTGAAACTCAAAAAAAAGCCCCGATCTTTCGATCGGGGCTTTTTCATTTACAGGCCATTTTTAGCCTTGAACTCACGACGTCGACGGTGCAACACCGGCTCGGTATAACCGTTTGGCTGCCGGGTGCCTTCAATCACCAACTCCACCGCTGCCTGGAACGCGATGTTGCTGTCGAAGTCCGGCGCCAGCGGGCGGTACAGCGCGTCACCGGCGTTCTGGCGGTCTACCACCGGCGCCATGCGCTTGAGGCTTTCCAGCACCTGGGCTTCGTTAACGATGCCGTGGCGCAACCAGTTGGCGATGTGCTGGCTGGAGATGCGCAGGGTTGCGCGGTCTTCCATCAGGCCGACATCGTTGATGTCTGGCACTTTCGAACAGCCCACGCCCTGGTCGATCCAGCGCACGACATAACCGAGGATGCCTTGGGCGTTGTTGTCCAGCTCGTTGCGGATTTCTTCGTCGGACCAATCGGTGTTGCTGGCCAGAGGAATCGTCAGGATGTCATCCACCGAGGCGCGTTCGCGCTTGGCCAATTCGGCTTGGCGGGCAAACACGTCGACCTTGTGATAGTGCAGGGCATGCAGCGCCGCCGCGGTCGGCGAAGGAACCCAGGCGGTGTTGGCGCCGGCCAGTGGGTGAGCGATTTTCTGTTCAAGCATCGCCGCCATCAGGTCGGGCATCGCCCACATGCCTTTACCAATTTGTGCACGGCCTTGCAGGCCAGTGCTCAAGCCGATATCGACGTTCCAGTTCTCGTAGGCGCCAATCCATTTTTCCGCCTTCATCGCGGCCTTGCGCACCATCGCGCCGGCTTCCATGGAGGTGTGGATTTCGTCGCCGGTACGGTCGAGGAAGCCGGTGTTGATGAACACCACGCGCTCGCTGGCCGCCTTGATGCAGGCCTTGAGGTTGACCGTGGTGCGGCGCTCCTCGTCCATGATCCCGACTTTGAGGGTGTTGCGTGGCAGGTTCAGCACGTCTTCGATGCGGCCGAACAGCTCGTTGGTGAATGCAGCTTCTTCGGGGCCGTGCATCTTTGGTTTGACGATGTAGACGGAGCCGGTGCGGCTGTTTTTGCGGCTGCTGTTGCTGTTGAGGCTGTGGATCGCCGCCAGGCTGGTGAGCAGGCCGTCGAGTATGCCTTCGGGCACTTCGTTGCCGTCTTTGTCGAGGATCGCGTCGATGGTCATCAAGTGCCCAACGTTGCGCACGAACAACAGCGAACGGCCGTGCAGCGTCACGTCCCGGCCATCCACGCCGGTGTAGACGCGGTCGGGGTTCATGGTGCGGGTGAAGGTCTTGCCGCCCTTGGCCACTTCTTCGGCCAGGTCGCCTTTCATCAGGCCGAGCCAGTTGCGGTAGATCACCACTTTGTCGTCGGCATCCACGGCGGCCACGGAGTCTTCGCAGTCCATGATGGTGGTCAGCGCGGCTTCCATCAGCACGTCTTTGACGCCGGCGGCGTCGGTCTGGCCGACCGGGGTGCTGGCGTCGATCTGGATTTCGAAGTGCAGGCCGTTATTTTTCAGCAGGATCGCGATCGGCTCGGCGGCAGGGCCCTGGAAACCGATCAGCTGAGCGTCGTCACGCAGGCCGCTGTTGCTGCCGCCCTTGAGGCTGACGATGAGGATGCCATCGACGATCTTGTAACCGGTGGAGTCAACATGGCTGCCGGCGCTGAGCGGTGCGGCCTGGTCGAGGAACGCGCGAGCAAAGGCGATGACTTTGTCGCCACGCACCTTGTTGTAGCCTTTGCCTTTTTCGGCGCCGCCGGCTTCGCTGATGGCGTCGGTGCCATACAGCGCGTCGTACAGCGAGCCCCAGCGCGCGTTGGAGGCGTTGAGGGCGAAGCGGGCGTTCATCACCGGCACGACCAGCTGTGGGCCGGCCATGCGGGCGATTTCGTCATCGACGTTTTGGGTTGTGGCCTGGAAGTCTGCGGCTTCTGGCAGCAGGTATCCGATGTCTTGCAGGAAGGCTTTGTAGGCCACCGCGTCGTGAGCCTGGCCAGCGTGGGTCTGGTGCCAGGTATCGATGCGCGCTTGGAAATCGTCGCGTTTGGCGAGTAGGGCTTTGTTCTTCGGTGCCAGGTCGTGGATGACCTTGTCGGCGCCGGCCCAGAACTGCTCGGCAGTGATACCGGTGCCGGGAATGGCTTCGTTGTTCACGAAGTCGAACAGGACTTTGGCGACCTGCAGGCCACCGACTTGAACGTGTTCAGTCATCTCTTGCCTCACTCTGCGGAGCTAATGCGCTTTTCAGCTTTTCAATTTACCAATGAAGCCTCTGGCCATTTAAACCGCGAACCGGTCCCCCAGTGCATGCCTGAAAGGCGGCTGGGCTGGCGGTTGTCGCGGTACGTGGGTGCCTTGGCAGACATCGACCTAAGGTTATGTAGTGCGCGATTGGGCATACTACATGATGACTTGCGGTTGTGAAAATTTGACTAAATACGTCGTTTAGCGACCCACCTGTGGTATCCGGTCACAGTGGGGAATGGGATGTTCTCAAAAAACTATCGGATTGTTCCAGATAAATATAAAAACGGTACACGATTTGTTTTCGCGGGCGCCTGCGTCCACCTTGTAGATTGAATTCAGAGGGCTTCGCCATGGACCATCTTGTACTCACTATTATCGCCGCCGACAAACCGGGCTTGGTTGAACGTATCGCCCAGAACATCGCCGCCCACGGTGGCAACTGGCTGGAAAGCCGCATGGCGCACATGGCCGGGCAGTTTGCCGGGATACTGCGCGTCAGCGTGCCGGCAGAAAACCGTCAGGCGCTGGTAGGCGCTCTGGAGGATTTATCCACACACGGTATTCGCGTGCTGGTGGGCGAGGGCAGTACCGGGCAGGCGGCGGCGTCCAAGGCGATCCTGATGACGCTGGTGGGCAATGATCGGTCGGGCATCGTGCGCGAGATCACGGCGTTGCTGAGCCAGCAGGGCGTCAACCTGGAGCGTTTGAGCACCGATGTGCGCCCGGCGCCCATGAGCAGCGATCCGCTGTTCAGCGCCGAGGCTTTGCTGCGGGTGCCGTCGACGTTATCCCTGGAAACCTTGCAGGCATCCCTGGAAACGCTGGCGGACGACTTGATGGTAGAGCTGCGCAACGAGGAGTAATTGCCCACAGGGTTATGCATGGAAATCTTGCATGGGCCTGTGGATAACCTGTAGAGACCCGGCGCCAGGCCACGCTGGCCGGGCGTCTCGGTTATTTGAGCAAAAAACGAGCAGTTTCAACGGCTTGTGCACAAATGCCGGGGATCAGGGTGTGGATAACCTTGGGGTGGATGCCTGCAAGCCACAAAAAATGTGGCTTGCAGAGGTTTGTACGTTATTTGATCAGCGTTTGCGCATGGTCAGCCAGGCGTCCACGCTGTAGATCGCCAGCCCCGCCCAGATGAACGCAAAAGCGATCAGCGTGCTCGTCGCCAGGTGTTCACCAAACAGGAACACGGCTTCCAGCAGCACCAGCGTGGGGGCGACGTACTGTAAAAAACCCAGCGCGGTGTAGGGCAAATGCCGCGCGGCGGCGTTGAAACACACCAGTGGAACCAACGTTATCGGGCCTGCCGCGACCAGCCACCAGGCTTCGGACGTACTCCAGAATTCCAGCTGCGCAGTGTGGGCCGTGGGGTTGAACAGCAACCACGCCACGGCAATCGGCACCAGCATCCAGGTTTCCACCACCAGCCCCGGTAGCGCCTTGACCGGTGCCTGCTTGCGGATCAGCCCGTAGAAGCCGAAGGTCAACGCCAGCACCAGCGACACCCACGGCAAACTGCCCACTTGCCACACCTGTTGCGCCACGCCTAAGGCGGCCAGCCCCACCGCGATCCATTGCAGGCGACGCAGGCGTTCGCCAAGAATCGCCATGCCCAGCAACACATTCACCAGCGGGTTGATGTAGTAACCCAGGCTCGCTTCCAGCATGCGCCCGCTGTTGACCGACCACACATACGTCAGCCAGTTGGCCGCGATCAACGAACCGCTGAGTGCCAAAATCGCCAGGCGCTTGGGGTTGTCGCGCAACTCGCGGAACCAGCCGGGATGTTTCCACACCAACAGCAGCAAACCGCCAAACAGCGCTGACCACAGCACGCGGTGCACGATGATTTCGGCGGCGGGCACGCTGGCGATGGCTTTGAAGTAGAGCGGGAACAGGCCCCAGGCGATATACGCGCTGAGACCCAGGATGTACCCCTTGCGGGGGTTGGCGGCTTGCATTGCAGAATCCTTGCTTAGGCAACTAACAAAGCGCGATTGTAAGGATATTTGTCAGCCTATGGGATCTGCTTTTCTGTGGGAGCTGGCTCCCACAGCGGGAGTGAGGAGTGATTTAAAACAGTTTCAGGGGCTCTTCGTTGAGCGCCGACAATTGCTCGCGCAACGCCAATACCTGATCGCCCCAATACCGCTCGCTGCCAAACCACGGGAAGCTGTGAGGGAACGCGGGGTCATCCCAGCGCCGCGCCAGCCAGGCGCTGTAGTGCATCAGGCGCAAGGCGCGCAGCGGTTCGATCAGTGCCAGTTCACGCGGGTCGAAGTCGTGGAACTCTTGGTAGCCGTCCATCAATTCCGACAGTTGGCCAAGGCATTCCTGACGGTCGCCGGCCAGCATCATCCACAAGTCCTGCACTGCCGGGCCCATGCGGCAGTCGTCCAGGTCGACGATGTGGAACATCTCGTCGCGGCACATCATGTTGCCGGGGTGGCAATCGCCGTGCATGCGGATGTTCTTGTGCGGCGTGGCCTTGTACACCTCTTCCACGCGCTTGAGCAGGTCGCGCGCCACCGACTCATAGGCGGGCAGCAGGCTCTTTGGAATGAAGTTGCCTTCGAGCAGGGTGTTGAGGGAATCGTGACCGAAGTTTTTCACGCCCAATGCTTCACGGTGTTCGAAAGGACGGGTTGAACCCACCGCGTGCAAACGGCCGAGCAGTTGCCCAAGGCGATAGAGTTGGTCGAGGTTGCCCGGCTCCGGCGCACGGCCGCCACGGCGGGGAAACAGGGTGAAGCGGAAACCTGCGTGTTCGAACAGGCTTTCACCGTTGTGGATCATCGGCGCGACCACGGGCACGTCGCACTCGGCCAGTTCGAAGGTGAAGCGGTGTTCTTCGAGGATCGCGTCATTGGTCCAGCGTTGCGGCCGGTAGAACTTGGCGATCAGTGGCTCGGAGTCTTCGATACCCACCTGATACACGCGGTTTTCGTAGCTGTTGAGCGCCAGAACGCGAGCATCGCTGAGGAAACCGATGCTTTCGACAGCGTCGAGCACCAGGTCAGGGGTGAGTGTTTCAAACGGATGGGCCATGCGAACTCCTGCGCGCAGCAGGGCGCCGCGTCCGGCCGGGTATGGTAACGCACCGGGGGCGAGATAGGTGGTGGCTGTTCTGGCGCTATCGCAGGCAAGCCAGCTCCCACATTTTGAATTGTGAATACAGTCAAATGTGGGAGCTGGCTTGCCTGCGATGAGGCCTTATCAGGCGCCGACGATGCCGCCGTCATCCCGTCGAATCGCCATCACCGACGACCTCGGCTTGCCATTCGGCAGATGCTCCGGCCACGTCGAGCCGCCGGTTTCACCCGGATGCTGAATCCCTACAAACAGCGTCTTCTGATCCGGCGAGAAGCTGATGCCCGTAACCTCACACGCCACCGGCCCGACCATAAACCGGCGAATCTCCCCGGTCGATGGGTCAGCGCACAGCATCTGGTTATTGCCCATCCCCGCGAAATCGCCCGCGTTGCTGTAATCGCCGTCGGTCAGAATCCACAAACGCCCGGCTTTATCGAAGCCCAGCCCATCGGGGCTGTTGAACATGTTCTGCGGGTTGATGTTCGACGAGCCGCCTTTGGGCGTACCGGCATGCACGCCCGGGTTGCCGGCGACCAGAAACAGGTCCCAACTGAAATCCATGGCGCCGTGGTCGTCGGCGTTGGCCTTCCAGCGCAGAATCTGGCCATAGACGTTTTTCTCACGCGGGTTCGGCCCGCCCACCGGCTGGCCGTCTTCGCCGCGCTTGGCGTTGTTGGTGAGGGTGCAATAAACCTGGCCATCGGCAGGGCTGACCACGATCCACTCCGGGCGGTCCATGCGCGTGGCTTTCACCACGCTGGCGGCCAAGCGTGCATGGATCAGCACCTCGGCCTGGTTGGCGAAACCGCTGCTGGCGTCGATGCCATTTTTGCCGTGGGTCAGCTCGACCCATTGGCCCTTGCCCTTGGGATGGTCGGCGTTGCCATCGCCTGCGTCGAAAATCGCCACAAACAAGGTGCCGTGGTCGAGCAGGTCTTTGTTGGCCTTGGGGTTTTTGTGATTGATTTTGTCGCGGCTGACGAACTTGTAGATGAACTCGCCGCGTTCGTCGTCGCCCATGTACACCACTGCGCGGCCATCGCGGGTTTCCGCCAGCGCGGCGTTTTCGTGTTTGAAACGGCCGAGGGCGGTGCGTTTGGCCGGAGTGGATTGCGGATCGAACGGGTCGATTTCCACTACCCAGCCATGGCGGTTGAGTTCGTTGGGGTTTTTGGCCATGTCGAAACGCGGGTCGTGTTGATGCCAGTTGATGTCTTTGCTGGCGGCCACCACGCCGTAGCGTTTTTGCCCAGCGTCGAAGGTCTGTTGTGGGTTACTGCTGCCGAAGCAGTCGGTGAAGTTCTCTTCACAGGTCAGATACGTGCCCCATGGCGTCTTGCCATTGGCGCAGTTCTGGAAGGTACCGATGACCTTCTTGCCGGTTTTGTCGGCGGCTGTTTTCAGCCATTCGTGGCCGGCAGCCGGGCCGCTCAGGCGGATGGGCGAGTTGCCGTGGATGCGCCGGTTGTAGCGCGAGTCCTGGACGAACTGCCAAGTGTCGCCCTTGCGCCGCACTTCGATCACCGACACGCCTTCGCTGGCCTGGGCCTTGTGCGCGTCTTCGGCCGATTGCGGCGCGCCGCCGTGGGCGAAGAGGTAGCGGTAATTGGTGTATTCGTTGTTGATCGCCATCAGCGCGCGGTTGTCGTCGCCGGGGAAGGCGAACAGGCTCATGCCGTCGTTGTTGTCACCGAACTGCTGCTCCTGGGCCTTGGCCGTGCCGTTGCCGGACGGGTCGAAGGCCGGGGCGTTCTTGTGCAGCGGCTGGCCCCAACTGATCAATACCGAAGCGCTGTAGCCGGGCGGCAAGGTAATGGCGTCGCTGGTGGCCGCGGCGATGCTCGGGAAACCCAGCAATGGGCTGGCGGAAGCGGCATTCACGGCCAGCGCGCTGCGAGTCAGCAGGTTGCCGCCCAAAAACATCGCGGCGCCGCACAGGGCGCCCGCGCCGATAAAACGGCGGCGGGTGAGGCCGACCATCTGTTCAAGGTCGGTGGCTGTGTTTTCTTCTAATAGGCTCATTTCGGCTCCCTGCGGTTTTTGCAGACACCTTAAGGAGCGCGCGTGACGAAATTGTTGCAGTTTGAAGCAGGGCGCCGGCTACACCGGCGTGCCGAGCAGCACATTGCCGGGGGCGAATTGCACCTGGATCGGCTGGCCTTCAGCCGCATTCAGCGCTGTGAGCGCGGCAGGCTGCGTCAGGGCACACAACACCAAGCCATTGGGCAGGGTGATGCGCACTTCGCTGGGGCCGTCATCGGCGTCGAGAATCGCGTCGATAATGCCGCTCATGCAATTGTGTCCGGGTGTTGCAGCGTGCCCGGTCGCGAGTAACTCCAGCCAGCCAGCCTTGATCAAGGCAACTACCTCGACACCCGTCTCCAACTCCAACCGCTGGGTACTGTCGTGGGTGATTTGCGCTTCCAGTGTCATGCCGCCGGCCAGTTGCAGGCGAATCACATCGTTACGGCCATGGCTGTCGATGGCCACGACCTGACCGTGCAATTGGTTGCGCGCGCTGGTGCGCAACATCAGGCGGCCCAGCAGGTTGAAATCGCGTGCGGCCTCATCCGAGCCGAGTATCTCGGCCTGCAACATTTGCAGGCGCTGGTAGAGGCGCAACACGCGCTCGCCTTCGGCAGTGAGTTTGGCGCCGCCACCGCCTTTGCCGCCAACGCTGCGTTCCACCAGCGGGTGTTGCGCCAGGTTATTCAACTCATCGATGGCGTCCCACGCGGCCTTGTAACTCAAGCCAGCGCTTTTCGCGGCGCGGGTGATCGAGCCCTGCTCGGCGATATGCGCCAACAACGCAATGCGCTGGGGGCGACGGATGATGTGTTGGCTGAGTGAGGTCGGCAGAGACATGGGGATACGCTTTTATTAGGTCAGCGGACGTTGCAGGCGTGGCGCGCGGGAGTCAAGTCATGCCCCCGGTTTTGGCGTGCGCGCCAGGCAGTAGACATCGACCTGGCGCGCGCCGGCCTCCATCAGCAAGCGGGCCAGGCTGTGGGCGGTGGCGCCGGTGGTCAGCACATCGTCCACCAGTGCGAAGTGGCGGCCTTGCACTTGAGCGCCGGGTGCCAGGGCAAATGCGGCGAGCAGGTTGCGCTTGCGCGTCTTGGCATCAAGCGCTTGTTGCGCGACGGTTTCATGGGGGCGTAACACCAAGTGTTCATCGTAGGGCACGTCGAGGCGCTCACTGAGCCAGCGAGCCAGCATCTGCGCCTGATTGAAGCCGCGTTCGCGCAGGCGTTTGCGCGCCATCGGCACCGGCAGCAAAAGGTCGGGCCGGTCCAGTTCAGCGTTATCGAAGCGGTGTTGCAGATGGCGCCCCAGCAGGCGCGCGAGCATATGCCCCAAGGGCCAGCGCGACTGGTGTTTGAAGCGGCTGATCAAGGTGTCGACGGGGAAACCATAGCGCCAGGGAGCGATCACCTGGTTAAACGCAGGCGGAAATTTCTGACATTGCCCGCAGATCAAACCCTCCATCGGCAGGGGCAGGGCGCACACTTCGCACTGCTCCATGAGCCACGGCAGTTCGGTTTCGCAGACGTTGCACACACAATCGGCGGATTCGGTGGCCTCATCGCAGATTAAGCACGCATGGTTGTTTTTTAACCAGATGTAAACCTGGTGTTTGCAGCTGGGTTGACAGTGCATGAATCTTCCTTAAATATGCCGAGCATCCGTGTCGCGCTTGTGGGTATTGCCCTTCCCGCAGCGTCTGCCCAAGCATAATCAAGGAATCGCCCATGAGCGCCAGCACCACTGCAACCCTGCGTCACGATTGGTCCCTCGCCGAAGTCAAAGCACTGTTCGTGCAGCCTTTCAATGACCTGTTGTTCCAGGCGCAGACCGTGCACCGCGCGCATTTCGACGCTAACCGCGTGCAGGTGTCGACCCTGCTGTCGATCAAAACCGGCGCCTGCCCGGAAGATTGCAAATATTGTCCGCAGTCGGGCCACTACAACACCGGCCTGGAAAAAGAGAAGCTGATGGAAGTGCAGAAGGTCCTCGAAGAGGCCGCCCGCGCCAAGGCCATCGGCTCCACGCGTTTCTGCATGGGCGCCGCCTGGAAACACCCGTCGGCCAAAGACATGCCTTACGTGCTGCAAATGGTCAAAGGCGTGAAAGCCATGGGCCTGGAAACCTGCATGACCCTGGGCCGTCTCGATCAGGACCAGACCGAAGCCCTGGCCCAGGCCGGCCTCGACTACTACAACCACAACCTCGACACCTCGCCGGAGTTCTACGGCAGCATCATCACCACGCGCACTTACGGCGAACGCCTGCAAACCCTGGCGTACGTGCGTGATTCGGGCATGAAGATCTGCTCGGGCGGCATCCTCGGCATGGGCGAGTCCCTCGACGACCGCGCCAACCTGCTGATCCAACTGGCCAACCTGCCGGAGCATCCAGAGTCGGTGCCCATCAACATGCTGGTGAAAGTCGCCGGTACGCCGCTGGAAAACGCCGAAGACATCGACCCGTTCGACTTCATCCGCATGCTGGCCGTGGCGCGCATCCTGATGCCGCAGTCTCACGTGCGCCTGTCGGCAGGCCGTGAAGCGATGAACGAGCAGATGCAGGCCCTGGCGTTCTTTGCCGGCGCCAACTCGATTTTCTACGGCGACAAACTGCTGACCACCGCCAACCCGCAGGCGGACAAGGACATGCAACTGTTCTCGCGCCTGGGGATCTTGCCCGAAGCCCGCGAAGAGCATGCCGATGAAGTGCATCAGGCGGCGATTGAGCAGGCGTTGGTGGAGCAGAAGAGCAGCGAGCAGTTTTATAACGCTGTGGTTTAAAACTGCACTGATCTCCTTATTGGAATGCAATCCAAATGTGGGAGCGGGCTTGCTCGCGAAGGCGGTGTATCAGTGACGGATGTGTTAACTGACACACCGCCTTCGCGAGCAAGCCCGCTCCCACATTTGACCGCATTCAGTCTCAAGTTCTTTGATCTACCGAGGCCTGCATGTCTTTTGATCTCGCCGCGCGCCTCGCTGCCCGCCGTGCCGAACACCTCTACCGCCAACGCCCGCTGCTGGGCAGCCCGCAAGGCCCTGAAGTGGTGGTGGACGGCCAACCCTTGCTCGCTTTCTGCAACAACGACTACCTGGGCCTGGCCAATCATCCGCAGGTGGTTGAAGCCTGGCGCGCCGGTGCGTCCCGTTGGGGCGTGGGCGGTGGCGCTTCGCATTTGGTGGTCGGCCACGCCACGCCCCACCACGAGCTGGAAGAAGCCCTGGCCGACATGACCGGTCGACCGCGCGCGTTGCTGTTTACCACCGGTTATATGGCCAACCTCGGCGCGGTCACGGCGTTGGTAGGGCAGGGCGATACGGTGCTGGAAGACCGCCTCAACCATGCCTCGTTGCTGGATGCCGGTTTGCTCTCCGGCGCGCGTTTCAACCGTTACCTGCACAACGACGCCGACAGCCTGGCCAAACGCCTGGAGAAAGCCACCGGCAACACATTGGTGGTCACCGACGGTGTGTTCAGCATGGACGGCGACCTCGCCGATTTGCCCGCGCTGGCCCGTGAGACCAAGGCCAAAGGCGCCTGGCTGATGGTCGACGACGCCCATGGCTTCGGCCCGCTGGGCGCGAACGGCGGTGGCATCGTCGAGCATTTCGGCTTGAGCCAGGAAGATGTGCCGGTGTTGGTCGGCACTCTGGGTAAAGCCTTCGGTACCGCCGGGGCGTTTGTGGCGGGCAGTGAAGAGCTGATCGAAAGCCTGATCCAGTTTGCCCGCCCGTATATCTACACCACCAGCCAACCGCCCGCGCTGGCCTGCGCCACGCTGAAAAGCCTGGAACTGCTGCGCACCGAACATTGGCGCCGTGAGCACCTCAATGGCCTGATCCGCCAATTCCGCCTGGGTGCCGAGCAGCTTGGCCTGGACTTGATGGACAGCTTTACGCCGATCCAGCCGATCCTGATCGGCGACAGCGCCAGGGCCGTGCGCCTCTCGCAGATGCTGCGCGAGCGCGGGCTGATGGTCACCGCGATCCGCCCGCCAACCGTGCCCGCAGGCAGCGCGCGTCTGCGCGTGACGCTGACGGCGGCCCACAGCGAAGCGCAGGTGCAGCGATTGTTAACGGCATTGGAAGAGTGTTTCCGCTTGTTAGGCGCCAGGGAGCCCGACCATGCGTGATCGACTGATATTGCTGCCCGGCTGGGGGCTTGGCGTCTCGCCGCTGGAGCCGTTGGCCGCTGCCTTGCGCGGGCTCGACGAGCACCTGCAGGTGCAGATCGAACCCTTGCCGGCGCTGGACTCCAGCGACCTGAGTGAATGGCTCGACGAACTTGACGCCACACTGCCAGACAACGCCTGGCTGGGCGGTTGGTCCTTGGGCGGCATGCTCGCCTCCGAGCTGGCGGCGCGACGTGGCGAGCGCTGCTGCGGCTTGCTGACTTTGGCGAGCAACCCGTGCTTTGTCGCCCATGACGGCTGGCCGAGCGCGATGCCTGCCGAGACGTTCGATGCCTTCCTTGCCGGTTGCCACGCCGATTCCCAAGTCACCCTTAAACGCTTCGGGCTGCTGTGTGCCAAGGGCGCCGAAGACCCACGCGGGTTGTCGCGCCTGCTGGTCAGCGGTGCACCGAGTGCGCCCTCCAGCGTGTTGATGCCTGGCCTTGAATTGCTCGCCCAACTCGACACGCGCGAAGCGTTGCTCGCCTATCGCGGCCCGCAGTTGCATCTGTTCGCCGGCCTGGATGAGTTGGTGCCCGCCGAAGCGGCCAGCGACTTGCTGGCGCTGTTGCCGGACGTTGAAATCGGCCTGATTGAACGGGCCGGTCACGCTTTTCTTCTGGAAGACCCCCACGGTGTCGCGGGGGCCATCCAGGCTTTTTTGCATGAGTGTGTTGATGACTGATTTATCCCAGCCCCCACTGCCAGGCGCCTTGCCGGACAAGCGCCAGGTAGCCGCCTCCTTTTCCCGTGCCGCCGCCAGTTACGACAGCGTGGCCGAGCTGCAACGCGCGGTGGGCAGTGAATTATTAGCCCGCTTGCCCGCTGCCATCGCACCGCAACGCTGGCTCGATATGGGGTGCGGCACCGGTTTTTTCAGCCGCGTACTGAGCGAGCGACTGCCCGCCAGTCAGGGTGTGGCGCTGGACATTGCCGAGGGCATGCTCAACCACGCGCGGCCACTGGGCGGCGCCGAGCATTTTATCGCCGGGGATGCCGAACGCCTGCCGTTGCAGGGCGACAGTTGCGGGCTGATCTTTTCCAGCCTGGCGGTGCAATGGTGTGCGAATTTCGACGCTGTGCTCAGCGAGGCTCACCGCGTGTTGCAACCCGGTGGCGTGTTGGCATTCGCCAGCCTGTGCGTCGGCACCTTGGCTGAGTTGCGCGAAAGCTGGCGGGCGGCGGATGGCCTGGTTCACGTCAACCGTTTCCGCAGCTTTGAGGCCTATCAACAGCTGTGCGCCGACAGCGGTTTGCGCGTGGTAAGCCTGGAGCGTCAGCCCCATGTGTTGCATTACCCGGACGTGCGCGGCCTGACCCACGAATTGAAAGCGCTGGGCGCGCATAACCTCAACCCGGGTCGGCCGGGAGGGTTGACTGGCCGCGCGCGGATTGTTGCACTGGTGAACGCTTACGAGCAGTTCCGTCAGGCCCAGGGCCTGCCCGCCACGTATCAAGTGGTGTACGCCGTACTGGAGAAACCTCTATGAGCGCTGCTTACTTCATCACCGGAACCGACACCGATGTCGGCAAAACCACCATCGCCGCCGGCCTGCTGCATGCCGCGCGGCTAGCGGGCAAAAGCACCGCTGCGGGAAAACCGGTGGCGTCGGGTTGCCAGGTGACGCCCAAAGGCTTGCGCAACAGCGATGCCCTGGCGTTGCTGGCGGAATGTTCGTTGCCGCTGACCTATGCCGAGGTCAACCCGCTGGCCTTCGAACCGGCCATTGCGCCTCACTTGGCGGCGCGGGAGGCGGGCGTCGCGCTGACGGTGCAGTCGCTGTTGAAACCGATGCAGCAGATTCTGGCGCGCGGGGCTGATTTCACCTTGATCGAAGGCGCGGGCGGTTGGCGCGTGCCGTTGGCCGATCAGGACAATCTGTCGGACCTGGCCATGGCGCTCCAGCTGCCGGTGATCCTGGTGGTGGGTGTGCGCCTGGGTTGCATCAGCCATGCCTTGCTCACCGCTGAAGCCATTGCGCGGGACGGTTTGCCATTGGCGGGTTGGGTGGCCAATATCATCGACCCCAAGACCTCTCGTCTGGAAGAAAACCTCGCCACGCTGGCTGAACGCTTGCCCGCGCCATGCCTGGGCCGCGTGCCGAAACTCAAGCACGCCGGGGCTGCAGCGGTGGCCGAATACCTGGAATTGGACCTGCTTGACTGATTTTGACTATCGCGAGGGCATTGTGCCATTAGTGTTTTTGACGGGCATTTCACCGCAATGTCTGCTTCAATTCAGGTTCATGATTCTCTAAAGGCAGGCTTACGCCATGGAAATCTCCGGAAGCAGCGCGTTTTATTCGGGGCTGAGCACTATTCAGGCCGGGCAGAACCGTGTCGACCAGGCCGCTGGCAGAATCGCCAGCGCCGCGACGACTCAGCCCTCGGATGCACAAAGTGACCGCCTGCAAGCCAACGATCGCGCCCAGCCGTCCAATTCGGCGAGCAATATGGTGGAAATGGCTCAGGGCAAATTTCAGGTGGAGCTGGGCGTGAAAGTTGCCAAGGCTTCGGACGAGATGCTCGGCACGCTGATTGACACCTACGCTTAAACCCCTCTCTTCAGGCATGCCGGCTCTTCTGTGGCTGGCTCGCCTGCGATAGCGTCTACTCGGTTTTCCTGATACCCCGCGGCGTCTGCATCGCAGGCAAGCCAGCTCCCACATTTGCCCTTCGGCGCTCTGCTGAACTTCTACACTTGCTGAATCACGTGACAACCCGTCGCATGCCTTGCCGTGCGCGTTATTGATCCGCGTCATGACAAACGGCATGGGAGCGACGCTTGACATCCCCAGGTCGTAAACGTATGTTTCAAACACCTGTTTGACCGCCACCACACTTCCACGCGGTTGTTCATCCCAGATACATCAGCAGAGGTTTATCGCTATGCCTGACTACAAGGCCCCCTTGCGTGATATTCGCTTCGTTCGTGACGAACTGCTCGGCTATGAAGCGCACTATCAGAGCCTCCCGGCTTGCCAGGACGCTACTCCGGACATGGTTGACGCCATTCTTGAAGAAGGCGCCAAGTTCTGTGAGCAGGTGCTGGCACCGTTGAACCGCGTGGGTGACATCGAAGGTTGCACCTGGAGCGAGTCAGGCGTTAAGACCCCTGCGGGTTTCAAAGAGGCTTACAAACAGTTCGTTGAAGGCGGCTGGCCAAGCCTGGCCCACGACGTGGAGCACGGTGGCCAAGGCCTGCCGGAATCCCTCGGCCTTGCAGTCAGTGAAATGGTCGGTGAAGCCAACTGGTCGTGGGGCATGTACCCAGGCCTGTCCCATGGCGCGATGAATACCATTTCCGAACACGGCACCCCTGAGCAGCAAGAGGCCTACCTGACCAAACTGGTGTCAGGCGAATGGACCGGCACCATGTGCCTCACCGAGCCGCACTGCGGCACCGACCTTGGCATGTTGCGCACCAAGGCCGAGCCTCAGACCGACGGTTCCTACAAAGTCTCCGGCACCAAAATCTTCATCTCGGCCGGTGAACACGACATGGCCGACAACATCGTCCACATCGTACTGGCCCGCCTGCCGGACGCACCGGCTGGCACCAAAGGCATTTCGCTGTTTATCGTGCCTAAATTCATCCCAACCGCCGACGGTTCGGTAGGTGAGCGCAACGCGGTGACCTGTGGTTCCCTGGAACACAAAATGGGGATTCACGGTAACGCCACCTGCGTGATGAACTTCGACGCGGCCACCGGTTTCCTGATCGGCCCGGCGAACAAAGGCCTGAACTGCATGTTCACCTTTATGAACACCGCTCGCCTGGGCACCGCACTGCAAGGCTTGGCCCACGCCGAAATCGGCTTCCAGGGCGGCCTGAAATATGCGCGTGATCGCCTGCAAATGCGCTCCCTGACCGGCCCGAAATCGCCGGAAAAGGCCGCTGACCCGATCATCGTTCACCCTGACGTGCGCCGCATGCTGCTGACCATGAAAGCCTTCGCTGAAGGTAACCGTGCGATGGTGTACTTCACCGCCAAGCAAGTGGACATCGCCAAGTACGGCACCGACGACGAAGCCAAGAAACAGGCTGACGCGCTGCTGGCGTTCATGACTCCAATCGCCAAGGCGTTCATGACCGAAGTCGGTTTTGAGTCGGCCAACCACGGCGTGCAAATCTACGGCGGCCACGGCTTTATCGCCGAGTGGGGCATGGAGCAGAACGTCCGCGACAGCCGCATTTCGATGCTGTACGAAGGCACCACCGGCATTCAGGCGCTGGACCTGCTCGGCCGTAAAGTGCTGATGACCCAGGGCGAAGCGCTCAAGAGCTTCACCAAGATCGTGCACAAGTTCTGCCAGGCCAACGAAGGCAACGAAGCTGTCCAGGAATTCGTTGCACCGCTGGCGGCACTGAACAAAGAGTGGGGCGAGTTGACCATGAAGGTCGGCATGGCCGCGATGAAAGACCGCGAAGAAGTCGGCGCCGCCTCGGTGGACTACCTGATGTACTCCGGTTACGCCTGCCTGGCTTACTTCTGGGCCGACATGGCGCGTGTGGCCGCTGAAAAACTGGCTGCCGGCACCACCGAAGAGGCGTTCTACACCGCCAAGCTGCAGACCGCGCGCTTCTACTTCCAGCGCATTCTGCCGCGTACCCTGGCTCACAAAGCAACCATGCTGTCGGGCGCGAACAACCTGATGGACATGAAAGAAGAAAACTTCGGCCTGGCTTACTAAGCCTACCGGGTTCTCTTGAAACCGCCGCTTCCTTTGGGAGCGGCGGTTTTTTATGGACGATAAAAAACGCAGCATCGCGCTCAGGGATTGTGACGTGCTGCCGTTACAGTGATGGCAATGTGATACGTGCCTGAGCAGTTGTGTTTAACTGTCCGAATGGTGGCACAGTGCCATCATTTTTGGTGCGTCGGAGTTTTACCTTTGTCTCGCGTGTCCGCAGTACGTTTCAGTCATTTCTTCCCTTCGTTGCTGCTGTTAATGGCCGGGCTCTCGGCTGCGTATATCAAAGACCTCAACGTGTTCTTCACCTCACTGTTCAACGTGCTGCCAACCCTGCTGTTGCTGCTCGGCGGCTCTTACTGCGCGGTGTACCGGCGCCAGCGCGAACTGTTCCTGATGATCACGGTGTACGTCGTCTACTTCCTGCTGGACACCCAGACCGATTTCTACCGCGACCACGGCCGGGTGCGTGAAGACGCCGCCGTGGTGTTTCACCTGTGTTGCCTGCTGCTGCCGGTGCTGTTCAGCATTTACGCGCTGTGGCAGGAAAAAACCCACCTGTTCCGCGACTTTGTAGCGCGCTGCGCAGTGCTGCTGGCGATGGGCAGCGTGGCGCTGGCCCTTGAGCAAAGTTTCCCCCAGGCATTGCTGGGTTGGCTGGCGGAGATTCGCTGGCCCGCATTGCACGGCAACTGGATGAGCCTGATCCAGCTCGCGTATCCGATGTTTCTGATTGGCTTTGTCACCCTGGCCGCCCAGTACTGGCACCAGCCGCGCCCGCTGCACGCTGCGCAATTGGTCGGGCTGCTTGGGCTGTTCTGGATGTTGCCGCAAACCTTCATTCTGCCGTTTACCCTGAACATCATGTGCAGCCAGGTGATGCTGATGATTGCCGCCAGCGTGGCGCATGAGGCTTATCAAATGGCCTTTCGCGACGAACTGACGGGCTTGCCGGGGCGCCGCGCACTGAATGAACGCATGCAACGCCTGGGACGCAACTACGTGCTGGCGATGACTGACGTCGATCACTTCAAACGCTTTAATGACACCCACGGCCATGACGTCGGCGACCAAGTGCTGCGCCTGGTCGCCAGCAAGCTGTCCAAGGTTAACGGCGGCGGTCGCGCTTACCGTTACGGCGGTGAGGAGTTCGCGGTGGTGTTCGCCGGCAAAACCCTGGATGAATGCATGCCGCACCTGGAAGAGATCCGCGAGATCATCGCCCACTACGAGATCAAGCTGCGTAACCCGGACCGCCCGCGTGACGATCATCAAGGCCGCCAGCGCCGTGCAGCCGCTGGCGCGACGAGTGTGTCAGTGACCGTCAGCATCGGCGTCGCCGAGCGCCAGGCGGAGCAGCGCACGCCGGAAGATGTGCTTAAGTCCGCCGACCAGGCGCTCTACGCCGCCAAGGGCGCCGGGCGCAATTGCGTGGTCGCGGCCGGGCAAACCCGCCGCGGCGCGGTGCGCATGGAGGCGGCTGCCGATTGAGTGATAGTGGTGTATTCAGCGGTTCTACAGTGATTGTCTACGGCGCTGGCCAGCAGTAGATTGGCAGTATCTGCTGCCGGAGATAGTGCCATGCCTGAATACAAAGCTCCCTTGCGCGACATGCGCTTTCTGATCGACAACGTGTTTGATTTCCACGGCCATTACGCGGCGTTGGGCGCGACCGACGCGAGCCCGGACATGGTCAGTGCGATTCTCGAAGAAGGCGCCAAGTTCTGCGAAAACGTACTCTCGCCGCTTAACCGCAGCGGTGACGAAGAGGGCTGTCATTTCGACAATGGCGTGGTCACGACGCCCAAGGGCTTCAAGGAAGCCTTCGCCCAATACGTGGAAGGCGGCTGGCACGGCGTGGCAGCGGACCCGGCCTACGGAGGCCAGGGTTTGCCACAATCCCTGGGCCTGGTGCTCAGCGAAATGATCGGCTCCAGCAACATCTCCTGGGGCATGTACCCGGGGCTCACCCATGGCGCGATGTCGGCGATTCATGCCCATGGCACCGAGGAGCAAAAAGCTACCTACCTGAACAAACTCACCGCT
This sequence comes from Pseudomonas sp. AMR01, assembly GCF_041946035.1. Lineage (NCBI taxonomy): Bacteria > Pseudomonadati > Pseudomonadota > Gammaproteobacteria > Pseudomonadales > Pseudomonadaceae > Pseudomonas > Pseudomonas sp. AMR01. Next base: position 190,455 of record NZ_JAUTYR010000005.1, read on the forward strand.
GGCGAGTGGACCGGCACCATGTGCCTGACCGAAGCCCACTGCGGCACCGACCTGGGCCTGATCAAAACCCGCGCGGTGCCCCAGGCCGACGGCAGTTATGCCATCACCGGCAGCAAGATTTTTATCTCGGCCGGCGAGCACGACATGAGCGCCAATATCATCCACCTGGTGCTGGCCAAACTGCCGGACGCGCCGGCGGGCACCAAGGGCATCTCGCTGTTTATCGTGCCCAAGTTCCACGCCGATTCGGGCGAGCGCAACGCGGTGCACTGCGGCTCCATCGAACATAAAATGGGCATCAAGGCGTCGGCTACCTGTGTGCTGAATTTTGAGGGTGCCAAAGGCTTTTTGATCGGCGAGGCGAACAAAGGCCTCAACTGCATGTTCACCATGATGAACCACGCCCGCCTGGGCACTGGCATGCAAGGCCTGTGCAATGGCGAGGCGAGCTTTCAGGGCGCGATCAAATACGCCAACGACCGCCTGCAAATGCGCTCGCTGACCGGCGCCAAAGCCCCGGAAAAAGCCGCCGACCCGATCATCGTGCACGCCGACGTGCGCCGCATGCTGCTGACCATGAAAGCCTTCAACGAAGGCAACCGCGCGCTGGCCTATTTCACCGCGCAGTTGCTCGACACCGCACACCTGAGCAGCGATGCCACCGCGCGCCAGGAAGCTGAAGACCTGTTGGCATTCCTGACGCCCATCTGCAAAGCCTTCATGACCGACACCGGCCTTGAGGTGACCAACCACGGCATGCAGGTATTTGGCGGTCACGGCTATATTCGCGAATGGGGCATGGAACAGCTGGCACGTGATGCGCGGATTGCGCCGATCTACGAAGGCACCAACGGCATTCAGGCCCTCGACCTGCTCGGGCGCAAGGTGCTGGGCAGCCAGGGCAAATTGCTGCGCGGGTTCACCAAGATCGTGCATAAGTTCTGTGCGGCGAATGCTGAGCATCCGCAGCTCAAGGCCCATGTGGCACAGCTCGATCAACTGAACGGGGAATGGGGCGAGTTGACCATGAAGGTCGGCATGGCGGCGATGAAAAACCCCGATGAAGTCGGCGCGGCGGCTGTGGATTACCTGATGTACAGCGGTTACATCATCCTGGCCTACCTGTGGTTGCGCATGGCGATTGCGGCCCTTGAGCAACCGGATGCTGATCTGGCCGAAGCCAAATTGGCCACCTGCGATTTTTACTTCAAACGCTTATTGCCGCGCACCGCCTCACACCGGGCGGCAGTGGATGCGGGCAGCGACTGCCTGATGAGCTTGCCTGCTCAGTTGTTTGCGCTGTAGGCGCTGACTCCACACGTTTCACCTGTGGGAGCGGGCTTGCTCGCGAATGCGGTGGGTCAGTCAATATATTGGGTGACTGACTCATTGCATTCGCGAGCAAGCCCGCTCCCACATTTTTTACTTGCGTGACTTGTAAATACTGAGCAGTCACAAAAGGACCCTATGTGTCTGAAAAGTTGTTCGGGTACACTCGGAGCCTGTAAAACCGATCCTGCCGAATTATTTTTACGTTCTCACGAGGTTTGCCATGGCTGATTACAAAGCGCCGCTGCGTGATATGCGCTTCGTCCTCAACGAAGTTTTTGAGGTCGCCAACACCTGGGCCCAATTGCCGGCATTGGCAGATACCGTTGATGCCGAAACGGTTGAGGCGATCCTCGAAGAAGCCGGCAAAGTCACCGCCAAATCCATCGCGCCGATCAGTCGTGTAGGCGATGAGCAAGGTTGCCGTTGGGCAGACGGCGTGGTCAGCACGCCGGATGGTTATCCACAGGCCTACAAAACCTACGCCGACGGCGGCTGGGTTGGGGTAGGCGGTGATCCAATGTTTGGCGGCATGGGCATGCCCAAGGCTGTATCGGCGCAGGTTGAAGAGATGATCAACTCGTCGAGCCTGGCGTTCGGACTGTACCCGATGCTGACGTCCGGCGCCTGCGTGTCCATTAACACCCACGCCAGCGAGGAACTCAAAGCCACCTACCTGCCGAAGATGTACTCCGGTGAATGGGCCGGCTCCATGTGCCTGACCGAAGCGCATGCCGGTACTGACCTGGGGATTATTCGCACCAAGGCCGAGCCTCAGGCGGACGGTTCCTACACCATCAGCGGCACCAAGATCTTCATCACCGGCGGCGAACACGACCTCACCGAAAACATCATCCATCTGGTGCTGGCCAAGCTGCCGGACGCACCGGCCGGGCCCAGGGGCATTTCGTTGTTCCTGGTGCCGAAGTTCATGGTCAATGCCGACGGCAGCCTGGGCGCGCGTAACCCGGTGACCTGCGGCTCCATCGAACACAAGATGGGCATTCAGGCATCCGCGACCTGCGTGATGAATTTCGACGCAGCCGTGGGTTATCTGGTTGGCGAGCCAAACCGTGGTTTGGCGGCGATGTTCACCATGATGAACTACGAGCGTTTGGGTGTGGGCATTCAGGGCCTGGCGTCGGGCGAGCGCTCTTACCAGAATGCCATTGAATACGCGCGCGACCGCCTGCAGAGCCGTTCGCCGACCGGTGCCAAGGCCTTGGACAAAGCCGCCGACCCGATCATCGTGCACCCGGACGTGCGGCGCATGCTGCTGACCATGAAGGCCGCCAACGAAGGCGGCCGGGCGTTCTCCACCTATGTGGCGACGCAACTGGACATCGCCAAGTTCAGCGAAGATGCCGCTGCCCGCGAGCGCGCCGACAACCTGGTGGCGTTGCTGACCCCAGTCGCCAAGGCGTTTCTCAGCGACCTCGGCCTGGAAACCACCCTGTTGGGCCAGCAAGTATTTGGCGGCCACGGCTACATCCGCGAATGGGGCCAGGAGCAGCTTGTTCGGGATGTGCGCATCACGCAGATCTACGAAGGCACCAACGGTATTCAGGCCCTGGACTTGATGGGGCGCAAAATCGTTGGCAGTAACGGCAAGTTCTACACCTTGTTTGCCGACGAGATCCGCCAGTTCATCGCCACGGCAGGCGCTGAGCTGGGCGAGTTCACCCGGCCGCTGAGCGCGGCGGTGGATAACCTCGATGAGTTGACCGCCTGGGTGCTGGACCGCGCCCAAAACAACCCGAATGAAATTGGCGCTGCTTCGGTGGAGTACCTGCACGCCTTTGGCTACATGGCGTACGCCTACATGTGGGCACGCATGGCAGCGGCGGCGTTTGGCAAAGAAGCCGAGGAAGACTTCTACGCCAGCAAGCTGGGCACCGCGCGGTTTTACTTCGCTCGCCTGCTGCCACGTATTCATTCGCTGAGCGCGTCGGTAAAAGCCGGCAGTGAATCGCTGTTCCTGATGGACGAGGCCCTGTTTTAAGGGCGTGAAGGTCGTGTAAGCAATCTCTTACACGACGTGCTGCTATTCGTCCTCTATCGCCAAATTGGATCCACGGATAATCTACTTCACATGGACGTCGCGCAGGAAGCGCAAAGAAACAACAGGGACACGTAGGATTCTGCCAGGATGGCGGAGTGAAATGGATGTCAGGGAAACAGTCTGCAAAGCCCCGCTTCGGCGGGGTTTTCTTTTGCCTGCGAAAAAGTCAGGCGGTTGCCTGCGGGGCATTCATCACGTCTTCCAGCAAAGTGCGCAGCAACGCCACCGTCGCCTGCTGGCGCTGCACATCGCGGCACACCAAACCTACCTTCAGCGGCACCCTTGGCTCACTCAAGGGCTTCCACAGCAATGCCTTGCTGTTGTGTATGTCTTGGGAGCGCCCCGGCAGCACCGTTGCCAGCTTGGTATGGGGCAGGCTGTCGAGAATCCCCACCATCGTATTCAGCTCCGCCTGCACTTGCGGGCGGCGCCCCAGGTTTGCAAGCTGGCCTTGCCAGATTTGCCGGACCTGAAACTCCTCCCCCAACAGCAGCATCGGCAACTCGGCCGCCTGTTTCAGTGATACTTTCTTGAACGCCCGCAACGGATGGTCTTCAGGGATCACCACCTTCAGCTCATCCTCATACAACAGCACACCCGTTAAGCCCGGCTGGCGTGGCGGCAAATAGCTGATGCCGATATCCAGCGAGCCATTGAGCAGGCGCCGTTCAATCTCAAGCCCGGTCAATTCGTAAATCTGCACCACCAGATGGGGCTGTGCCTTGCGCACGCGCTCCAGCATTTGCGGGACCAGGCTGGTGTGCACGGTTTGCAGCACGCCGATGGCCAGCGTGCGCATCGCCTGGCCCTTGAAGTTGCGCAAGGCTTCGACGGCCTGTTGCATGCCATCGATCAGCGGCAGCGCGTGGTTGTACAGCGTATGCGCGGCCAGCGTTGGCAGCAGGCGCTTGCTGCTGCGCTCAAACAGGCCGACATCTAGGTTCTGTTCCAGCTGGCGAATTTGCTGCGACAGGGCCGGCTGAGAGATCGAAAGGCGCTCTGCGGCACGGCCTACGTGGCCTTCCTCATACACCGCGACGAAATAACGCAGTTGCTTGAAATCCATAAGACTTACTTATCGAAAAAGCTGGAAAATCGAAATGGCCGTTGGCCCCCTGGACGCCTAGTCTAGCGCCAATTCGCAGGGCTTACAGGGCCGGATCGGGCAATGAATAGCGTTTATGTTGACGGCATTTACATAGGCAAGGCAACAAACCTCCAGGCAGGGTTGGCAGGGGTTAACGACGAAGGTCCGGTTGCCGAAAGAGGTGAACTGTGAACCTGTTTCGCCGCCCCACGCCGAGCCTCGACGATCTGATCCTTGATGCCCCGCGCGATGACCTTTCCAGCGAATGCTTGATGCCCACTGTGGCGCGCCCGCCGCACGTGTTCGTCAGCGGTGAAGGGTCGTGGCTGTCGGACAGCGATGACCGTGCCTACCTGGATTTCAGTCAGGGCGGCGCCGCCAATAGCCTCGGCCACAGCTCGCCCGAAGTACTCAGCGCCTTGGCCGAGCAGATGCACGTGTTGATCAACCCCGGGATTGGCGTTTACAACCGAGCGCAACTCAACCTCGTCGACCGCCTGTGCCATCACACCGGCAGCGACCAGGCGTACCTGCTCAATAGCGGCGCGGAGGCCTGTGAAGCCGCGATCAAGCTGGCGCGCAAATGGGGCCAGCTGCATCGCGGCGGCGCTCACCACATCATTACCGCCAGCGGCGGCTGCCATGGCCGCAGCCTTGCCGCGATGGCGGCGTCGGCAGGCTCGCGCGACAATCGTTTCGAACCGCAACTGCCGGGGTTCAGCCACGTTCCCTTCAACGACCTGACGGCCTTGCACGCTGCGGTCGATGCACAAACAGTCGCCATCCTGCTGGAGCCGATTCAGGGCGCAGCCGGTGTAATCCCCGCGACCGAACAGTACCTCAAAGGCGTTGAACGGCTGTGCCGCGAACTGGGTATTTTGCTGATCCTCGATGAAGTGCAAACGGGCATTGGCCGCTGTGGCTCCCTGCTCGTGGAGGAACAGTACGGCGTACGCGCCGACATCATCACCCTCGGCAAAGGCCTGGGCGGTGGCGTGCCGTTGGCGGCACTTTTGGCGCGAGGCAAGGCCTGTTGCTTTGAAGTGGGAGAGCTGGAAGGTACGCATCACGGCAACGCGCTGATGGCGGCCGCCGGCATCGCAGTCCTCGACGCGGTGCTGGAAAGCGGCTTTCTTGAGCACGTCCGCGAATCCGGCCTCTACATGGGCGAAGGCCTCTCGCGGGTGGCCTATCGTTACGACCATGGGCAATTGCGCGGCAACGGGCTGATGTGGGGCCTGACCCTGTCAGACGATTCTGCGGATGCTGTGGTAAAGGCTGCGCTGCACGAAGGTTTGATCCTCACCGCACCGCAGCCCAACTGTGTGCGTTTTACCCCCGCCCTGAACGTCAGCAAAAGCCACATCGACGAAATGCTCCAGCGCCTGGGGCGAGCCTTTGCGCGTGTACGCACCGCTCAACTGCAATGCCGCAAGGGCATCGCGGTTTAAACCTGTTTCCTGAACCGTCTCGCGACCTACGCGGCGCCCTCAGCCTGATTCTTTTGGCTGGGGGCGTTTTTTTGGATGAAATTTTTGGATTGAAAATGTTGATTGAGCGGCACTGAAAACAATGGCCTTGTAGCGGGCGTCGGCAAGGACTGCCGGTTGGGCGCGAAGATTTTATCGTGCTCCATTTCTAATCTATACCACTGGGTGGTATGTTTGTGGGAAGGGATATCCATGAAGCTGAGGTTGTTCAAAACTGGCTATTTTGCTAATGCGGCCAGTCGGGCCTGGATTTGTGATTCGGAGTTGAGAGAGGCATTTGGCGAAATGCTCAAGGGCCAAGCGGATAACCTGGGAGGTGGTGTATGGAAAAAGCGCCTCAACCAGAATCGACATCGTTCTATTGTGTTAGCCAAGGGCAGGCATTACTGGGTTTATCAGCATCTATTTGCCAAGCAGGATCAAAGCAATATCAGTGAAAAGGATTTGATCTGGTTTCGAACGATGGCAAAAACCTATGAATGCTTAAACGAAACACAAGTCCAGCAACTACTGGATTTAAGGGAGTTTGTGGAGATCCATCATGATCAAAAAATATGAAAGTGGAGCGCTGGAGTCGATCCACAAATCTGCCGTAGCACTTTATTCAATTGGCGCTATCAGCAAAACCACGCTTCGTGAATATGACGAAGCATGCTTGTCTACCGTTCCGGAACAAATCCCGGCCGAACAGATCAAGCAGCTTCGCGAAAACAGCCACGTCAGCCAGCCGGTATTCGCCCGTTACCTCAACACCAGTGCCTCTACCGTAAAAAAGTGGGAGTCCGGTGAAAAACAACCCAGCGGCATGGCGCTCAAGTTGCTGAGTATCGTTCAGAAGCATGGTCTGGAAATTCTGGCCTGAAGATGGCCCAACGCCAGATCCCACTGAACCCTCACGAACCGCCAAGGTCGATTAGCTACACGGCTCACACGAGCCGACTTTTTGGAGCTGACCCATGGATATTATTCGTATCATCATCGCCATTCTGCTGCCGCCATTGGGTGTGTTCCTGCAAGTGGGTTTTGCCGGCGCGTTCTGGTTGAATATTCTGCTGACCTTGTGCGGTTATTTCCCAGGCATCATCCACGCGGTGTACATCATCGCCAAGCGCTGAGGCTGTCAGCCTTTTGCGATGAGCCGTGAGTTGCGCTCGTTGCGAAAGGCCAACTGCTCGATGGTCTGGGTGGCGTGTTCGGCTTCTTCCCGTGCTTGCAGGATGATGCCGTGCTGCTCGGATTTGCTGCACACCGGGTCGGCGTTGCTGGCGTCGCCGGTGAGCATGAACGCCTGGCAGCGACAGCCGCCGAAGTCCTTTTCCTTCTCGTCGCATGAGCGACAGGGCTCGGGCATCCAGTCGTAGCCGCGAAAGCGGTTGAAGCCAAACGAGTCGTACCAGATGTGCTGCATGCTGTGATCGCGCACATTGGGAAATTGCACCGGCATTTGTCGGGCGCCGTGACAGGGCAGGGCGGTTCCGTCCGGTGTGACGGTTAGAAAGATGCTGCCCCAGCCATTCATACAGGCCTTTGGGCGTTCTTCGTAGTAATCCGGTGTGACAAAAATCAGCTTACACGGATGGCCTTCGGCTTCGAGTTTGGCGCGGTATTCGTTGGTGATCCGTTCGGCGCGCACCAGTTGGTCCTGAGTCGGCAACAACCCCACACGATTGAGCTGCGCCCAACCGTAGAACTGGCACGTGGCGAGTTCGACGAAGTCTGCTTCCAGCGCGATGCACAGCTCAATGATGCGGTCGATTTTGTCGATATTGTGCCGATGGGTCACAAAGTTCAGCACCATCGGGTAGCCGTGAGCCTTCACTGCGCGGGCCATTTCGAGCTTTTGCGCGAAGGCTTTTTTCGAGCCGGCCAGCAGATTATTCACCTGTTCATCGCTAGCCTGAAAGCTGATCTGGATATGGTCCAGGCCAGCCTTTTTGAAGTCGCTGATTTTCTGCTCGGTCAGGCCAATACCGGACGTAATCAAGTTGGTATAAAACCCAAGCTTGCGTGCCTCGGCGATCAGCTCAGCCAAGTCCTGGCGCACCAACGGCTCACCGCCGGAAAAGCCCAGCTGCGCGGCGCCCATCTCCCGCGCTTCGCGAAATACCTTGATCCACTGTTCGGTACTCAGCTCTTTACCCTGCTCGGCGAAATCCAGCGGATTCGAGCAGTACGGGCATTGCAGCGGGCAGCGGTATGTCAGCTCGGCGAGCAGCCACAGCGGCAGGCCGATGGGCGGTTTTTCAGGCAAGAGTGATCCAGTGCTCAACACAGGCGACCTCCATGAATTGCTCGATGTCTTCACCGAGTTCAGGCACGCCGGGGAACTGCTTATCCAGCTCAGCGATAATGGCAGCCACGTCACGCTCGCCGTCGATCAGGCCGCCGATCAGCGCGGCACTGTCGTTGAGCTTGATCATGCCTTCGGGGTAGAGCAACACATGGCCTTTTTGCGCCGGTTCGTACTGATAGCGATAGCCCTGACGCCAGGTCGGTTTTCGGCTGCGATCAAAGCTCATAGGGTGATCCCTTTATGCCAGACCCGCTGCTCGGTCACGCTGTGATACGGCGGGCGTTTGAGTTCATAGGCCATGCTCATGGCGTCGAGCATGCTCCACAGGATGTCGAGTTTGAACTGGAGAATCTCCAGCATGCGCTCCTGGCCTTCGCGGGTGGTGTAGTGCTGCAGAGTGATAGCCAAACCGTGTTCCACATCGCGTCGGGCCTGGCCCAGGCGAGTGCGGAAATACTCGTAGCCGGTAGGGTCGATCCACGGGTAATGCTGCGGCCAACTGTCGAGGCGCGACTGGTGGATCTGCGGGGCGAACAACTCGGTCAGCGAGCTGCTGGCGGCTTCCTGCCAGCTGGCGCGGCGGGCGAAGTTGACGTAGGCATCCACGGCGAAACGCACGCCAGGCAGCACCAGTTCCTGGGAACGCAACTGGTCGGGGTCGAGGCCGACCGCCTGGCCCAGACGCAACCAGGCTTCGATGCCGCCGTCTTCACCGGGCGCACCGTCGTGGTCCAGCAGGCGCTGAATCCATTCGCGACGGATCTCGCGGTCCGGGCAGTTGGCCAGAATCGCCGCGTCTTTCAGCGGGATGTTCACCTGATAGTAAAAACGGTTCGCGACCCAACCCTGGATTTGCTCGCGGGTGGCGCGGCCTTCATACATCGCCACGTGGTACGGGTGATGGATATGGTAGAAGGCGCCTTTGGCCCGCAAGGCGGCTTCGAACTCAACAGGGGTTAATGGCGTGTCAGTCATGTGGTTCGCTCCTACAATTCAATGCTCATGCCGTCGTAAGCCACTTCGACATTGCGCCGCACCAGTTCCGCTCGCTCGGGGGAATCTTCATCAAGGATCGGGTTGGTGTTGTTGATGTGGATAAGCACTTTGCGCTGCTCGGGCAGTTGCTCTAGCACTTCGAGCATGCCGCCGGGGCCGTTCTGTGCCAGGTGGCCCATCTCGCGCCCGGTGCGGGTGCCGACGCCACGGCGCTGCATTTCATCGTCGTCCCACATCGTGCCGTCCACCAGCAGGCAGTCGCTGCCGGCCATGATATCGAGCAGTGGCGCGTCGACTTTGCCCAGGCCAGGGGCGTAAAACAATTTGCCGCCGGTGCGCAGGTCTTCGACGATCAGGCCGATGTTGTCGCCCGGGTGCGGGTCGAAGCGATGTGGCGAGTAAGGCGGCGCGGCGCTGCGCAGGGGCAGCGGAGTGAAACGCAAGTTCGGGCACGCCGGGATGGTGAAACTGGCGTCCAGCTCGATGCGGTTCCAGGCCAGGCCGCCGTTCCAGTGGGTGAGCATGGTGAACAGCGGAAAGCCGGTGCTGAGGTCCTCATGGACCATGTCGGTGCACCACACCTGGTGCGGGCAGCCTTCGCGCAGGCTCAACAGGCCGGTGGTGTGGTCGATCTGGCTGTCCATCAGAATGATCGCGCTGATCCCGGTGTCACGCAGCGCGCGGCCGGGTTGCATTGGCGCAAAGCCTTGCAGTTGCGCACGAATATCCGGCGAGGCATTGCACAGTACCCAGTTCACGCCGTCGTCGGAGATGGCGATGGATGACTGTGTGCGCGCATGAGCCCGCAGGCTGCCGTCGCGAAAACCCGCGCAGTTCACGCAGTTGCAGTTCCACTGCGGGAAGCCACCGCCAGCGGCGGAACCTAGAATCTGGACAAACATGATTGCTCCATCACGCAAAGCTCAAAACAAAAACGCCCCGGGCGAACCGAGGCGTTGTAGTACTCAGCCGATCAACGGCTGGCGAAGTACATGGTGACTTCGAAGCCGATGCGCAGATCGGTATAAGCAGGTTTGGACCAGGTCATATTCATACTCCTATCAAGGGATGGGACTTTCACTACCAAGCAATACATATAGTCCACCTCCAGTCGGAGATGTTCAGATGGTGCGTGGGAATATTACTCAATTCTTTTCAAGTTAGCGCTGTCTTGATGGCAAAAGCCTGTTGCACGGCTGGCAATGATCAGCCGCCAGTTTGTCAAAAAAACGACGGGCGCGGGCCATTTGCCACGCAGCGCCAGCCGCCTGTGGTGTCGTTGAGTTGCCTGGCGGCGTGGGTTAACGCTTCGCGGGTACAGGTTTGGATCAGTTGCTGAAGCTGATCCAGATACCCCGACGGATGGCCCGCCAAGTGGGCGTGCCAGAGCAGGTCGGCGGCCTGGGCGAGGGGCAACTCGTTGAATTGTTGCGCCAAGTTGCTGTTGCCCAAGTCGATGCTGCTTTCGATCAACGACGGCAGTTGCTTCAGGAAGTTTTGCAGGTAGTCGAGGATTCCCTCCAGAGAAGCGCTGGGCGATTGCACGCCAAACAGCAACCCGGTTTGCCCGTTGATCTGGCGGATGCCGCTGAATACCGCGTAGCCGATTTGCAGTTCCACACGCAGGCGTTGGTAGAACGGCCCCTGGAGCAAATGCCCAAGCAGGCGCCAGGCCGCTTCATCGGCCACAGAGTGGGTCGGGGTCGGGCAGAACAGCAGCAATGCGGCTTCGCTGGTGTCGGTGTTCACTTCGTGCCAAATGTGCTGGCCGTCGATGGCGGGGGCTGTGTATTCACTGTCTGCTGGCAGCCCAGGCAAGCGCGCCGCAGCAGTTTTGATCGCCGCTTCGCAGGCAGGAGGTAAACCCACGCCAAGGCCTTGCCAGTGTGCGGTGGCCCATGAAGCGGGTGTCTCACTTTGCTCGGAATGAGCTGCACAGCAACCCGGTAATGCCTTGAGCAATTCCCGAATGGCAATCATGGGTGTCGCGGCGGCCGGTACTTCCAGTGGCTGACTCAGGCTCTGTGCCAACGCTTCCAGCACAGCCGGCATGGGTTCATGCAGGCCCACCAGTTTCACTAGCCAATCGTTGCCAATGCGTTCGAACGCCATGTCGACGCCTGCCTGACGGGCATTTTCGAGCAACGGCTGCAACGTGCTTTCCAAACCGGCAGGGGCGATGGCGTCGAACCGCCAGCGCAGATACAGCGCGCCTTCCTCGCTGTCATTCGCCAGTGCCTTGCTGAATGTGATTGCAGAAACGTCCCGCCGCCCCCGTGAACGGTCCTGCGCAAAGGTGCGCAAACCACGGTGGGCGCTGGTTTGGCCGCGAATCAAGCCCGCGCGATCACCCTTTACCGGTGGGCGCAGAAATGGGTTGTTCGCAGGTAACTGCCACGTGCGCTGGGCGGGTTGCAAGCGCAGTGACTCAAGCAGGCCGTTGAGGGCGACGACGCCGTGTTCTGAAAGGACATCCCGGTCATGCCGAGCCAAGGCTAGCGGCCCCAAGACCTGCTGCTGACGAGCGTTTACCCGCGCGAACTCTTCGCGCAGTGATGCCCAATCGCTCTGTGCGAAAAAGCTCAACCAGTCGTGCAGAAGCGCCTCAATTCGTATCGCCGAATCACCTTCAGTACCGAGGGTGAAATCAATATCCAGCACTGCCTGCCCAGCGAAGTGATACAGCACCGACGCCTGCAACGCGGTGGCCAGTTGTTGTGCTTTCAGTTCTGCGAGCAAGCCGCCGGGCGCTGAGGCATTCAGCCAAGTGCAGAGAAAGTCCAGGGCCTCGCGCGGCGCGTCACCGGTGATGACGTGGTGCAGGTGATTGTTGGCGGTGTATTGATAGCTCGGTGCTTGAGTGGGCATCAACGCGGGCGGGCTCGCCTGAAGGCGCGACGGCCCCGAGGTCAGCTGCTCGCTGAACGCTTGAGCCAACGCTTCCAGCTCATCCAATGGCTGGGGACCGGCAAGGCTTAAGGTCATCTGCCCGCTCTGGTAGAAGTGCGCGTGGAATTCCCGCAGTGCCTGCTGAAATGTCTCACGCTCCACCGGCAGACTGTCCCGGTTACCCGCATGAAAGCCCCGCAAGGGATGGTCCGACGCCAGGCCTTCCAGCAAAGAAACCTGCTGCTGCGCCCCAGCGTCCTGGGACCAGGCGACATACTCCGCCTGCAGCACTTCGCGCTCACGCAGTTGATCGTCGATCGCCAAGCGAGGATGGGTCAGCATGTCTGCCAGCCGCTCCAGGCCACCGGTAAACGTCGCCACCGGCAGTTCAAAGAAAAACTCCGTGGTGCGTTCACGGGTGCTGGCGTTGACCTGTCCACCGTGGCGCTGAACGTAAGCCATCAACCCTTCGCCGGTAGGAAACCGCTCAGTACCCAGAAACAGCAGATGCTCCAGAAAGTGTGCCAGCCCCGGCCACGCCAAGGGCACATCATGGCTGCCGGCCGCCACCCGCAAAACCGCCGCGCAGCGCTTCAAGCGCGGCGCATGGCGCAGGGAAACCCTCAGGCCATTGGCCAAGGTCAGGTGGAGGTGGTGAGGGTGGGCCGGCGCAAGCATGGACACTTCCGAAACGTAGAATGCGGCCATGTTAACAAACCGGCTGGATCAGGGCTTGTGCAGCGCGCCGTACAGCTCGGGCCGCCGGTCTTGCAGGTAGTGATTGGCGGCGCGAGCGTCGATGATCGATTGGCGATCCAGCGTGCCGACAATCAACGATTCATCCAGCCCCGCCTGTGCAATCCGCTGGCCGTTTGGCGCGGCAATACTGCTTTGCCCGCAGTACTGAATCTCGCCTTCGTGCCCGCAGTAATTGGCGTAGGCCACGTAGCACTGGTTTTCGAACGCCCTTGCTCGCACGGTGACGTCGGCGACAAAGTCGAACGGCACCATATTGGCCGTGGGCACCAGAATTACTTCGGCACCGGCCAGGGCCAGGCGGCGGGCGTTCTCCGGGAACTCCAGGTCGTAACAGATCAGGAAACCCAGCTTCCAGCCGTTGAGTTCCACCAATGGGAAGTCATCTTCCCCGGCGCTGAACATCGAGTGATCCAGATCGCCAAACAGATGAGTCTTGCGGTAGTTGCACAGGCGCTCGCCGTGGGCGTCGATCAACTGCACGGCGTTGTAAATCTGCCCGTCCTCGGCCCGCTCCGGGTAACCGTACAGAATGGCCAGCCCGGCGCTTTTCGCCAGCTCGGCAATCACCTGCGCGCTGGGGCCGTCCGGCGCCTCGGCCAAGGCACCGACCGCTTCGGCCCCAATGTTGTAGCCAGTAAGAAACATCTCCGGCAACACCAGTACATCAGCATCGGACGCCTCGTGCGCCAGCGTATGCAAGCGCGCGAGGTTGCCCGCTACATCCAGCGGCAGCGGAGGGCATTGGTACAAGGCGACGCGCATGGTCAGCTCCTTAATCGGCGAGGGCGATCGGCCCGATATCGTCGAATACATCACCCGGGCCCGGGTTTTCTGCGTGGGTGCTGCCACCGAAGTGAGTCATGATGCCCCATACCGCGTTAAGCGATGTTTGCACCGCGCCTTCGACCCACGCCGGGGTCCAGGATACGTCGTCACCGGCGATGAAAATCCCGCGTTCCTCGGCAGGCATGTCCTTCTGCATAAAGTGCGCATACATGCGCTGGTTGTAGCGATAGTGGCCGGGCAATGCGCCTTTGAAGGCCCCCAGGAAGTGCGGGTCGGCTTCCCACGAAACAGTGATCGGGTCGCCGATGATGCGCGCCTTGATGTCGACTTTCGGGTAGATCTTTTTCAGTGCATCAAGGGCCAGCTTCACGCGTTTGTCGATAGGCTGGGGCAGCATCTTCAACGCGTCGCTCATCCACGAGTACGACAGGCAAATCACGCCGGGCTTGTCGTCACCGTTGTCGAACAGGTAGGTGCCACGGGTCAGGCGATCGGTGAGGGTCATGCTCATCAGGTCGCGGCCGGTTTCCGGGTCTTTGTCTTTCCAGAACGGGCGGTCGACCATCACAAAGGTCTTCGACGACTGCATGTAGCGCGTGCGGTCCAGGGCCATCCACATCTTTTGCGAGAACAGGGTTTCGTCGCATTCGATCTGGGTGGTCAGCAGCCAGCTCTGACAGGTGGTCAGCACGGCGGCGTATTCACGCGTGTCGCCGTAGTTGTCGGTCACCGCGAAGCGGCCATCGGCAGCGTGGGCAATGCGCTTCACGCCCGCCCGTGGCGCGCCCCGGTGCAGCGAGCTGAGGCTGGTGCCTTGCGGCCAATGCGCGCAGCGCTCCGGCACATGGCGCCAAATGCCCATGGGCACTTGCGCCACGCCGCCGACCACCAAGTGCTGGTGATCGTCGCAATTGGTCATCACCACGCGGAAGATTTCCAGCATCGAGTTGGGGAAGTCCGAATCCCAGCCGCCGGTGCCGAAGCCCACTTGGCCGAACACTTCACGGTGCAGGAACGACAGCTTTGCGAAGGCTTTGGAGGTGGCGACAAAATCGTAAAACGTGCGGTCATCCCACAGCGGCACCAGCTTGTTCCACAGTTCCTTGAGGCGCGGCACATCACGGTCGCGTATGGCTTGCTGGATATCGCCGAACTGCGAGCCGGCTTCCAAGGCATCGGCCCAGGCATCGGCGACTTCCTGGAACAGCACCGGCAAATCCGAGAGTTTTTGCGCGTAGTGGGTTTGGCCTTCGAGGTCGATGACGGTGCTGCCGGAAGCCGGCGTCAGCGGGTTAGGGAAGGGCTTGGTTTCCAGCCCGAGCTTGTCCACGTAGTGATAGAACGCGGTGGACGACACCGGGAAACGCATGCCGCCCAACTCGGCGATGATGCCTTCCGCACCTTCAAATGCCTGGGAGCGCAAGCGGCCGCCCATCTTCGAGGCTTCATACACCACCGGCTTGAGGCCCAGCTTCATCAGCTCGTAAGCGGCCACCAGCCCCGCGATCCCTGCGCCAACGATCGCCACTTCGGCGCCATGGTTGGCGACCGGAATGCTGCCCAGGCCGGCCGGATGTTCGATCCAGTCATCAAAGGCAAATGGGAAATCCGGGCCAAAGATGGTGATAGGTTTTTTACCGTCGCCAGGGTGGCGCTGGGGCTTGCTGATGCTGCTGGACGGAATGCTCATGGCTGACCTTACTGGCGACTCGGCGGGATTCGGCCCGTGGAGTATAGGAAAAGATTGCAGCCAGTTTAGGGAGCGTTGCGCTCGTTATTAAGACGCAATGTGTCGTCGGATTGAATTGATTTTAGTCAAAGTGACGATGTTATTGATCAGAGTGGCTGTCCGCGATCCAATTTGTTACTGAGGATGATCGACGTGGTGGTTTTCTCCACACCTTCGACGCTGCCGATCTGGTCCAGCAACTGATCCAACTGCTCCGGGGAATCGGTGCGCAGCCACGCCACGTAATCAAACTCGCCACTCACCGCACATAGCTGTTGAACCTGCGCCATGGCACTTAGCCGGCGCAGCACCTCCTTGCCCGAGCGCGCTTGCACCGTGATCCCGACATAAGCCTGCAAACCCCCGTCGACCACTCGCTGCCCGAGACGCACGCCGTAACCGGTGATCACCTGGGTTTTCTCCAGTCGCGCCAGGCGCGACGTTACCGTGGTGCGCGCGATACCCAACTGACGAGCGAGCATGGCCACGCTTTCGCGGGCGTTGATCTGCAGGGCGGCGATCAGTTGGCGGTCGATTTCATCGAGGACGGGCAAGGGTAGAGCTCCAGTGCGGGCGGCAGAGGGCTATATGTTACAGGCTTCCAGACACGCAAAAGCCGCGCAATGCGCGGCTTTCTTGTTTGGTGGGCCCACACGGACTTGAACCGTGGACCAAAGGATTATGAGTCCTCTGCTCTGACCAACTGAGCTATAGGCCCTTGTAACAGGTCGCGGATTATAACGACGGTTTCTCCACTGTGCCATCCGAAAAGTCTGAAACCCGCATATGAAGAAAACCCTCGGCAAAAAGCTCCGGCGGCAGGGGGAGGCTGACGATGTAGCCTTGCATCTGTTCACAGCCTTCGGCGGCCAGGAAAGCCTGTTGCGCGGGGTTTTCCACGCCTTCGGCGATGATGGTGAATTGCATGCTTTGGCCGAGGGCAATGATGGCGCGCACGATGGCGGCGTCGTGGGGGTCGTCGGGCAGGCCGCGTACGAAGGATTGGTCGATCTTCAGGAAGTCCAGCGGCAGGCGCTTGAGGTAGCTGAGGGATGAGTAGCCGGTGCCGAAGTCGTCGATGGCCAGTTGTACGCCGAGGTGTTTGAGTTGGTGCAGCACTTCCAGTGCTTCTTCGGCCTGGCTCATGATGAAGTTTTCGGTGATTTCCAATTGCAGGCAACCGGGCTCGAGCTTGTAGTCCCGCAGGAGCTGTTCGATGCGTGCCAGCAAGTTGGGGTTACGTAACTGCGCGCCGGCAAGGTTTACCGACAGCGGGCCGAAATCCTCAAAGGCCTCCTTCCACACGTGCATTTGTTGGCAAGCCTGCTCCAGGACCCAGTCGCCAATTTGCAGGATTGTGCCGTTTTCTTCGGCCAGGGCGATGAAATGCTCTGGCGGCACTTCGCCAAAGGTGGGGTGGTGCCAGCGAATCAGGGCTTCGGCGCCGATCAGTTCCTGGGTCAGCAAACTGAGTTTGGGTTGGTAGTAGAGGGTCAGCTCATCTCGCTCGATGGCGCGGCGCAGTTCGTGTTCCAGGGCCACGCGTTCGTTGGCCTGGGCGGTGAGGTCGCGGGTGTAGCATTCGACGCGGTTACGGCCTTTGGCCTTGGAGCGGTACATCGCGGCGTCGGCGTTTTTGACCAGGGTGGCGACGTCGGTGCCGTCCTCGGGGTAGAGGCTGGTGCCGATGCTGGCGCTGATAAAGAACTCGTGCTCGCCGGCCTGGAACGGTGGAGTGAAGCAGGCGAGTAGTTTGTTCGCCAGGTGCTGCGCGTCGCTGGCCTGTTGCAGGCCTGGCAGCAGGATGATGAATTCGTCCCCGCCCAGGCGCGCCACGGTGTCGATGTCGCGCAGTTGCTCCTTGAGCCGCACGGCGATGTCTTTGAGCAGCAGGTCGCCGACCGGGTGGCCGAGGCTGTCGTTGATGTGTTTGAAGCGGTCCAAGTCGAGAAACAGCACTGCGCCCTTTTTTCCGGTTTCCTGATGGCCATTGAGGGCCGCTTGCAACCGGCTTTCGAACAGCGTGCGGTTGGGCAGGCCGGTCAGGGGGTCGTGGTGCGCCTGGTAATCGAGGCGGGCCTGGGCCAGCTTGAGGCTGGAGATATCGGCAAATACGGCGACAAAGTGGGTGATCAATTGGTCGCGGTTGCGCACGGCGCTGATGGTCAGCCAACTGGGGTACAGCTCGCCATTTTTGCGGCGGTTGGAGATCTCGCCCTGCCAGTGGCCCTTGGCGGCTAACTGGTGCCACATGGCCGCGTAGAACGCGCTGTCGTGCAGGCCGGAGGCTAGCAGGCGAGGCGTTTGACCCAGTGCTTCGGCTTCGCTGTAGCCGGTGATTTCACTGAACGCGCGGTTCACCGCGCTAATGTTCTGACCGGTGTCGGTGATCAATACGCCTTCGGCGGTGCTCTCGAATACCGTTGCGGCCTGTTGCAGCTTTTCCTGCATGAGTTGGCGCTCGGTGATGTCCCTGGCAATGGTCAGCATGCAGTTGTCATCGCCAATGGGCAGTGGGCGGCTGGACAGCTCGCACAGGCGAATCTGGCCGTCGGCGCGGCGGATCTGGCAAACGAAATCCTGCACGAAACCATCGCGCTGCATCAGTTGCAGCATCTGTTTGCGTTCGTTGAGGTCGACCCAGATGCCCAACTCGAAGGCCGACTGATCAAGCGATGCAGCGCTGGTGAAACCGGTGAGACGACTGAAGCCTTCGTTCACTTCAATCAACAGCCCATCGCGCTGTCGGCTCAACAGCAGGCCGTCCGGTGACGCATGGAAGGCCTTGGCAAACTTCTCTTCAGAGGTTTGCAACTGTTGCCGGGTTTCCTTGAGCTGGGTGATATCCCGCACTACCACCACCAGGGCTTCGGTGGTGTCGAGTTGGAAGGCCTGGGCCGACATCAGCCCGGTGAAGGCTTGGCCGTTGCTGCGTCGAAACGGCATCTCCAGGTTGCGGATGCGGGTGGTCTGCACGCGTCGCAGCAGGTCCGGGCCGACGCCCTGAGTGCCCCAGATATTCAGCTCGGTGGCGGTTTTGCCCACCACATCCTCGGCGGTCAGGCCTATCTGGTCTTCAAAGGCTTTGTTGACCTCCAGCAAGCAGCCGTCGGACAGCCGCGCGATCACCAGAATGTCCGGGCATTGCTGGAACACCGAAGCAAATTTTTGCTCGGACAGTTGCAGCGCTTCCTCAGTGCGCTTGGCTTCGCTGATGTCGATCATCAAGCCGCGCAGCACGGGTTCGTGCCCATGCTCGATCAGGCTGACAATATCGCGTACCCATAAACAGCGGCTGTCGGCGGTGATCACTCGATAGTCAACGCTGTGGTCGCGGTTGGCGCGGGTTTCGCGGTAGCAATAGGCCTCGACGCGGGCCAGATCGGCCGGGTGGATGATGTTGCGCCAGAAACCCGGGATCAGCCAATGGGCGCGGGGGTAGCCGAGCAAATCCTCTGCATGGGGCGACACGTAGCTGTAGGTGAAGTCGGTGACGTTGGCTTCCCAGGCGATGGCGGACAGGCTCTCGACCAGGCCGCGATAATGGTATTCGCTGCTGCGCAGTTCTTGCTCAAGGGCGACCCGGCGGGAAATTTCTGAGCTGAGCCGACGATTAATCCGAATGACGATGGCGAGCACGATGCTCAATAGCAGCACGGCCGGCAGGCCGTACATCAACAGGTCGGCCCAAAAGGTGCGGTGGTCGGTGAAACTGCCCACCCAGCGTTGTTGAATGGCGTCAGTTTCGTCTGAACTGAGGTCGGCGAGCACCTTGTCCAAAATGCCCATCAGCGTTTTTTCATCGCGTGGTACGCCCATCGCCAGTTGATAGCGATAGGGCGTTTCACCACTGACGTACAAGCCATCGAGTTTGAGCTGGCGCAGGCTCCAGACGCTGGAGGCCAGGTCGCCGACCACTGCGTCCACTTCATCCGTGGCCAAGGCTTGCAGGGTTGAACTGACGTTGGGCATGGCGACCAGGTTGAGGTCGGGGTGGTGCGTGCGCAGCAATTCGTGGGGCGCGTAGTTTTCCACCACGGCAATCTTCAGTCCGTACAGGTCCTTGAGATTGCGCGGTTTCGCGCCGCCCTCATGGGCGAGGATAACAATCGGGAAGTCGAGATACGGGCGCGTGAAGGCCAGGAAGCTTTGGCGCTCCGGGGTGGACATGATGCCGGGCAGCAGGTCGACCTGGTTGTTTTTCGCCTGTTCAAGCACAGCGGTCCAATTCGGCGGCTCGATCAGCTTGATCCGTACGCCCAGGCGATCCTGGATCAGGCGCACATAATCGGCAGCCAGGCCTTGATAACGGCCATTTTCGTCACGGTATTCAAAAGGCGGCCAGGAAGTTTCCACTCCAAGGCGTAGCTCCTGATGGTCCGACAGCCAGACACGCTCATCATCAGTGAGAGTCAACGCGCCAGCCGTTGCGGTCCAGGTCAGCAGCGACAGCAGTAACACGGTCGGCAGTCTGGGCATAACGGTCTCGTTATGGCACGGGGAATGTTTCGAGTGTAGACGGGCATTGCGGAGGAGGGGGGCTGCGAAGAATTTAATCTGCAAAAAGCAAAACCCCCGGCCTGGGCCGGGGGTTCTGGTATCACTCGTCGAGGAAGGAGCGCAGATGCTCGCTTCGCGTCGGGTGGCGCAACTTGCGCAGCGCCTTGGCTTCGATCTGACGGATCCGCTCGCGGGTCACGTCAAACTGTTTACCGACTTCCTCAAGGGTGTGGTCGGTATTCATGTCGATGCCGAAGCGCATGCGCAGTACCTTGGCTTCACGGGCAGTGAGGCCGGACAGTACGTCGCGAGTCGCTTCTTTAAGGCTCTCAACAGTGGCGACATCGATTGGCGACTGCATGGTCGAGTCTTCGATGAAGTCACCCAGGTGGGAGTCTTCGTCATCACCAATCGGGGTTTCCATGGAGATCGGCTCTTTAGCGATCTTCAATACCTTACGGATTTTATCCTCAGGCATTTCCATGCGTTCGCCCAACTCTTCCGGGGTCGGTTCGCGACCCATTTCCTGCAACATCTGCCGGGAAATACGGTTGAGCTTGTTGATTGTCTCGATCATGTGCACCGGAATACGGATGGTGCGGGCCTGGTCGGCGATTGAGCGAGTGATCGCCTGACGGATCCACCAGGTGGCATAAGTCGAGAACTTGTAACCACGACGGTATTCGAACTTGTCCACAGCCTTCATCAAGCCGATGTTGCCTTCCTGGATCAGATCGAGGAATTGCAGGCCACGGTTGGTGTACTTCTTGGCGATGGAGATCACCAGACGCAAGTTCGCTTCAACCATCTCTTTCTTCGCGCGGCGGGCCTTGGCCTCACCGATCGACATGCGACGGTTGATGTCCTTGATCTCGGCAATCGTCAAACCGGTTTCGGTTTGCAGCGCGATCAGCTTTTGCTGGCAACGAATGATGTCCGGTTGCAGGCGGCCAATGGCTTCGGCGTATTTGCCTTTGCCCTTGGCGAGGCCATCGGACCAGCTTTCGTCTACTTCATTGCCCGGGAACTGGCGCAGGAAGTCGGCGCGCGGCATGCGTGCATCACGCACACACAGCTGCATGATTGCGCGTTCTTGTGCACGCAGACGCTCGAGGGCACTGCGAACACGCTCAACCAGGCCTTCGAATTGCTTCGGCACCAGCTTGATCGGCATGAACAGCTCAGCCAGCGCAACCAGCTCGGCAATCACCAACTTGTTGGCGCGACCGTGCTTTTTCAGGGCTTTGCGGGTGATTTCCATTTGATCGGAAACCGCACCGAAACGCTGGGCAGCAATGACCGGGTCCGGACCGCTTTCAACTTCATCTTCGTCGTCGCTGCTGGCTTCAGCATCGTCTTCTTCAGAATCGTCGTCGGCTTTAACGGCCTTCGGGTCGACAGGCGGCGGTACTTCGGCGGCAGGCGGCGCAATGCCGTCGTCCGGGTCGATGTAACCACTGAGAACGTCGGACAGGCGACCACCTTCGGTGGTAACGCGGGTGTACTCGGAGAGAATATGGTCAACCGTGCCAGGGAAGTGCGCAATTGCGCCCATCACTTCACGAATACCCTCTTCGATACGCTTGGCGATTTCGATTTCGCCTTCGCGTGTCAGCAGCTCGACGGTACCCATTTCACGCATATACATGCGCACAGGGTCGGTGGTACGACCGATATCGGTCTCCACAGCAGCCAGCGCGGCAGCCGCTTCTTCAGCGGCAGCCTCGTCGGTATCGGCGTCCGCCAGCATAAGAGAATCCTTATCTGGCGCAGCTTCGAATACGTTGATCCCCATGTCGTTAATCATGCGGATGATGTCTTCCACCTGCTCTGGATCTGAAATATCCTCAGGCAGGTGGTCGTTGACCTCCGCGTAAGTCAGGTAACCCTGCTCACGACCGAGAACGATCAACTCTTTGATACGAGACTGCTGTTGCGCTTTTCCGGACATAACACCCTATCCACTGAAGGTCTTGGCGGGCAAAAAACAAGCCGAGGATTATACCCGAGCTATGACCTCACACGCCAGCTGAGGTCGGGTTTGATGCGGAAACATTCTGTTTTAAGAGGTCGCGCATCTGTTTTGCTATCTGAATTTGCTCTTCAGCCGACAATCCCGGCTGCCTTGCTCTTTTAATGAGCTCGTCGAGGGTCTGCGTATGCTGACCCGCGGATAACCTAGTTATGGTGTCTAAAAACTGTTGTTCAAGGTTGTCGCCGTCAATTAGCCACTCCTTTTCCGCGAGTGCTTTCAATAGCCGGCCTTGTTCGGTGCCGTGCCAGCGCGCCATTAACTGAATCGAGTTTAGCTTAGGATTTTTCTGGACCGCCTCGATCAAGGCGATCAGCACCTGAGCATACGTGTTGCTGGCGTTGGCAAAATGGTCGGCACTCTCAACCTTGCCCGCCAGTTGCGGGTGGTGGATGAGCGTGCGCAGGGCAATGAGCGTTGGAGCTTCTACGGCGACAGGAGTTCGCGGGGCGTAAGCCTCATCGCGATCACCGCGCTTGCCATTCTTGCTCCAGGGTTTCTTGTCCCATTTCTTGCCGCCGGCACCCGGTTTCTTCGGCGTCCACTCCTGCTGGGGCGCGTAGGCGTCCTGCGGTTGGTGAAAGTCGGAGTAATCCGGCATGGCGTCGTAATCCATGCCTGGGTCGTAGGCGGGCGGCGCGTGTTGCGGCGCGCTGTGCACCAGCTGGCTGACCGCTTCGCCGCTCAAGCCGGTGATTTCCAGCAAGCGCTGACGCATCAGTGTGCGCAGGTTCGCGCCCGGGACCTTGTCGATCAGCGGCGCCGCGAGGGTGGCCATATGGGCCTTGCCTTCGAGTGAGCGCGGGTCGGCTTCTTCGGTCAGTTGCTGGAAAAAATAATCCGCCAGCGGCTGCGCATGTTGGTTGATGCGCGCACGGAACGCGTCGGTGCCTTCGGAGCGTACCAGGGTGTCGGGGTCTTCGCCTTCGGGCAAAAACAGGAAGCGTGCGCGACGCCCGTCCTGCAGGCTCGACAGCGTCGCTTCGAGCGCGCGCCAGGCAGCGTTGCGGCCCGCCTGGTCGCCGTCAAAACAGAACAGCACGCTGGGCACGACGCGAAACAGGCGCTTCAAATGCTCTTCGCTGGTGGCCGTACCGAGGGTCGCTACCGCATTGCGCAAGCCTTGCTGGGCGAGTGCGATCACGTCCATATAGCCTTCAACCACGATGATTTCATCAAGGTTGCGATTATTCTTGCGCGCTTCAAACAGGCCGTAGAGTTCCTGGCCCTTGTGAAACACCGCCGTTTCCGGGGAGTTCAGGTACTTGGGCTTGTCATCCCCCAGCACCCGGCCGCCGAACGCGATGATGCGGCCACGGCTGTCACGGATCGGAAACATCACGCGGTCGCGGAAGCGGTCGTAGCGTTTGCCGGATTCGGCGTTTTCCACCAGCAGGCCGGCGTCGATCATGGCTTTTTGCTGGAGCGTGTCGCTGCTCAAATGCTTGTACAGGTTGTCCCAGCCAGGCGGTGCGAAGCCGAGACCGAAGTCGCGGGCGATTTCCCCGGTCAGGCCGCGGCCCTTCAAGTAGTCGACGGCTGCCTTGCGCTGCGGATGGCTTTTAAGCGCTTGACGATAGAAGTCAGCAGCGGCCGTCAGCAGCGGGTACAGCGGCGAATCGGTGGGCTGCCGGGGTTTGTGCGGGCGACCACTTTCTTCGCGGGGGATTTCCATGCCTGCGGCTTTCGCGAGGTCCTCGATCGCCTGGGGGAAGTCCAGGTTGTCGTGGTCCATGAGAAAGCCGAGGGCGTTGCCGCCTGCGCCGCAGCCAAAGCAGTAGTAGAACTGCTTGTCGGGGCTGACGCTGAACGACGGGGTTTTTTCTTTGTGGAACGGGCAGCAGGCGGTGTAATTCTTGCCGGCTTTTTTCAATTGCACGCGCGAGCTGACAACATCGACGATGTCGGTGCGGTTCAGAAGGTCGTCAATAAAGCTCTGGGGAATTAGCCCGGCCATGGCGTTCTCGTCATCACTGCGTGTAAATGAGGGCCCGTGAAGTGTTCAAGCGCGCGTACCGAGTGCTCGAACATCTAGCGTCTGCATGGGTTGACAGGAAGTGTATCTGCCGTACGTTCACTGACGTTAATTTCAGGTCAGTTTTCGACGTGGAAATGTTGCCCCAGGCGTCCGGTCTTGACCAGTAGTGGCCTCGGAAGCTCATCGGTGGGCGCAGTCGACCTGTTGATCGCCTGATAAAAAATAAGTGTGCTCGTCAGTAGCCTTGTTAGGCTCGTCAGAAGAGACGTGCACCGCTGGCAAAAGAGCCAGTCCTGACGTGTGAAGCAGTTGTCTCGGTCGCGTGTGCGGCGTCGACGATGAAGCATCAAACGATTTGCGCAAATGCCAATAGCCCGGCTGAGGGCCGGGCTTGGCAGAAGCTTGCTACGAACGTCTGTGTATTAGTACAGACGAACGGCGCGGCGCTGCTCGCGCTGAACTTTCTTGGCGTGACGCTTAACAGCGGCTGCTGCTTTGCGCTTACGCTCAGAAGTTGGCTTCTCGTAAAATTCGCGGCTACGAACTTCAGCCAGTACACCGGCTTTTTCGCAGGAGCGCTTGAAACGACGCAGAGCTACGTCGAAGGGTTCGTTCTCTTTAACTTTGACGGCTGGCATCCAGAGCTACCTTCTTTCATTACCGGGATCAACGTTCTCGTCGCAAAAAATTCGCGGCTGAGGTCGTCGGTTTTTAAGGGTTGCGGATGTTAACCCCTCATTGCCCGGAATGCAAAGCCTCTGATCGAAAACCGCTAGTCGGGAGGGGGAGTGGCGACTATTATGCGCGCCTTCGTATTCAGCCTCTACAAGGCGCAAACCCATGCTAGTACTGGGACTTGAAACCTCCTGCGACGAAACCGGTGTCGCACTTTACGACAGTGAACGCGGGCTTTTGGCCGATGCACTGTTCAGTCAGATCGACCTGCACCGCGCCTACGGCGGCGTCGTGCCGGAGCTGGCCAGCCGTGATCACGTCAAACGCATGCTGCCTTTGATTCGCCAGGTGCTGGACGAGGCCGGTTGCGTGCCGACCGAGATCGACGCCATCGCCTACACCGCCGGCCCAGGATTGGTCGGAGCCCTGCTGGTTGGGGCTTCTTGCGCCCAGGCGCTGGCATTTGCCTGGGGTATTCCAGCCCTCGGTGTGCACCACATGGAAGGCCATTTACTGGCGCCCATGCTGGAAAAAACACCGCCAGAGTTCCCGTTCGTCGCTTTGTTGGTTTCAGGCGGCCATACGCAGCTGGTTCAGGTCGATGGCATCGGCCAATACACCCTGTTGGGCGAGTCCCTGGACGACGCTGCCGGTGAAGCATTCGACAAGACCGCGAAGATGATGGGTCTGAATTATCCAGGCGGCCCGGAAATCGCCCGTCTCGCTGAAAAGGGCGTTGCCGGCCGTTACACCTTCCCGCGCCCGATGTGCGATCGCCCTGGCTTGATGTTCAGCTTCAGCGGCTTGAAAACCTCGGCGTTGAATACCTGGCAACACAGCGTCAGCGCCGGGGACGACAGTGATCAAGCCCGTTGCGACATCGCGCTGGCGTTCCAGCAGGCTGTGGTGGAGACTTTGACGATCAAGTGCAAGCGCGCCCTGAAACAGGCCGGCATGAAGCGTCTGGTGATAGCAGGCGGCGTCAGCGCCAACAAGGCCCTGCGCACTTCGCTGGAAAAAATGCTCGGCGACATGAAGGGCGATGTGTTCTATGCGCGCCCTGAGTTCTGCACTGACAACGGCGCCATGATCGCTTACGCCGGTTGCCAGCGCCTGCGGGCCGGGCAGCACGAAAGCCTGGCGATCAGCGTGCAGGCACGCTGGCCGATGGAGCAGCTTTCACCGTTGTGAGGTTCATGGTGAGTCGGGGGCATCCGGCGTATTTAAAAATGCCGTTCGCGCCCGGCAAACAGGTCGCGTAAATTGCCGCGGTGGCGCCAGACGATCAACAGCGTCAGCGCGCTCATCGGCAATAGCGCGGTCGGCTCTTGCCAGGCCAGTAATGGCAGGGTCAAGGGTGTGGCGATCAGCGCGGCCAATGAGCTGGTGCGGGTCAGGTAGAACGTCAGTAGCCAGGCAAGCACGGCCAGTAACGCTGCAGGCGGGTAGATCCCCAGCAACATGCCGGCTGCCGTGGCGACGCCTTTACCACCCCGAAATCGAAAGTACAGCGGAAAGAGATGGCCGAGGACGGCGCACACGCCTACCCAGGCCTGCTGTTGCAAGGTAAGGCCGGCGAAGCTGGCGATCAGCACGGGCAACAGGCCCTTGCAGATGTCGCCCAGCAGCGTCAGTACGGCGAGTTTCTTGCCGGCCAGGCGCAACATATTGGTGGCGCCGGCATTGCCTGAGCCACTCATTCGCGGGTCGGGATTTCCCGTCAGGCGGCTGAGCAAAATGGCGAAGGACAGCGAGCCGAGCAGGTAGGCGAGAATCGCCAGTAACCAAAACATGCTAACTATTCCGGGCGAGGACGCCCTGATTCTAACGGGGCATCGCGCCCTTGTCGTGCTGCGGAGAAGAGTGCTTGGACAGAGTGTTTATCGAAGGCCTGGAAGTCGACACCGTGATCGGGGCCTACGACTGGGAGCGCGGCATCAAGCAATGCCTGCGCCTGGACCTGAGCTTCGCCTGGGACAACCGCCCGGCTGCGGCCGGTGACGACCTCACCCTGGCGCTGGATTACGCCAGCGTGTCCACGCGTATCCAGGCATTTGCCGAGCAGTCCCAGTACCAACTGGTGGAAACCTTTGCCGAGCGCCTGGCCGAAGTGCTGATGAGTGAATTCCAGATTCCCTGGCTGCACCTCAAGTTGACCAAGCCAGGTGCCGTGCCGGCCGCCAGGGGCGTGGGCGTGGAGATCGAGCGCGGATGTCGCTAACACAGGTTTACCTGGGCCTTGGCAGTAACATCGAGCGCGAGACCCACTTGCGTGCGGGCCTGGATGCGTTGGCGAGCTTTTTGACCGAAATGCGCTGCTCGGCGGTATTTGAAAGCCAGCCGGTAGGCATCAAGAGCGGGCCGTTCTTCAACCTGGTGGTGTCGGCCTGGACCGAGTTGCCGTTGATGGAACTGGATCGCCGCCTGAAATTCATTGAGGCCGATAACGGCCGTTATGCGCCGGACCGTAAAGGGTTGCCACTGGATATCGACGTGCTGCTGTATGGCGAGCTGGTGGGTAATTTCGACGGTTTGATCCTGCCGCGAGCAGAAATCCTGAAAAACGCATTTGTGCTGTGGCCGCTGTCGCTGATGGCACCGGACCGTGTGCACCCTGAAGCGGGTAAAACCCTGGCTGAGTTGTGGCGCGACGCGCAGATCGATCAAGTGCTGGCGCCGGTCGGCTTTGAATGGCAGGGCCAGCAACTGACACCCGACGCATTCCTCTAGGCGCCAAGAGCCTCCTGTGGCGAGCGGGCTTGCCCCGCGTTGGGCTGCGCAGCAGCCCCAAAAATCGCAGTGCCTGTTTCAGGGCCGCTGCGCAGCCCAACGCGGGGCAAGCCCGCTCGCCACAGGTACTGTGCTCGCACGGTTATTTCTTGTGTGAGCTGTTTTCCTTGTAGGTCTTCAGCGCCTTGAGCCGTTCGCGCTTGAGCGCTTCGCCCAGCTCCGGGCCTTTGAAACCCTTCTCCAGGAGTGGCGCCACCGCCACTTCGCGCGCCACCGTTGCCGCGCCACGCAAATAATTCGCCTGTGGATAACTTCGCTGTTCAAAACCCTTGCGGCCCCGGGCATCCATCTCGCACGCCACCACAAATTCCTCAAAGCGCTGAGGCCGACGGTACACGTCAAAACTCTGCAGCAACTCAAGCAACGTCGAGGCTTTCAGCTCCAGCGCACGATGGCCGTGGGTGTGATATTGGCCAACCAGCAGCGCCAATTCCTGACAGTCCTTCGGCACTTTGAAACGCTCATTGACCGCCTTGATCAATTTGAGGCCCGTATGTTCATGGGCAATATGCTGCGGCCACTTGGCCACAGGCGTCAGCCCCTTGCCCAAGTCATGCAGCAGGCAGGCCCAGCGCACGGTCAGCGGTTGCTGGTGCAGGGCCGCCTGTTTCAGCACGCTGAGGGTATGCACGCCGGTGTCGATTTCAGGGTGATGGGTTTCGGGTTGTGGCACGCCGAACAGCGCGTCCACTTCCGGCATCAAGGTTTTCAGAGCGTCGCAGTCGCGCAGTACCTGGATAAACACCTGGGGCTGATCTTCCATCAACGCTCGGGAGATTTCTTTCCAGCTGCGCTCTGGCGTCAGGGCTTCCAGTTCGCCGGATTCACTCAATTGACGCATCAGCTCCAGCGTTTCTGGCGCGACGGTAAAACCCAGGTGAGCGTAACGCGCAGCGAACCGAGCAACGCGCAGAACACGGAGCGGATCTTCGGCGAACGCGGGCGAAACGTGGCGCAGAATGCGCGCTTCAAGATCGCGCCTGCCCAGGTAAGGGTCGGTCAGATTGCCGTCATCGTCCTCCGCCATCGCATTGATAGTCAGGTCGCGGCGAATCAGGTCTTCTTCCAGCGTGACTTCAGGGCTGGCGTGAAACACAAAGCCGCCATAACCCCGGCCAGTCTTGCGTTCAGTACGGGCGAGGGCGTATTCGTCGCCGTTTTTCGGGTCCAGGAATACCGGGAAGTCAGCGCCGACCGGCTTGTAGCCCTTGGCGAGCATTTCTTCAGCACTGGCACCGACGACGACGCGATCAATGTCGGTCACCTTGATGCCCAGCAAGCGGTCACGCACCGCACCGCCGACTTTGTAGATTTTCATGAAAAAGCCTCCATTAGCGGCACAGGATACCGCCTGCGCAGGGCCGATGGAGGCTTTGCTGTATCAGAGATGTACGACGGCCAGGTCCAGGCGGCCGTAGTCGTTGTCATTGTGATCGGTGCGTGGCGGCACGTGATGGGTCTTCATGACCTGATCGCCCTGCAGCGTTTCCAAGTGGATGTCGAAGCCCCACAGCCGATGCAGGTGCTTGAGGACCTCGTCGGTGGATTCGCCCAAGGGTTTGCGGTCGTGCTGCTGGTGACGCAGGGTCAGCGAGCGGTCGCCGCGCACATCGATGCTGTATATCTGCACGTTAGGCTCGCGGTTGCCCAGGTTGTACTGCGCCGCCAGGGTCTCGCGGATGGTGCGGTAACCCGGTTCGTCGTGGATCGCCGGCACCAACAAATCGTCCTTGAGATCGTCATCCATGATGCTGAACAGCTTCAGGTCGCGAATCACTTGGGGTGACAGGTACTGCAGGATGAAGCTCTCGTCCTTGAAGCTGCTCATGGCGAATTTGATGGTCGACAGCCAGTCGCTGCCTGCGATTTCCGGGAACCAGTGACGGTCCTCATCCGTTGGGTGTTCGCACATGCGCCGGATGTCGCGGTACATGGCAAAGCCCAGTGCGTAGGGGTTGATGCCGCTGTAGTAGGGGCTGTCAAAGCCTGGCTGGTACACCACGCTGGTGTGAGACGTGAGGAACTCCATCATGAAACCGTCAGTGACCAGGCCCTCGTCGTACAGGTCGTTCATCAGGGTGTAGTGCCAGAACGTCGCCCAGCCTTCGTTCATCACCTGAGTCTGGCGCTGTGGGTAAAAATACTGGGCGATCTTGCGCACGATGCGCACGATTTCGCGCTGCCACGGCTCCAGCAATGGCGCGTGCTTTTCCAGGAAATACAGAATGTTTTCCTGAGGTTCGACGGGGAAGCGCGCATTGTCCTTGTCGCTGTTCTTGCCGGCGCGTTTTGGAATGGTGCGCCACAGGTCGTTGATCTGCTTCTGCAGGTGCTCCTCGCGTTCCTTCTGGCGCAGGCGTTCTTCCTCGGCGGAAATCGGATAAGGGCGTTTATAGCGGTCGACGCCGTAGTTCATCAGGGCGTGGCAGGAGTCGAGCAAATCCTCCACCGCGTCGATGCCGTGGCGCTCCTCGCACTGCATGATGTACTGCTTGGCGAACACCAGGTAATCGATGATTGAACTGGCGTCTGTCCAGGTGCGGAACAGGTAATTGCCCTTGAAGAAGCTGTTGTGCCCGTAGCACGCGTGCGCCACCACCAGTGCCTGCATGCAGATGGTGTTTTCTTCCATCAGGTAGGCGATGCACGGGTCGGAGTTGATGACGATTTCGTAGGCCAGGCCCATCTGGCCACGGGTGTAGGACTTCTCGGTACTGAGGAAGTGTTTGCCGTAGGACCAATGGTGGTAGCCCAAGGGCATGCCGACTGAAGCGTAGGCATCCATCATTTGTTCGGCAGTGATCACTTCGATCTGGTTGGGGTAGGTGTCCAGGGCGTAACCCGCCGCAATGCGGCTGATTTCCCGGTCATAGGCCTGGATCAGTTCGAAGGTCCATTCGGACCCGGTGGAAAGCGGTTGGCGCTTATGCTCTTTTTTGGCGGTCATGACACTAACCTGCGCTGGAAGAGTTCACGGAAGACCGGGTAGATATCGCCGGCCGAGACCAGTTGCTGCTGGGCGAAAGTGTCGGCAAAGGCTTCGCCGATACGCTCGTATTCAAACCACAGGGCCTGGTGCTCACGGGGGGTAATTTCGACATAGGTGTAGTACTGCACAAACGGCATGATCTGGTTGATCAGGATGTCGCGGCAGATTGGCGAGTCGTCATTCCAGTTGTCGCCGTCGGAGGCCTGGGCGGCATAGATGTTCCACTCGTTGGCCGGGTAGCGCTCGGCCATGATCTCTTGCATCAGCTTCAGGGCGCTGGAGACGATGGTGCCGCCGGTTTCCCGGGAGTAGAAAAACTCTTCCTCGTCGACTTCCCGTGCGCTGGTGTGATGGCGGATGAACACCACGTCGATTTTGTCGTAGTTCCGCTTCAGGAACAGATACAGCAGGATGAAGAAGCGCTTGGCGATGTCCTTTGTGGCCTGAGTCATGGAGCCGGACACGTCCATCAGGCAGAACATCACCGCCTTGGAACTGGGGTTGGGCTGCTTGACCAGCAAGTTGTATTTCAAGTCGAAGGTGTCAAGGAACGGCACGCGGTGAATGCGCGCGCTGAGCTTCTCAATTTCGGCTTCGATTTCCTGGATATCGCCGAAGTTGTCTGGCTCTTCGCGTTTCAAACGCGCGAGTTCTTCCTTGGCATCTCTGAGTTTGGCGCGGCTGCTCCCTGACAAGGCGATACGCCGAGCATGGGCTGAACGCAGGGTGCGGATGATGTTGATGCGCGAAGGGTTGCCTTCGTTGCTGATCCCGGCGCGCACGGTCTTGAAGGTGTCGGTGCCGGTGAGGTTGCGTTTGACCAGGTTGGGCAGTTCCAGGTCTTCGAACATGAATTCGAGGAATTCTTCCTGGGTGATCTGGAAAACGAATTCGTCCATGCCTTCGCCGGAATTCCCTGCCTTGCCCGGGCCTTTACCACCGCCGCCGCCCTGGGGGCGCTGGATATGTTCGCCGGTGGTGAACTCCTTGTTGCCGGGGTGCACGACGGTTTGCTTGCCGCCCCGACCGTGGTGCAGCACCGGTTCGTCGATGTCGCGTCCGGGAATGCTGATTTGCTCGCCATGCTCCATGTCGGTAATGGAGCGGCGGCTGACGGCCTCTTCAACGGCCTTTTTGATGTGGTCACGGTAACGCCGCAGGAAACGCTGACGGTTTACCGTGCTCTTGTTCTTGCCATTGAGGCGTCGGTCTATCACATAGCTCATGGGGAGCCCTCCGGGCAGCTTCACGTTACAAGCTTCAAGCCGCGAGCTGGAAGCTTAGAGACAAGCGGTGAACTGCCAGGCCAGCGGCCCGGCAGCACACGCCTGTCGCTGCCTTACTGTGATTTACGAACCCGCAGGTACCACTCGGACAGCAGCCGTACCTGTTTGTCGGTGTAACCGCGCTCGACCATTCGTGTGACGAAGTCGTTATGTTTTTGCTGATCCTCCTTGCTGGCCTTGGCGTTGAAGCTGATGACCGGCAGCAGATCCTCGGTGTTGGAGAACATTTTCTTCTCGATGACCACCCGCAGCTTCTCGTAGCTGAGCCAGGTGGGGTTTTTGCCGTTGTTGTTGGCCCTGGCGCGCAGCACGAAGTTGACGATTTCGTTGCGGAAATCCTTCGGATTGCTGATGCCGGCCGGTTTCTCGATCTTTTCCAGCTCCTCGTTGAGGGCGACGCGGTTGAGAATTTCGCCGGTTTCCGGGTCGCGGTATTCCTGGTCCTGAATCCAGAAGTCGGCGTACAGCACGTAGCGGTCGAAGATGTTCTGGCCGTACTCGCTGTAGGACTCCAGGTACGCGGTCTGGATTTCCTTGCCGATAAACTCGATGTAGCGCGGCGCCAGGTATTCCTTGAGGAAGCGCAGGTAGCGCTCGCGGGTTTCCGCCTGGAATTGTTCCTGTTCGATCTGCTGTTCCAGCACGTAAAGCAGGTGCACCGGGTTGGCGGCAATCTCGTGCGGGTCAAAGTTGAAGACTTTGGAGAGGATCTTGAACGCAAACCGAGTCGACAGGCCGTTCATGCCTTCGTCCACGCCCGCCGTGTCGCGGTATTCCTGGATCGACTTAGCCTTGGGGTCGGTGTCCTTGAGGTTTTCGCCGTCGTACACGCGCATCTTCGAGTAGATGTTTGAGTTTTCCGGCTCCTTGAGGCGCGACAGCACGGTGAACTGCGCGAGCATCTTCAGGGTGTCAGGCGCGCAATGCGCCTTGGCCAGGGAGCTGTTGAACAGCAGCTTGTCGTAAATCTTGATTTCATCACTGACCCGCAGGCAGTACGGCACCTTGACGATGTAAATACGGTCGATGAACGCTTCGTTGTTCTTGTTGTTGCGGAAGGTGTGCCATTCCGATTCGTTGGAGTGGGCCAGCAGAATACCGGTGAACGGAATCGCGCCCAGGCCTTCGGTACTGTTGTAGTTGCCTTCCTGGGTGGCGGTGAGCAGTGGGTGCAGCACCTTGATCGGCGCCTTGAACATTTCCACGAACTCCATCAGGCCCTGGTTGGCGCGGCACAGTGCGCCCGAGTAGCTGTAGGCGTCGGCGTCGTTCTGCGGGAATTCTTCGAGTTTGCGGATATCGACCTTGCCGACCAGCGCTGAAATGTCCTGGTTGTTCTCATCCCCGGGCTCGGTCTTGGCCACGCCGATCTGGTTGAGTATCGACGGGTAAAGTTTCACCACCCGGAACTGGCTGATATCACCGCCGAACTCGGCGAGGCGCTTGGTGGCCCAGGGCGACATGATGGTGTTGAGGTAGCGCCGTGGGATACCGAAGTCTTCTTCGAGAATCGCGCCATCTTCCGTGGCGTTGAACAGGCCCAAAGGCGACTCGAAAACCGGTGAGCCCTTGATGGCGTAGAAGGGCACCTTCTCGATCAGTTGTTTGAGCTTTTCAGCCAGGGACGACTTGCCGCCGCCGACCGGGCCAAGCAGGTAGAGAATCTGTTTCTTCTCTTCCAGGCCTTGGGCGGCGTGGCGAAAGTAGGAGACGATCTGATCAATGCATTCTTCCATGCCATGGAAGTCTTCAAAGGCCGGGTAGCGGCGGATCACCTTGTTGGAGAATATTCGCGACAGGCGCGAGATATTGGCGGTTTCCACCAGCTGCGGCTCACCAATGGCCAGTAGCAGGCGTTCGGCGGCAGACGCGTAGGTGCTGCGGTCCTTTTTGCACAGGTCGAGATACTCTTGCAGCGTGAGCTCTTCTTGCTGTGTGGACTCGAAGCGGTTTTGGAAGTGGCTAAAGATACTCATGACGTCGTCACCTCGCTCGATACGTGGAGCCGACGCCGGATCAATCAGTCGATGCTGGCAGCCATGGGTGATTATCCCTGGCTGTTTCCCCCCAAACATCCTCAAACGCTACCGATGACCCGTGCGCCGGTGTACCGGCTCTCCCCTGATTCGGATGGCCTGCGCTTAAGGATAGTTCGGAATCGAGGAGGTAAAGGCGGTATACGAAATTAGTTGGCGGCGCCGTTCGTCAGAATCGTCGCGAGCCCAAGCGTCACGCGGGGTAGCGGCATGTGAAAAAAATTATTGCGGCTCGCCGGAAGTAATTTCCGCAGGATAGGTCGTACGCCACAGCTCAAAGCCACCGTCCAGGCTATAGACGTCGGAGAAGCCCTGGCTGATCAGATAGGCCGCGGCGCTCTGGCTGGAATTGCCGTGGTAGCAGGCCACGATCACCGGCGCGTCGAGGTCTGCGGCGCGAATGAAGTCGGCGATGTTGAGGTTGTCCAAGTGCTGCGCGCCGCTGATATGGGCGGCTGCGTAGGTTGGCTGATCGCGGATATCCACCACCACTGCGCCTTTTTTGCGCAGGGCTTGGGCTTGTTCAGGAGGGATACGTTTGAATTCGCTCATGGGGTGCTCCTATGGCTTGGCGGCAGCCGGCGGTGTGACAGAAAGGGGTGCTTCACACTGGCAGCTCAAGCGCTCGCCGGTGTCGATGTTCATCAGGGTCATGCTACCGCCCCACACGCATCCGGTGTCGAGGGCGAACACGCCAGGTTCTTCGCATTTGCCTTCCAGGGCGGCCCAGTGGCCGAAGATGATCTTCGTCTCACGGGTCTTGCGTTCCTTATGGGCGAACCACGGCTTGTAGCCGGGCATCGCACTGTCGGCGCCTTCCTTGCTCTTGAGGTCCAGCTTGCCTTCGGCGGTGCAAAAGCGCATGCGCGTGAAGTAGTTGGTGATTACGCGCAAACGGGTCACGCCAGTGAGGTCGTTGTCCCACTTCACCGGCTCGTTGCCGTACATGCCATCCAGGTAGGCGGTGTACAGGTTGTCGTCGGCCAGTGCGGTTTCTACTTCAGCGGCGCACTTGAGGGCTTTCTTGAGTGTCCACTGCGGCGGGATGCCGGCGTGGACCATGGCCAGGTTGCGGCCTTCGTCGTAATGCATGAGTTTTTGCCGACGCAACCAGTCGAGCAGTTGGGCGCGGTCGGGCGCCTCAAGAATTTCGCGCAGGGTGTCGCCCTTTTTCAGGCGCTCGATGTTATTGCCGGCTGCCAGCAAATGAAGGTCATGGTTGCCCAGTACACACACCAGGGAATCACGCAGGCTATATAAGTAGCGCAGGGTCTCGAGGGACGCGGGGCCACGGTTGACCAGATCGCCGACCAACCACAGGCGATCTGCTACCGGGTCGAAGGCGACGCGTTCCAACAAACACTTGAGGGGTTCCAGGCAGCCTTGCAGGTCGCCGACCGCGTACGTCGCCATCAGTGCAGGGCTCCGGGCACGGCAAGGCGGAAGGGCGCAATGATGGCGTCGAACAGTTTTCCGTCGGTGGCCTTCATTTGATACGAGCCTTGCATGGTGCCGACCTTGGAGGTCATGACCGTGCCGCTGCTATAGGTGTGGCTGGCGCCAATGTCGATCAACGGTTGCTGTCCCACCACGCCTGCGCCGCGTACTTCCTCGACCTGACCGTCACCGTCGGTGATTACCCAATGGCGCGACAGCAGCTTGGCCGGCACCAGCCCGTTGTTCTTCACCGTGACGGTGTAGGCAAAGGCGAAACGGTTATGTTCAGGTTGCGATTGGTCCGCGAGGAAGCGGGTGACGACGCTGACGTCGATCTGATAGCGAGGATCGGACATGCAAGAGGCCTTAAAAGCAAAAGCGGAGGACAGCAGATGCGGATCAGTCTAGGCCATGAGGCAGGCACTAAGCCAGACATGTGTCGGCCAGTTGGCTAGCGCTATCGGTATAACGCGGAGCAAGTGTGGGAGCGGGCTTGCTCGCGAAAGCGGTGGACCAGCTATACATCTAGCGACTGACACACTGCCTTCGCGGGCAAGCCCGCTCCCACATTAGATCGCGCCTAGCTCCTACAGGTTATTCCGCTGTTGGCGCAGGCTGGATGGCCAACTGGTCGGCCAGGCGCACAAACGCGGCCAGGTCCAGTTGCTCGGGGCGCAGGCTGCCATCGACGCCGGCGGCTTCGATTTCAGCGTTGCTCAGCAGCGCCTTGAGCGTGTTGCGCAGGGTCTTGCGGCGCTGGTTGAACGCCTCGCGTACCACGCGTTCCAGCAACTTGTGATCCTTGGCCGGGTGCGGCAGCACAGCGTGGGGCACCAGACGCACGATCGCCGAGTCGACCTTCGGCGGCGGGTTGAACGCACCAGGACCAACGTTGAACAGGTGTTCCACACGGCAGTGGTACTGAACCATGATCGACAGACGACCCCAGTCGCCACCGCCAGGGCCTGCCGCCAAACGCTCAACCACTTCTTTTTGCAGCATGAAGTGCATGTCGCGGATGATCCCGGCGTTGTTCAGCAGGTGAAAAATCAGCGGCGTGGAGATGTTGTAAGGCAAGTTGCCGACAACCCGCAGGCTGTTCGGCGCGGCATTCAGGCTGTTGAAGTCGAACTTCAGCGCATCGCCCTGGTGCAGGTTGAAGTTGGGTTGGCCGGCGAACTGCTGGTTGAGGATCGGGATCAGGTCCTTGTCCAACTCAACCACGTCCAGTTGGCCGCCGCTGTTAAGCAGGCCCTTGGTCAGCGCGCCCTGGCCAGGGCCGATTTCCAGCAGACGGTCTTCGGGTTTGGCATGGATGGAGCGCAGGATACGATCAATCACGCCAGCGTCGTGCAGGAAGTTTTGCCCGAAACGCTTGCGCGCCCGGTGTTGGTAATGCTCAGTCATATACGGGTCTCGGCCATCTGATAGGCGGTTTCCAGGGCCACGTGCAGGCTGCCGGTATCGATCTTGCCACTGCCCGCGAGGTCCAGGGCAGTGCCATGGTCGACGGAAGTGCGGATGATCGGCAGGCCCAGTGTGACGTTGACTGCGGCGCCGAAGCCTTTGTATTTCAGCACAGGCAGCCCCTGGTCATGGTACATCGCCAGCACTGCGTCGCAGTGCTCCAGATATTTGGGGGTAAACAGAGTGTCCGCAGGCAGTGGGCCACGCAGGTCCATGCCTTCTTGGCGCAGACGCTCTAATGTCGGTTCAATGATGTCGATTTCTTCATGGCCCAAGTGGCCGCCTTCGCCGGCGTGCGGGTTGAGCCCACAGACCAGGATGCGCGGTTGGGCGATGCCGAATTTTTGTTGCAGGTCGGCGTACAGAATGCGCGTGACACGCTCAACGCGCTCGGCGGTGATGGCATCGGCGACATCGCGCAGCGGCAGGTGCGTCGTCACTAGCGCGACGCGCAAGCCGCGAGTGGCCAGCATCATCACAACTTGGGGTGTGTGGGTCAGATCGGCAAGGAATTCGGTGTGGCCGGAAAAGGCGATCCCGGATTCATTGATCACGCCCTTGTGCACCGGGGCCGTAATCATTCCGGCAAAATCGCCGTCGATACAGCCTTGTCCGGCACGGGTCAGGGTTTCCAGCACAAAGGCCGCGTTGGCCTTGTCCAGTCGCCCGGCAACCACCTCTGCCTGCAACGGGGTGTGCCACACGTACAGGCTGCCCTCCGGTGCTGGCAGGTCGGGCCAGTTGCCTGGCGCCACGTCCAGCAGGTTGACAGCCACACCCAGTTGCGCGGCTCGCTCAATGAGCAAGTCGCGGCTGGTAATGGCAATCAGAGGGTGTGGCTGAGGTTGCGAGGCGAGTAGCAGGCAAAGGTCTGGACCAATGCCGGCCGGCTCGCCGGGTGTTACCGCGAAACGCTGGGGTTTCACTGAGGTGCCTGATCAGCGCCTGTTTGCTCGGCGGCGGGCAGCTTGTTTTCTACGTAGGCTTCGTCACGGATCTGACGCAACCAGGTTTGCAGCTCTTCGTCGTATTTGCGGTTGCGCAGTACGGTCAGCGCTTGTTGCTCGCGGGCCTGGTTGGTGTTGTCGGTGGCGCGACGGCCAAGGACTTCCAGTACATGCCAGCCGTATTGGGTCTTGAACGGCTTGGACAGAACGCCTTGCGGAGTTTTGGCCATCACTTCCTGGAATTCCGGCACCAATGCTTTCGGGTCGATCCAGTTCAGGTCGCCGCCGTTAAGCGCCGAACCCGGGTCTTCCGAGAAGCTTTTGGCCAGGGTGGCGAAATCTTCACCGCCTTCAATGCGGTCATAGATCTTCTGGGCCAGTTCCTTGGTTTGCGCTTCGGTGCGGATTTCGCTTGGTTTGACCAGAATGTGACGAACGTGTACTTCGTCTTTCAGCGAGGTCTCACCGCCGCGCTTGCCCAACAGCTTGATGATAATGAAGCCACCTGGGGTGCGAGCCGGCTGAGTAATGCCGCCCACTTCCATGGCGCTCAACTCGCGATCAAACGGAGGAGGCAATTGAGCGGCTTTACGCCAGCCCATGTCGCCGCCGTCCAGAGCGTTGTCACTGCCGGAGACGGCAATAGCGGCCTGGGCGAAGTCGGCACCGGCTTTCAGGCGGTCATAAACAGCCTGGGTTTTTGCGGCGGCGGCATTGAGCTGCTCGGCGCTGGCGCTGTCCGGTGTGGAGATCAGGATGTTGGCCAGGTGCAGTTCTTCAGAAAGCTGCTGCTTGCCAAGGTCCGACGCGAGGAAGTTCTTCACTTCCTGCTCCGACACCTGAACCCGCTCGGCCACGCGGCGCTGACGGACACGGCTGATGATCATTTCACGCTTGATCTGGTCACGTGCGTCCTCATAGGACAGGCCATCGTGAGCCAGAGCGGCGCGGAACTGATCAATACTCATGTTGTTGCGCTGAGCAATGGTGCCAACGGCCTGGTTCAACTCTTCGTCCGAAATACGGATGCCGGAGCGATCGCCGATCTGCAGCTGCAGGTTCTCGACGATCAGGCGCTCCAGAACCTGTGGCTCCAGCACGCTGGTAGGCGGCACGCCACCACCGCGCTTGGCGATGGTTTGCTGAACTTCCTTGACCCGTTGGTCCAGTTGGCTCTGCATGATCACGTCGTTATCGACGATAGCAGCCACTTTATCCAACTGTTGAACCGCAGCGTGTGCCGAAACGGTACCCAGGAACAGCGCGCCCAGCACGAGCGGGCGCAGACAATCAGAAAGCTTGATCTTCACGTTCACGATAACCTTGAATGCCTTTGTCGAGGAAGCTCTCTACCTTGGCGCCGGTCAGGCCGCCGAGTCCTTTAAGGACAACCTGTAGGAAGAGCCCGTGGTCACCCTTTTCGTTGAGCGGGGCGATCTGGCTGAATTCGTCGTTGGAAACCCAGTAACGGTTAATGACGCGCAGTTTCCAGCAGCAGTTGTCGTACTCGAAACCACCGAAGGCTTCCAGGGTACGGTTGCGGGCATAGTCATACTGCCAGCGGGTGATCAGGTTCCACTGCGGAACGATTGGCCACATCATCGAGAAATCGTGTTGCTGGATTTTGTAGTAATCCTTCACGAAGTTATCAGCGCCAGGCGTGCCGTAGTCACCGCCGAACTGCCATTTACCGGTCAGCTGGTTGTAGACCACTTGGTCGTTGCGATAACGGTAGCCGAGGTTGATGATCTTGTTCGGATTGTCTTCCGGCTGATAGTGGAACATCGCGCTGCCGGAACGAGCGCTGTGTTCCTCGGTGTCCCAGTTGTAGTCGGCAGTGGCACGCCAGTCGCGGTTAAAGCGGAATTCGTATTCCAGGGCGACAGGCGACACATCAGACTGTGAGTCAGCGCGGTCCGAAGCCAGGATGCCTGGCAATTGAACTTCGCGATCCTTGAAGTACACGGCCTGGCCCACGGAAACCCGTTGACGTTCAAAGCCATTGTCTTCGATCCAGCGGCTGGTTACACCCAGGGACAGTTTGTTCTCGTCGCCAATACGGTCGTTGCCGCTGAAGCGGTTATCGCGAAACAGCGAACCGTAGCTGAACGAGTATTCACTGGTGTCGAATACCGGAATATCGCTCTGGTCCTTGTTAGGCACATAGAGATAGAAGGCACGCGGCTCCAGGGTCTGGCGATACTCTTTGCCGAACCAGTTCGTGTTGCGGTCGAAGTACAGGCCGCTGTCGACGCTGGCGATAGGGACTGCACGATCCTGGTCGCTTTTGAACGTACCACCAGCGTAAGGGTTGGAGGCCGTTGCTGCATTTTGAGCCGCGATGATCTGGTTTTTGCCAATCGCATCAAGGTCAAGATCATACTTGGTATAGACATACTTGAGCTTCGGCGTAATAAAACCGTAGGTCCAGTTCATCGGGTACTCAACGGCTGGCGCGACATTCAAGCGAGTACCGTTTGCACGGGTCAGGCCTGTTACGAATGTATCCAGTCGAGGCGAAACCAAGCCGTCTTCGTCGGTAAACGTACCATTTTGCAGGTCGCGATCGAAGCGAACGGCTTCTGTCTCGTAAGTGAAGTTCAACCCGCCCGGATGGTAGGGCAGCGCACCGTTGAAGGTAATCTGCGGCAGCCGATCATAGGGAGTGATCTGGGAGATCGTTGAGAGCTGGTAGGCCTGGACGTTCAAACGAGCCTGGTAGGAGTCGCCCCTGTAAGATACCGAACCTTGCTGGTTCAGGTAGTCACGGCTCTGAACCCCTTCCTGATAGGTCTTCAAGTCCTGGAAGAAATAAGGGTCGCTGATCTTGGTGTAGTCAACCTGAGTCGCCACCCTGGAATCCAGCCCGCCCTTATGCTGCCAATTGAGCATATAGCGAGTTTTTTCGTAATCGCTCTGATTCTTCCGCTCGTCGCTGTCGTCGTTCAGGTACGCACCGCCGAACTGGCCTTCGCTGGACTTGGTGAGGTAGCGGAATTCGCCTTCCATCATCATGCCGCGCTTGGTCATGTATTGCGGGTACAACGTGGCGTCGTAGTTCGGCGCCAGGTTGAAATAGTACGGCGTAACCAGTGTGAAGCCGGTTTTGCTGCCGGTGCTGAAGCTTGGCGGCAGGAAGCCGGACTGACGACGGTCGTCGATCGGGAAATAGATGTACGGGGTGTACAGGATCGGAATGTTCTTGATCCGCAACGTTGCGTTGGTGGCCGTACCGAAACCGGTGGCCGGGTTCAACGTGATGTTGTTGCCCTTGAGCTGCCAGGCGTTGCTGTCCGGCTCGCAGGTGGTGTACGTACCGTCCTTGAGACGGATGACCGCGTTTTCAGCACGCTTGGCGTACAGCGCGTTACCGCGGATACGCGATTTGTGCAGCACGTATTCGGCGTTGTCGATCTGGGCCGCGCCGGTATCGAGCTGGACTTCGGCATGGTCGCCGACGATCAGGGCGCCGTTGTCGCGCAGACGGACATCGCCGGTCAGCTCGCCACGGTTTTCAGCCTGATACAGATTGGCTTCCTGAGACTCCAGTTGCATGCTGCCCTGGCGCATGACGACGTCACCGGCCAGGGTCGCAATTTGCTGTTCCTGTTCGTAACGAGAGACCTTGGCGCCGATGAACGTCGGCGCGTCGCTCTTGTTCGTCTTGTCGTTCATGCCAGGACGGGTCGGCTCGATGTACGCGCCGGAGCAATAAGGGCCGGTTTCAGCCAGTTGGGCTGCGGTCAGCTTATCGCGGGGCACCCAGTCCAGGTGGCTGTAGTCGGCACTGCGCGCGCGCAGGCCTCGGCCCTTGGCTTCGGTGACCAGCGCGGTCTTCGGTTCGTCCGCGGCACTGCCGCCGGCGTCGGCCTGGGCCGTGTCGCCGGCAGCACTGACGGCTGCACCGTCATGCACCGGGCGCGGTGGTAATGGGGCTGCGGCGGTTTTCGGCGCGCAATCCCAGGCACCCGAAGCAGAGACTGAGCAGTCATACTGTTCCGCGGCGACCACGAATGAGGTGGCGAAAGGTTGCATGGCCAGCAGACTGCCGGTTACCAGCAACGGAAATTTTCTACGAAACGCGGGGGATTTCAATGCCATCTTATTAGTCCGGGCTTCCTGCGTGCCATCTGCCCGCGGTGTGGGCCGCACGCCTCTCGATGGTCTGAAAAAGATGCGTGATAATAAAGCATGACCCGCTTGACGGCTAGCGCCGTCGGAGACCCTTGTAATGCCCGAGCAAGATATACGTTTACAACAGCTGGAAGTCTGGCTGGAAGAGCAGTTACCGATCCTTTTTAACGCTCAAGGTTGGGGTGCCGTACCCCCGGCCACATTGACTGCGGCCAGCAGCGACGCGAGTTTCAGGCGTTACTTCAGGTGGGAGGGTGGCGATCAATCTTTCGTCGTCATGGACGCGCCACCCCCCCAGGAAAACTGCAAACCTTTCGTCGATATCGCTGATTTACTCGCGAAATCGGGAATTAATGTGCCAAAAATATATGCAGAAGATTTGCCGCGAGGCTTTCTTTTGCTTAATGACCTGGGCACAAAGACCTATCTGGACGTGATTGACGAGCAAAACGCCGACACATTGTTCGCCGATGCCATCGACGCACTGCTGGCTTTTCAGCAAT
The DNA here is from genome assembly GCF_041946035.1 of Pseudomonas sp. AMR01. Lineage (NCBI taxonomy): Bacteria > Pseudomonadati > Pseudomonadota > Gammaproteobacteria > Pseudomonadales > Pseudomonadaceae > Pseudomonas > Pseudomonas sp. AMR01. The sequence goes on from NZ_JAUTYR010000005.1 coordinate 232,649, forward strand.
TGCCGATGGACGCGCCACTGCCCAGCTATGACGTTGCCTTGCTGCGCCGCGAGCTGGAATTGTTTCCAGAGTGGTACGTGCGCCGGCATTTGGGTATCGAGCTTGATACCCGGCAACAGGCGCTTTGGCAGCGCGTCAGCGACCACCTGATCGACAGCGCGCTGGCCCAGCCCAAAGTCCTGGTGCATCGCGACTATATGCCGCGCAACCTGATGATCAGCCAACCGAACCCCGGCGTGCTGGATTTCCAGGACGCGGTTTATGGTCCGGTCACGTATGACATCACGTGCCTGTTCAAGGATGCGTTTCTCAGCTGGCCTCAAGCCCGCGTGCGGGAGTGGCAGCGTGGTTACTGGGAACGTGCCGGGAAACTGGGCATTCCGGTGCAGGCCGATTTCGACGAGTTCCTGCGCGCCAGCGACTTGATGGGTGTACAGCGCCACCTCAAGGTCATCGGCATCTTTGCGCGCATCTGCCACCGTGACGGCAAGCCACGTTACCTGGCCGACGTGCCGCGCTTCTTTGCTTATATAGAAGCGGTGCTGGCAGACCGTCCGGAGTTGAATGAACTGGGCGAGTTGCTCGCCAGCCTGCGCCAACCCAACGAGGCGAACCCATGAAGGCAATGATCCTGGCGGCGGGCAAGGGCGAGCGCATGCGCCCGCTTACCTTGCACACGCCCAAACCTCTGGTGCAGGCGGGCGGCAAGCGGCTGATCGAGTATCACTTGGAGGCGTTGGCGAAGGCCGGCTTCAGTGAAATCGTGATCAACCATGCCTGGCTGGGCCAGCAAATCGAAAGCTACCTGGGCGACGGTGCCCAGTTCGGCCTGCGCATCCAGTACTCGCCTGAGGGTGAACCCCTGGAAACCGGGGGCGGGATTTTCAAGGCGCTGCCGCTGTTGGGCGACGAGCCGTTCCTGCTGGTCAATGGCGACATCTGGACCGACTACGACTTCGCCCGGTTGCGCCAGCCGCTACAGGGGCTGGCCCATCTGGTGATGGTCGATAACCCGGCGCATCACCCCAGCGGTGGAGATTTCTACCTCGATCAGGGTTTGCTTCATGATGCCGCGCCCGGTGCCGATAACCTGACCTTCAGTGGCATTTCAGTGCTCGACCCCCAGTTGTTCGCGGGTTGCAGTGCCGGTGCCTTCAAGCTGGCGCCGCTGCTGCGCGCGGCGATGGCCAAAGGTCTGGTAACGGGGGAACACATGACGGGACGCTGGGTTGACGTGGGTACGCTGGAACGCTTGGCGCAGGTCGAAACCCTGCTGACTGCGGGGCAATAACATGTTGTGGCCAGGGACGCTGATCGGCGCCGGGGCTGGCTTTGCCATTGCCAGTATTCCGGGGGCCTTGTTGGGTGCTTTATTGGGGCAGGCACTGGATCGCCGCTTGCAACTGCAAAGCTGGGCGCAATTGCGCGAGCGCCTGGGTGGGCGCCTGGCATTGCGTAACGACGAATTGCTGTTTGTGCTATTGGGGCGCCTGGCCAAAAGTAATGGCCGGGTCGCGGATGGGCATATCCGGCAGGCGCGCCAGGAGATGCACTCGCTGGACATGTCCGAGCCGGCCCGGCGCCGTGCTATCTCGGCGTTCAACCGTGGCAAGTCCGGCTCCGACCGGGTGCGCAGTTATCTGCGCTTACTCAAGGCGCAGCCCCATGCCGCCGAAGGCATGTTGCGTGCGTGCTGGCGCATGGCCTGGGCGGACGGCAGGGCGGATGACGCCGAGCGCGAGTTGATCGAACTGTGGGGCAAATGGCTGGGCTGGACACCGCAGCAGCTCAAGGCACTGGCGTCCGACTATGTTCAGGAGCGCAAGCCGCTGGCCAATCGGGCCGGGGCTTATCAGGACGCGTTGCGGATTCTGGGGGTGACGTCCACCTCCGAGCCGTCAGTAATCAAGCACGCGTATCGCCGTCTGCTCAGCCGTCACCATCCGGACAAAATCGCCGGCAGCGGCGCCAGCCCCGCGCAGGTGCGTGAAGCGACCGAGCGAACGCGTGAACTGCACAGCGCCTACACGCTAATTCGCGAGCGACGGGATTTTCGGTAGCCGCTACGTTGTGGAAGTGACAACCCAATCAAATGTGGGAGCGGGCTTGCTCGCGAAGGCGGAGTGTCAGTCACCAGATCCATCAACTGACACACCGCCTTCGCGAGCAAGCCCGCTCCCACATTTAAATCTGCGGTGTTCTTTAGTTGTGCTATCAGTCTCCAGCAGCCTGCGGACTCAACCACCCACGAACCCGCCGATACAACTGTTCCTGCTCGGCCGAACCGTCGCCGGGCACGGTCTTGAGTGACACCTGTTTATAGCCCGTATTTTTCGCACGCTTGGCCGCCTGAACCCGAGTCAGGGCGTTTTTGCGATCCTGCTCGCCATCCTGATAAAACACATCCGCCGTCGGCACTTTCAGCGCCGGGGCCAGTTGTTGCAGGTTCGGCTGACGGCCCGCAGGCGTTTTGCCCGCCACCATCACCAGCTTCTGCACCTGGGCCGGCTGCTTCTCGCTCAAATAACGCGCGGCCCACCAAGCGCCGGTGCCATGGCCGAGCAGCACGACGCTGCGCGCGCTTTGGGTCTGGGCGAAGGCCACGGCGGCGTCGATACGGTCGAAGATACGCTTGGCGTCAGTTTTGTCCTGCTCATCCGCGCCCGGCACCACGGCCGGGTCAGTGCCATCGGCTTCGGCGCTGGCGGCTTGTTCGATAGGTTTGGCGGCGGTGCTGCCGTCTTTACTGCTGGTGTCGACAGCGGCCGTGGGCGCTTCCATCAACCGCGGTGGCAGGGTGTCCATGTTCACGTCCGGTAACGAAAGACTGAGCGTGCCCCAGTTGGCGTCCGGCAATTTGCTGCGCAATGGCGCGATTGCTTGCGGCCAGTCAGCACTTTCCCCGGCGCCGGGCACGATAATCACCACGCCTTCGGGCTCGGCGCTGTTGGCCGGTTTCCACAGGGCCAGAAATGAATCGCTGCCGGCCTGCAATTGTTGCTGCTCTTGTTTTGGAATCTGCCGTTCCAGGGCGGTGACTTCTTCTGCGCTACGTTCGGGCAGAGGATGGCGTTCAACCGGCTTCTCGGCGGCGGGCGCAGGTGCATCGGCGGCCTGAACAGAAAAGGCGCTGGTAAATAGCAGCGACAGGCACAATGCTGGCAGTGCCGAACGGTGAATAAAGGGCATCGTTAATTCCCGGCCAGAAGTGATTCGAGCAGCCTAATGGGTTGATCAGTATTTGTCAGTGATGTGAGACGTGGATCATGGGTTTTCGCTGTCTGCTGGTTATCGGCTGTTTGTGCGTTGCCTTGATGGCAACGGCCGCGCCTGCGCCTGTCGCACCGCAGGCGCAATTGGATGCGCAGCAGCGTGAATGGCTGGTGCAGCACCCGGAACTGCGGGTGGGCCTGGTGTTGCAGGCGCCGTACGCACAATACGATCGGCGCCTGCAGCGGTTGTCCGGGGCCAATGTGGAATTGATGCAATGGTTGGCCAAGGCGCTGAACATTGAGCTGTTATGGCGCAATTTTCCGAGTCAGGAGCAACTGGAAGCTGCCGTGCGTGACGGCGAGGTGGACATCGCCCCCGGTTTGCAGCAAACCCCGGCCAGTTTGCGCCTGTGGTTATTTACCGACCCCTATATGCGCGTGCCCCAGCACATCGTCGGTATTCGCGACGGCGGCGGCGTGGTGGAGCTGGAAAAACTCGACGAACACGCCCGCGTCGCCGTGCGCATGCCCAGCGCCGTGGCCGATTACCTGCGCAGCACCTACCCCAACCTGAACCTGCAAGGCGTGCCCATGGAGCGCCAGGCCCTGCAATTGCTTGTGAGCCAGCAAGCGCGCTACGCCGTGGTGGATGAGGCGCAATTGAGCCGGTTGTCAGGCGAGGCGGAGTTCGCCGGGCTGGCGGTCGTCGGCGACATCGGCCTGCCGCAATTGCTGCGCGTGGCCACGCGCCGTGAGTGGCCCGAACTGGCAACCATCATGCAAAGCGCCTTGCGCGCGATACCGGCCCGCGACCTCGACCAATTGCACACCCGCTGGCTGCAACCCAAATACCCTCGGCTGACTGAGTCTGCGGGCCTGTGGCAAAACCTTTGCCTGCTGTTGGGCATGTTCCTGCTCGCCAGCCTGGCCGTGGTGTTCTGGCAACGTCGCCAGCAACGGGTACTCGAACACAGCCTGCTGGCCGCCCGCGAAGAAAGCGCCGCGCGCGCCGCCGGTGCCGAGGCCCTGCAACTGACGCAATTTTCCATCGACCAAAGCACCGTTGGCATTCTCTGGGTCAATTGGGACAGTCACGTGCGCTACGCCAATCGCGCCGCCGAAAGCATGCTGGGCTACTCGCCTGGCGCGTTGATCGAGCGACCGCTGATTGATTTCGACCCGACCCTGGACATGGATCGCTGGCTCAACCTGTGGAAGCGCGCGCGCGCCAGCGAGGAAGGGCCGCAAAACTTCGCCACCGATTGCCTGCGCGCTGACGGCAGTATCCTGCCCGCCGACGTGTCGTTGAGCTTTTTGCGATTTGCCGACGGCGAATACCTGGTCGTCTACCTCAATGACGTTACCGAGCGTCGTCGCTACGTGGCCGCGTTGCTGCAAAGCGAGGCGCAGCTGCGTGAGTTGTCGGCCCACCTGGAAACCGTGCGCGAAGAGGAAAAGGCGCGTATCGCCCGTGAAGTCCACGACGAGCTAGGGCAAATGCTCACGGTGCTGAAGCTGGAAACCTCGATGTGCGAGCTGGCCTATGCGCAACTCGATCCCGGCCTCAACGAAAGGCTGAACAGCATGAAGCGCCTGATCGCCCAGCTGTTCCAGCTGGTGCGCGACGTGGCCACTGCTCTACGCCCGCCGATTCTCGACGCAGGCATCGCCTCGGCCATCGAGTGGCAAGCCCGGCGTTTTGAAGCCCGCACGCAGATCCCGTGCCTGGTGCAAGTCCCGGAAAACTTGCCCGCCTTGAGCGACGGCAAGGCCATCGGCCTGTTCCGGATTCTCCAGGAAGCGCTGACCAATGTGATGCGCCATGCCCAGGCGCATACTGTCGAACTGACATTGACCGTGGAAGGCCCGGACCTGCGGCTGACCATCAGTGATGACGGTGTGGGTTTCGTCCAGGGCGAAGGGCGGCCGGTGTCGTTTGGCGTGGTCGGCATGCGCGAGCGCGTGTTGATGATGGGTGGGCAGATGAGCCTGCACAGCGAGCCGGGGGAGGGCACCACCCTGAGTGTTACGGTGCCGCTGGATGCCTGACTATAAGAGGAAACCCCTGTGATTCGCGTACTGGTAGCCGAAGACCACACCATCGTTCGAGAAGGCATCAAGCAACTGATCGGCCTGGCCAAAGACCTGCTGGTGGTCGGTGAGGCGGGCAATGGCGAACAATTGCTGGAGACCTTGCGCCATGTGCCGTGCGAGGTGGTGTTGCTGGATATCTCGATGCCCGGCGTGAATGGCCTGGAAGCCATCGCGCGCATTCGGGCGCTGAGTAACCCGCCGGCGATTCTGGTGCTGTCGATGCACGACGAGGCGCAAATGGCGGCTCGCGCCTTGAAAGTCGGCGCGGCGGGGTATGCGACCAAGGACAGCGACCCGGCGCTGTTGCTGACCGCCATCCGCAAGGTGGCGGCGGGCGGGCGTTACATCGACCCGGACCTGGCCGACCGCATGGTGTTTGAAGTTGGCTTGACTGATAACCGGCCATTGCATTCATTGCTGTCGGAGCGCGAGTTCTCGGTATTCGAGCGCCTGGCCCAGGGCGCCAACGTCAACGATATCGCCGGGCAACTGGCGCTGAGCAGCAAGACCATCAGCACCCACAAGGCGCGCTTGATGCAAAAGCTCAACATCACGTCATTGGCCGAGTTGGTGAAGTACGCGATGGAGCACAAGCTGCTTTAATCGCATGCCTGTTTGCGACCTGTTTCACGGCCCTTGAACCCATTTCAGGCGCCCGCTGCTGACGCACTGTTCCATCCCCGCCATCGCTGTAGGGCAATCCCTACCCCCAACCTTCCATCCGGCTGATGCCATTCTCTCTCGGCCCCCGATTTCCGGGGGCTCGCGCCTGGACTACGCTTGTGCCACAGCAGTCCAAAACACAAAGGTGCGGGTATGAGCGAGGTGGATTCAAATGATGTGCTGGTCAGCTTTCGTGGCGTGCAAAAGAGCTACGACGGCGAGAACCTGATCGTCAAAGACCTCAACCTGGAAATCCGCAAGGGCGAGTTCCTCACCCTGCTCGGGCCGTCCGGTTCGGGCAAGACCACCAGCCTGATGATGCTCGCCGGTTTCGAGACGCCGACCGCTGGCGAAATCCTGCTAGCCGGGCGCTCCATCAACAACGTACCGCCGCACAAGCGTGATATCGGCATGGTGTTCCAGAACTATGCGCTGTTCCCGCACATGACCGTCGCCGAGAACCTGGCGTTTCCGCTGTCGGTGCGTGGCCTGAGCAAGACCGATATCAGCGAGCGGGTCAAACGCGTGCTGAGCATGGTCCAGCTCGACGCCTTCGCCCAGCGCTACCCGGCGCAACTCTCCGGCGGCCAGCAGCAGCGCGTGGCACTGGCCCGCGCGTTGGTGTTTGAACCGCAGCTGGTGCTGATGGACGAACCCCTCGGCGCCCTCGACAAGCAACTGCGCGAACACATGCAGATGGAGATCAAGCACTTGCACCAGCGCCTCGGCGTGACCGTGGTGTACGTGACCCACGACCAGGGCGAAGCCTTGACCATGTCCGACCGCGTGGCGGTGTTCCACCAGGGCGAGATCCAGCAGATCGCCGCGCCGCGCACCCTGTATGAAGAACCGAAAAATACCTTTGTCGCCAACTTTATCGGCGAAAACAACCGACTCAATGGCCGGCTGCACAGCCTCACCGGCGAGCGCTGCGTGGTGGAGTTGGCGCGCGGCGAGAAGGTCGAGGCGCTGGCAGTCAATGTCGGCCAGCTCGGCGGTCCGGTTACCCTTTCGGTGCGCCCGGAACGCGTGAGCCTGAATGGCTCCAGCGAAAGCTGCGTGAACCGATTCTCGGGGCGCGTGGCGGAATTTATCTACCTGGGCGACCACGTGCGCGTGCGCCTGGAAGTCTGCGGCAAGGCCGATTTTTTTGTGAAACAACCGATTGCCGAGCTGGACCCAGCCCTGGCGGTCGGCGACGTGGTACCGATTGGCTGGCAAGTCGAGCACGTTCGCGCACTCGACCCACTTCTAGAGGCGAATTGATCGCCCCCTGGCTTCACCAACCCTGCACGTGGAGAGAACAACAATGTTGAGATCCCTTAAATACACCGCCCTGGCCATCGGCCTGATGGGCGCGACACAGGCCATGGCAGGCCCGGACCTGACGGTCGTGTCCTTTGGTGGCGCGAACAAGGCGGCTCAGGTCAAAGCCTTCTACGCACCGTGGGAAAGCGCGGGCAACGGCAAGATCATCGCCGGTGAATACAACGGTGAAATGGCCAAGGTCAAAGCCATGGTCGACACCAAAAGCGTGTCCTGGGACCTGGTGGAAGTGGAGTCGCCAGAGCTGTCCCGTGGCTGTGACGAAGACATGTTCGAGCCGCTGGACCCAAAACTCTTCGGCGACAACGCGAACTACGTGAAGGGCGCAATCCAGCCCTGCGGCGTGGGTTTCTTTGTGTGGTCCACCGTGTTGGCGTACAACGCCGACAAGCTCAAGGCAGCACCGAGCGGCTGGGCGGATTTCTGGGACGTGAAGCAATTTCCGGGTAAACGCGGCCTGCGCAAAGGCGCCAAGTACACTCTGGAATTCGCATTGATGGCTGATGGCGTTGCGCCTAAAGACGTCTACAAAGTGCTGGCCGGTAAAGATGGCCAGGACCGCGCGTTCAAGAAACTCGATGAACTCAAACCGTACATTCAGTGGTGGGAAGCAGGCGCCCAGCCGCCGCAATACCTCGCTTCCGGCGACGTGGTCATGAGCTCGGCCTACAACGGCCGCATCGCTGCCGTGCAAAAGGAAAGCAACCTGAAAGTGGTGTGGAACGGCGGCATCTACGACTTCGACGCCTGGGCCATACCTAAAGGCCTGGCGAAGGACCGTGCAGAAGCGGCGAAGAAATTCATCGCCTTCTCGGTACAGCCACAGCAGCAGAAGACCTACTCGGAAAACATCGCCTACGGCCCGGCGAACACCCAGGCGGTGCCGTTGCTGGCCAAGGACATCCTCAAGGACATGCCGACCACCCCTGAAAACATCGCCAACCAGGTGCAGATCGACGTGAGCTTCTGGGCAGATAACGGCGAGCAGCTGGAGCAGCGCTTCAATTCGTGGGCTGCCAAGTAAGCAGCAACACCGCATAACCCACTGTGTGAACAGGCTCATGTGGGAGCTGGCTTGCCTGCGATGGCATCAACCGGGTATGTCAGATACCCCGAGGTGTCTGCATCGCAGGCAAGCCAGCTCCCACAGAAAGCCCCCACCACAGGGGATTAACTGAAGATTTACCGGAGTCAGCCATGGCCATCGCCGTTCCCTCAAACGAGGTCAACAGCCCCACCCTCAAGCAGCGCCTGGCGCGTGCCGAGCGGCTCAATCGCTGGAAGGCCCAGGCCTTGATTGCGCCGCTGGTGCTGTTTTTGCTGCTGGTGTTCCTGGTGCCGATCGTCGCGCTGCTCTACAAAAGCGTCGGCAACCCGGAAGTGGTAGGTGGTTTGCCGCGCACCGTGGTGGCGGTCAAGGCCTGGGACGGTCGTGGCCTGCCGGGCGAGCCGGTGTACCTGGCCTTGAGTGAGGACCTGGGCGAGGCGCGCAAAAACCAAACCTTGGGCGATCTGTCCAAACGCTTGAACATGGAACTGGCCGGCTACCGCAGCCTGCTGACCAAAACCGCGCGGGCGCTGCCGTTTACCGAAGCGCCGGCCTCTTATAAAGAAGCGTTGGAAAACCTCGACGAACGCTGGGGCGACCCGGCGTACTGGCAGGCGATCCGGCGCAATACCAGCACCCTCACGCCGTACTATTTGCTGGCGGCGGTCGATCATCGCATCGATGACCTCGGCGAAGTGGCGCCGGCCACGCCGGATCAGGCGATTTACCTGGATATCTTCGCCCGCACCTTCTGGATGGGTCTGGTGATCACGTTCATCTGCCTGCTGCTGGCGTACCCGCTGGCGTACCTGTTGGCCAACCTGCCCGCGCGCAAAAGCAACCTGCTGATGATTCTGGTGCTGCTGCCGTTCTGGACCTCGATTCTGGTGCGGGTGGCGGCGTGGATTGTGTTGCTGCAATCCGGCGGCCTGATCAACAGCGCGATGATGAGCCTGGGCCTGATCGATAAGCCCATGGAGCTGGTGTTCAACCGTACCGGGGTCTACATCTCGATGGTGCACATTTTGTTGCCGTTCATGATTCTGCCGATTTACAGCGTGATGAAAGGCATCTCGCCGACCTATATGCGCGCGGCGATTTCCCTGGGCTGTCACCCCTTCGCCAGTTTCTGGCGCGTGTACTTCCCGCAAACCTACGCCGGTGTGGGTGCCGGCTGCCTGTTGGTGTTCATCCTGGCGATTGGTTACTACATCACCCCGGCGTTGCTCGGCAGCCCGAACGACCAGATGGTCAGCTACTTTGTGGCCTTCTACACCAACACCAGCATTAACTGGGGCATGGCAACGGCGTTGGGCGGCTTGCTGCTGCTGGCGACCGTAGTGCTGTATTTGATCTACAACCGGCTGGTGGGCGCCAGTCGCCTGCGCCTGAGCTGAGGAGACCTTGCGATGCTGAACCCTTACATGTCGCCCGTTGAGCGGGTGTGGTTCTACAGCTTGCGGATTCTCTGCGGCTTGATCCTGTTGTTCCTGATATTGCCGGTGCTGGTGATCATTCCGCTGTCGTTCAACAGCGGCAGTTTCCTGGTGTACCCGTTGCAAGGCTTCTCGCTGCACTGGTATCAGGACTTCTTCGCCTCCGCCGAATGGATGCGCGCGCTGAAGAACAGCATCATCGTCGCCCCGGCGGCCACGGTGCTGGCGATGGTGTTCGGCACGCTCGCGGCGATTGGCCTGACGCGCGGCAATTTCCGTGGCAAGGCGCTGGTGATGGCGCTGGTGATTTCGCCGATGGTGGTGCCAGTGGTGATTATCGGCGTGGCGAGTTATCTGTTTTTTGCGCCGTTGGGGTTGGGCAACAGTTTCTTTTCGCTGATTGTGGTGCACGCGGTGCTCGGCGTGCCGTTTGTGATCATCACCGTGTCGGCGACGTTGCAGGGGTTTAACCATAACCTGGTGCGCGCGGCGGCCAGCCTCGGGGCATCGCCATTGACGGCGTTTCGCCGGGTGACCTTGCCGCTGATTGCTCCGGGGGTGATTTCGGGGGCGCTGTTTGCGTTTGCGACCTCGTTTGATGAGGTGGTGGTGACGCTGTTTCTCGCCGGGCCCGAGCAGGCGACCTTGCCGCGCCAGATGTTCAGCGGCATCCGCGAAAACCTCAGCCCGACGATTGCGGCGGCGGCGACCTTGTTGATTGCCTTCTCGGTGCTGTTGCTGCTGACCCTGGAATGGCTGCGTGGCCGCAGCGAAAAACTGCGCACTGCACAGGTCTAAAACCAAGCGGAGATCAAAATGTGGGAGCGGGCTTGCTCGCGAAAGCAGTGTGTCAGTCAACGCATCTTTAACTGACCCAGCGCATTCGCGAGCAAGCCCGCTCCCACATGGGGTCTATGTTGAGTCAGGAATGACCATTCAGCCCCTGAATGCTAGGCAACCCGAAATCCCCAGCTATTCTTGGGCCAGCCCATCTATCAATAAGAGGCCGCGCACATGAGTACTTCCTCATTCAAGATCGCCCACAAACTGCTCACCGGTGCCGGCGCCATTGAACAGCTCGCGTTTGAGCTTACCCGCCTCGATGTGGATAACCCGCTGATCGTCACTGACGCCGCGCTGGTCAAGTCCGGCACTGTGGCGCTGGCGCTCGAACACTTGGGCGACCGGCCCTACGAAATCTTTGACCGCGTGCTGCCCGACCCGGAAATCGCCATCGTTGAGGACTGCATGCGCGTGTACCGCGAAGGTGGGCATGACGGCTTGATCGGGTTGGGCGGCGGCAGTGCCATTGATATCGCTAAAAGCGTGGCCGCGTACGTCGGCTACCACGGCGCATTGGCGGACTTGTTTGGCGTTGACCAGGTGCCGCGCAAAGGCCCGCCGCTGATCGCCATTCCGACCACCGCCGGCACCGGCTCGGAAGTGACCAATGTGGCGATCCTCTCCGATAAAGCCGCGCAGCTCAAAAAAGGCATCGTCAGCGACTACCTGTTGCCCGACGTTGCGCTCATCAGCCCGCAGATGACCCTGACGTGCCCGCGCAGTGTCACCGCCGCCAGTGGCGTGGATGCGCTGGTGCATGCCGTCGAGTCCTACCTGTCGCTGAATGCCTCGCCGATCACCGACGCCCTGGCGATTGGCGCGATCAAACTCATCGCCAACGCGCTGCCCAAGGCCTACGCCAACCCGGCCAACCTGCAGGCGCGTGACGACATGGCCACCGCCAGCCTGATGGCTGGCATGGCATTCGGCAATGCCGGGGTCGGCGCGGTGCATGCGCTGGCGTATCCGCTGGGCGGGCGTTTCAACATCGCCCACGGCGTGAGCAATGCGCTGTTGCTGCCCTACGTGATGCACTGGAACAAGCTGGCGTGCGTGGAGCGTATGCAGGACATTGCGCAGGCCATGGGCGTGAATGTGTCCGGTTTGAGCGTCAACGATGCGGCCGATCAAGCTGTCGAGGCGATGACGCGACTGTGTGCCGCAGTGGAGATCCCGGCGGGGCTGAGCAGCTTTGGAGTTCCGGAGGACGCGATCCCGGCCATGGCCACGGAAGCCGCAGGTATCGAGCGGCTGATGCGCAACAACCCGCGCAAGCTCAGCGCGGCGGATATCGAGAAAATCTACCGGGCCGCATACTAGCCGTTGAGTGAGGTCACGGTGCGCGGGGCAAAGCATGAGGTATACAATGCGCGCCATCGTGATTTAGCTCAAAAAGGTGCGTCATGCAGCCCTTCGTCATTGCTCCATCGATTCTCTCCGCCGACTTCGCCCGCCTGGGTGAGGAGGTGGACAATGTTTTGGCCGCCGGTGCCGACTTCGTGCACTTCGACGTCATGGACAACCACTACGTGCCCAACCTGACCATCGGCCCGATGGTCTGCGCCGCGCTGCGCAAGTACGGCGTGACGGCGCCCATCGATGCGCACCTGATGGTCAGCCCGGTGGACCGCATTATCGGTGACTTCATCGAAGCCGGCGCGACCTACATCAGCTTCCACCCGGAAGCCACGCTGCACGTGGACCGCACCCTGCAACTGATCCGGGAAGGCGGCTGCAAAGCGGGCCTGGTGTTCAACCCGGCGACTCCGCTGAGCGTGCTTGAGTACGTGATGGACAAGGTCGACATGGTCCTGCTGATGAGCGTCAACCCAGGCTTCGGCGGGCAGAAGTTCATCCCCGGCACACTGAACAAACTGCGCGAAGCGCGCGCGCTGATCGATGCCTCGGGCCGTGACATCCGCCTTGAAATCGACGGTGGGGTCAACGTCAACAACATCCGCGAAATCGCAGCGGCGGGCGCCGACACCTTTGTTGCCGGCTCGGCGATTTTCAACGCCCCGGATTACCGGGAAGTCATCGACAAGATGCGAGCCGAACTGGCGCTGGCGCGTCCATGAGCGGCTTTGAGCAACTGTTCCCCGGCAAACTGCCACGGCTGGTGATGTTCGATCTGGACGGTACCTTGATCGACTCGGTGCCAGACCTGGCGGCGGCGGTGGACCAGATGCTGCTCGAGCTGGGGCGTAAACCGGCCGGTATCGAGTCGGTGCGTGAATGGGTGGGCAATGGCGTGCATATGCTGGTGCGCCGGGCCCTGGCTAATCACATTGATGCTGAAGGTGTCGATGAGGTGGAAGCCGAGCATGCCCTGGAATTGTTCAACACCGCCTATGAAGGCGGCCACGAGCTGACCGTGGTCTACCCCGGTGTGCGTGACACCCTCAAGTGGCTGCACAAGCAGGGCGTGGAAATGGCCCTGATCACCAACAAACCGGAACGCTTTGTCGCACCGTTGTTGGACCATATGAAAATCGGCCGGTATTTCCGCTGGATCATCGGCGGCGATACCTTGCCGCAGAAAAAACCCGACCCGGCGGCGCTGTTTTTTGTCATGAAAATGGCCAACATCCCGGCGTCGCAGTCACTGTTCGTCGGCGACTCGCGCAGCGACGTGCTGGCGGCTAAAGCCGCGGGCGTGCAGTGCGTGGCCTTGAGTTACGGCTACAACCATGGTCGGCCAATCGCTGAAGAATCGCCGGCGCTGGTCATTGATGACTTGCGCCTGCTAATCCCCGGTTGCTTGGGAGCGGGCGCTGAGATAACGTTGCCCGACATCGAACCAACACCTACTGGAAACGCCATCGTGGTGGTCACTCGCAAACTCTGGATGAAAGTCATCAAGGCCCTGGCCCGCTGGCGTTGGCGCGCCTGACTGATCCTCGCCGCGCTGCGGTACATTTGCACACCTGACCGTTTGACCCTCAAGCCACGAGGCACCTCATGATCCGCGAAGAATTCCTGCGTTTGGCCGCTGCCGGCTACAACCGTATTCCCCTGGCCTGCGAAACCCTGGCCGACTTCGACACACCGCTGTCGGTCTACCTGAAACTCGCCGACGAGCCCAACTCCTATCTGTTGGAGTCGGTACAGGGCGGCGAAAAATGGGGCCGTTATTCGATCATCGGCCTGCCGTGCCGCACCGTCATGCGGGTTCACGACCACCATGTGAGCATCACCCACGACGGCATCGAGACCGAAAGCCACGATGTCGAAGACCCGCTGGCCTTCGTCGAAACCTTCAAGGCGCGCTACAACGTGCCGACCGTTGCGGGCTTGCCGCGCTTCAACGGCGGCCTGGTCGGTTACTTCGGCTACGACTGCGTGCGCTACGTGGAAAAGCGCCTGGGCAAATGCCCGAACCCGGACCCGCTGGGTGTGCCAGACATTCTGCTGATGGTCTCCGACGCGGTGGTGGTGTTCGACAACCTCGCCGGCAAGATGCACGCCATTGTCCTCGCCGACCCCTCCCAGGCGGATGCGTTCGAACAGGGCCAGGCCAGCCTCGAAGCCTTGCTGGAAAAACTGCGCCAGCCGATTACCCCGCGTCGAGGCCTGGACCTCAGCCGTCCGCCGGCTCCCGACCCGGTGTTTCGTTCCAGCTTTACCCAGGATGACTACGAGCGTGCGGTCGGTACCATCAAGGAATACATCCTCGCCGGTGACTGCATGCAAGTGGTGCAGTCGCAACGGATGTCCATCGACTTCAAGGCCGCGCCGATTGACCTGTACCGTGCGCTGCGTTGCTTCAACCCGACGCCGTACATGTACTTCTTCAACTTCGGTGACTTCCACGTGGTGGGCAGCTCGCCGGAAGTGCTGGTGCGGGTCGAAGACAACCTGATCACCGTGCGCCCGATCGCCGGTACTCGCCCACGTGGCGCGACCGAAGAAGCTGACCTGGCGCTGGAAGAAGACTTGCTCAGTGACGCCAAGGAAATCGCCGAGCACTTGATGCTCATCGACCTGGGCCGCAATGACACCGGGCGCGTGTCGGAAATCGGCTCGGTGAAGCTCACTGAAAAGATGGTGATCGAGCGCTATTCCAACGTGATGCACATCGTGTCCAACGTCACCGGCGAGCTGAAGGCCGGGCTGACTGCGATGGACGCACTGCGCGCGATCCTGCCGGCGGGCACCTTGTCGGGCGCGCCGAAAATTCGTGCAATGGAAATCATCGACGAGCTGGAGCCGGTCAAGCGTGGCGTATACGGCGGCGCGGTGGGGTATTTTGCCTGGAACGGCAATATGGACACCGCGATTGCGATCCGCACGGCGGTGATCAAGGACGGCGAGCTGCACGTGCAGGCGGGCGGCGGGATTGTGGCGGATTCGGTGCCGGTACTGGAGTGGGAAGAGACGCTGAACAAGCGTCGCGCGATGTTCCGTGCGGTGGCGTTGGCTGAGCAAACCCCGCAAGACTGAGATCAGATGTAGATCAAAATGTGGGAGCGGCGGTGCGACGATTCGACTTGCTCGCGAAGGCGGTGTATCAGTTACACATTCAGAGGCTGACACTCCGCATTCGCGAGCAAGCCCGCTCCCACAGTTGTTTAGTGCAGGTTTCAAGACCTCATCAGAAGTCCAAGCTTACCCCGACACTGACCCCTTGCTGGGTCAAATTGTCATCCTTCCTCACGTTATACGCCGCCCGTAACGCCAGCGCCTGCGTCAGCTTGTGGCTGACGCCCAGGCTCAAGCGATCCGAGTTGCTGCGGGGCGTATAACCGTCCAGCTTGAAGTCGATCCCCGGCACGCTGTTGAGCGAAATGTTCACCTTCTGGGTATCGTTTTCGAACTCATGCTCGTGGGCCACTTCGCCAAACACCTGAGTCTGCGGCGTGACGCGGTAGCTGCCTTGCAGGCCAACGCCGAGGCGTTTAGAGTCGCGTTGCTGGTCATCAAAGGTCAGCGCCGTGGAGCGGCTGTCCTTTTCCGAGTAACCATCGACTTCAACCCGCGCATAGTCGGCGCTGATGAACGGCGACAAGTGCCAGTCACTGCCGGCTCCGGCAATGTCATAGCCCAAGCGTGCGCTCAAGGCCCACAGCCAGCCGTCGGTATCGCCTTTTTCCGAGCCTTCGCCGGCGCCCAGGGCGAACTTGCGCTTGAGGCTGTCAAAGTCGAGTTTTCCACCGGTCAACGCGGCATCGGCCCACAGATGGTTTTCCTGGTACTGCGCGAACGCGGTGCCCATGTAGCTGTTGAGCTTGTAGTCCGAATCGCTGGCGCCCGCTTCGAGGGTCTGGCGATACAGCCCGGTGGCGACACCGACACGCCAGTTTTCGTCGAGGCGGTAGCTGCCGCCGACATTCACGTTGTAACCATTGCCGTCGCCGCTGGCCGAGCTGCTTTGGTCATCGAAATCCAGATGCTGGCCGCCCCCGGCGACGATGGCACGCCATTGGCCGACGGCTTGCCAGGCGCCGTTGTCCGCCTGCCATTGGTTGCGCAGTTCATCTTGATGCGCGCGCAAGGTGCCTTGGGCCATTTCCGGCAGCAAGCTCAGTTCCCACGGCGCGGCCAGCAGCGAATAGGCGTAATCGGCGATCAAGCGTTGCCCGGCGATGGTGGGATGCACCGAGTCGTTGTAAATCAGCTTGGTCGGGTCCGGGTTGGTGCCGCCAATCCCGTACGTGGCGTTGGCGGTGCAGCCGTTGCCGCTGAAGCAGGTGCCGGTGAGGTTCTGACCGGTGGCCAGGCCGAAACGCGCCGGGTCGGCGAAGGTTTCCTTCAACAGCAGCGGAATATTCAGCGGGATGATCTGGGCGTCAATCTGCGACAGGCGCTGTACCAGTGACTGGTTGAAAATGTTGCTCAGGGCCGAACTCGACGCCTGCAGCGGTGTGCCGTTGATGGCCGGGGTCAGGCCGAGGTCGGGCAGCATCCACACCATGATGTAACGCGCGCCTGCTTGTTGCAGGGCTTGGGCACTGTCGGCCAGGCGCCCACCGGCCGCGACCGCTTGGCCGGGGCTGAGTACGCGGCCTTGCAGGAAGTCATTGCCGCCGCCCGAGAGGAAATACAGCGCATTCGGGTCGGCGAGGCCGCCGTTTGCCGGCAGATAACCCTGGCGACTGCGCAAAACCGTGCCGCCACCGGGGTTGCCGGGTGGAATTGCCGCATTGGAGACCGAGGTGATGGAGTCGAGAATATTGTCGGTACGGTAGCCGCCGACCGCCCAGTTGTTCCCGTCAGGCAGGCCTTGTGCCGCGCGAACCGGAGACGTCGAGGCGGTCAGGTCATTGGGTGCGACGCCCAGCTTCGCGCCCAGCAAGGTAGATGAAACCAGGCCGTAATCGCCCTGAAAGGTTGGGCCTGTACGGTTGGTAAAGCGCAAGGTGGCGCCCTTAGAACCATCGGGGAACTGGCCGGCGTCTGCCAGGCTGTCGCCGAAAACCACCATGGTTGAGTACGGCGAGGAGGCTGCAAATGCCTGCGCGCAGGCCAATGTCAGGAGGCAGCCGGCGAGGGGCGCGAACAACGGAGCTCTAAGCATGCAAAATTCCATTTAGTTGTTTTTGTATCGGAAGCGAAACACTGACAATGTATTCAGGCTTTTCCGTTAAGAAAACAGTTTTTTCCTATAAAGATTCTGTCGTGATGTTCCCGTATTCGCGGCTCCATATTGCACCGCTGGCGAGGCTACGTTACTGTGCCCCAACGTATGAATGAGACCCTCCCCGTGTTGATTATCAGCAGACTCTTGATGCGAGTAGTCAAGGCACACGCCCGTTGGCGTTGGCGCGCCTGACATTTTCTCTGCCGGCCCGGCCGGACCTGTACCGATTTGCCTTCTTCACCCCTTGTTTGACGCCCGTTGCCAATTCATCGCGGCAACCGGAACGTGCGTATGGCAGCGGGTCAAACCCCTGGAAGGCGGTCATTCGAAATCAGTGAATTCAAGAGGTTTGAACCCACATGTTGCTGATGATTGATAACTACGACTCCTTTACCTACAACGTTGTGCAGTACCTGGGCGAGCTTGGCGCCGAGGTCAAAGTGGTGCGCAACGACGAGCTGACAGTTGCCGAAATCGCCGCCCTGAACCCGGAGCGCATCGTGGTTTCGCCTGGCCCGTGCACGCCGACCGAGGCGGGTATCTCCCTCGAAGCCATCCAATATTTTGCCGGCAAGTTGCCGATTCTGGGCGTGTGCCTTGGCCATCAGTCCATTGGCCAGGCCTTTGGCGGTGATGTAGTGCGCGCGCGCGAGGTGATGCACGGCAAGACCAGCCCGGTGTTCCACAAAGATCAGGGCGTGTTTCACGGCCTGAATTTGCCGGTCACCGTGACGCGCTATCACTCGCTGGTGGTCAAGCGCGAAAATTTGCCGGACTGCCTGGAACTGACCGCCTGGACCCAGCTGGAAGATGGCTCGGTCGACGAGATCATGGGCCTGCGCCACAAGACACTGAACATCGAAGGGGTGCAATTTCACCCTGAATCAATCCTGACCGAGCAGGGCTACGAGCTGTTCGCCAACTTTCTCAAGCAGAGCGGCGGCACGCGCTAAGGACTTTCCATGGATATCAAGACAGCCCTGAGCCGTATCGTCGGCCACCTCGACCTGAGCACCGCTGAAATGAGCGATGTGATGCGCGAGATCATGACCGGCCAATGCACCGACGCGCAGATCGGTGCGTTCATGATGGCCATGCGCATGAAGAGCGAGAGCATCGACGAAATCGTCGGTGCCGTCTCGGTGATGCGCGAGTTGGCGGACAAGGTTGAACTCAAAAACCTCGACGGCGTGGTCGATGTGGTCGGCACCGGCGGTGACGGTGCGAATATTTTCAACGTGTCGACGGCGTCTTCGTTCGTGGTCGCGGCGGCCGGTTGCACCGTGGCCAAGCACGGTAACCGTGCGGTGTCCGGCAAGAGCGGCAGTGCCGACCTGCTGGAAGCGGCCGGGATCTATCTGAACCTTACACCGGTGCAAGTGGCACGCTGCATTGAAAACGTCGGCATTGGTTTTATGTTTGCCCAATCGCACCACGGCGCAATGAAGCACGCCGCCGGCCCGCGCAAGGACCTCGGTCTGCGCACCCTGTTCAACATGCTCGGCCCGCTTACGAATCCGGCCGGTGTGAAACATCAGGTGGTGGGCGTGTTCAGCCAGGCACTGTGCCGGCCCTTGGCCGAAGTGTTGCAGCGCCTGGGCAGCAAGCATGTGCTGGTGGTGCATTCCAAGGATGGCCTGGACGAGTTCAGCCTCGCGGCGCCGACCTTTGTGGCGGAGCTGAAGAATGATCAGGTCACTGAATATTGGGTCGAGCCTGAAGACCTGGGCATGAAAAGCCAGAGTTTGCATGGCCTGTCGGTGGAAAGCCCGGCGGCGTCGCTGGAACTGATTCGCGATGCCTTGGGGCGTCGCAAGACCGAAAACGGCCAGAAAGCGGCAGAAATGATCGTGCTCAACGCCGGTGCGGCGTTGTATGCGGCCGATCACGCCTACAGTCTTAAAGAGGGTGTGGCCCTCGCACATGATGCGTTGCACACAGGGCTTGCTCGCGAAAAGCTCGAAGAGCTGGGTGCCTTTACTGCGGTGTTCAAGATGGAGAATGAAGCATGAGTGTGCCGACCGTTCTGGAAAAGATCCTGGCCCGTAAAGCTGAAGAAGTCGCCGAACGCCGCGCCCGGGTCAGCCTGGCCGAGCTGGAAGCCCAGGCTAAGCTCGCCGACGCACCGCGTGGCTTCGCCAAGGCCATGATTGCCCAGGCCAAGCTCAAGCATCCGGCGGTGATCGCTGAAGTGAAGAAGGCTTCGCCGAGCAAAGGTGTGATCCGCGAGCACTTCGTGCCGGCCGAGATTGCCGCAAGCTATGAGAAGGGCGGCGCGACGTGCCTGTCGGTGCTGACTGACATTGATTACTTCCAGGGCTGCGACCTGTTCCTGCAACAGGCCCGCGCCGCGTGCAAACTGCCGGTGATCCGCAAGGATTTCATGGTCGACCCGTACCAGATCGTCGAAGCCCGCGCTTTGGGCGCCGACTGTGTGCTGCTGATCGTCTCCGCACTGGATGACGTGAAGATGGCCGAGTTGGCTGCCGTGGCAAAAAGCGTTGGTTTGGATGTGCTGGTGGAAGTGCACGACGGTGATGAGCTGGAACGCGCGCTGAAAACCCTCGACACTCCGCTGGTGGGGGTCAACAACCGTAACCTGCATACCTTTGAGGTCAGCCTGGAAAACACCCTTGACCTGCTGCCGCGCATTCCCCGCGACCGTTTGGTGATTACCGAGAGTGGCATCGTCAACCGTGCTGATGTGGAGTTGATGGAAATCAGCGGGGTGTACTCGTTCCTGGTGGGCGAGACGTTTATGCGCGCTGAAAACCCTGGGGCGGAACTGCAGCGCTTGTTCTTCCCGGAGCGTGGCGTGGCGGTGAGCGGCTCCACATTGGATTGATCGAAATGCAATTCAAATGTGGGAGCGGGCTTGCTCGCGAAAGCGGTATGTCAGCCAATACCTTTGGCGACTGATACACCGCTTTCGCGAGCAAGCCCGCTCCCACATTTGGTTCTGTGTGTATTCAGGTAGGCAGGTGTTTGATGGTTCAGCCAGTGTCGATGACTGTTGAAGCAGGGCTTGCTGCCGAGCAGGATTTGCTGGCCGCGGTTTGCGCCGGGGAACAGGAATACGGCCTGCTGTTCTGGCAACCCAACGATCAAGCCCTGGTCATGCCGCGCCGCTTGAGCCGTCTGCCGGCCTTCGAGGCCGCCAGCCAAGTCTCGGCCGACGCCGGTTGGCCGGTGCTGCTGCGTGAAACCGGTGGCGAGCCGGTGCCGCAGTCTGCCGCCACGGTCAATATCGCCCTGGTCTATGCGCCACCGCGCAGCGAAGGTGATCAGGGGCGCATCGAAACCGGCTATCTGCGTTTGTGCCAGCCAATCTGCGACTTGCTGATTGAGTTAGGCGGCGACGCGTCGGTGGGCGAAATTGACGGCGCGTTCTGTGACGGTCGCTACAACGTCAACCTGGACGGCCGCAAGATGGTCGGCACCGCCCAGCGTTGGCGGCAAAGCGGTGGCCGCCCGGTGGGGTTGATTCACGGTGCGCTGTTGCTGGATAACGACCGCGAAGCATTGATCGCATCGGTTAATCGTTTCAACGAAGCCTGCGGCCTCGACCAGCGCGTTCGCGCCGACAGCCACATTGCGCTGCACGAAGCCTTCGCCGCGCCCGATGCAATCACCCGGCTGGATAGGTTGTACCGTCAGATGCTGGCCGGTTTTCTGCCGGCTTAACGCGTACCGAACACCACCATTGTCTTGCCTTTGACGTTCACCAAGTTGCGTTCTTCGAGATCCTTGAGCACGCGGCCGACCATTTCCCGTGAACAGCCGACAATGCGCCCAATTTCCTGGCGCGTGACTTTGATCTGCATGCCATCGGGGTGAGTCATGGCATCGGGCTGCTTGCACAGCTCGAGCAGGCAGCGTGCCACGCGGCCTGTTACGTCAAAGAAGGCAAGGTCGCCGACTTTGCGCGTGGTATCGCGCAGGCGCTGGGCAATTTGACCACTCAAGGCGTAAAGAATGTCGGGGTCTTGCTGGGCCAGTTCGCGAAACTTCGTGTAGCTGATCTCGGCAACTTCGCACTCGACCTTGGCGCGCACCCAGGCACTGCGTTCCTGCTCTTTGCCCGCTTGCTCGAACAGCCCCAACTCCCCAAAGAAATCACCGGTGTTGAGGTAGGCGATGATCATCTCGCGCCCATCTTCATCCTCGATCAGGATAGTGACTGAGCCTTTGATAATGAAAAACAGTGTTTCGGAACGTTCGCCTGCGCAAATGATGTTGTGCTTGACCGGGTAGCGCCGGCGTTGGCAGTGCATCAACAGCTTGTCGAGATTCTTGATCTTGGGTGTGGGAGTAAGAGCAACCATGGTTGTATCCCGAAAGGACTGCGCGGTGTAATTGGAGTTGTTTTTATCCAGCGGTGTCGGCATTGATACACACTGTACAAAGGGTGGCAATGCGCCATTGAATTGGCGCCAGCTTACCAGACACATTCTGTCTCGATTAGCCAATTTAGCGGGTAAACGCAATCATTTATCGTTTTCACGCATAACACTGCTGTTTCGAGGCCCTGTGCTAAGCTGGCGACCCTTTTTTAGCAGTGGAGTCTGGGCGATGAAGGCACGCATCCAATGGGCGGGCGAGGCCATGTTCCTCGGTGAGTCGGGCAGCGGCCATGTGGTGGTGATGGATGGCCCGCCGGAAGCCGGTGGCCGAAACCTGGGTGTACGCCCGATGGAAATGCTCCTGCTGGGTGTCGGCGGTTGCAGCAATTTCGATGTGGTCAGCATCCTCAAGAAATCCCGCCAGGCCGTGGAAAGCTGTGAAGCCTTCCTCGAAGCCGAGCGTGCCACTGAAGACCCGAAGGTGTTTACCAGGATCCACATGCATTTCGTGGTGAAAGGTCGGGCGCTGAAAGAAGCACAGGTCAAGCGCGCGATCGAGCTGTCGGCGGAGAAGTATTGCTCGGCCTCGATCATGCTCGGTGCGGCCGGTGTGGTCATCACCCATGACTACGAGATTATCGAGCTGGGTTGATTGCGGACCGCTAAAGAAAAGGGCGCCTGATGGCGCCCTTTTTTGCTTTTTAGACTCGATACGTGCTCTTGGTCATGACCTTGGCCAGCAAGCTCATGCCAAACCGTACCGGCGCCGGGAAGCGGAAACCGCCGGCATCCAGCGCGCTGTCTGCGTGGTGTGCTTCATCGATGCGCATCTGCTCAAGTATCGCCCGGGACTTTTCGTCTTCGGCCGGCAGTTGCTCCAGGTGCTCATCGAGGTGCTTGCACACTTGGTGTTCGGTAGCCGCGACAAAACCGAGGCTGACCTTGTCGCTGATCAGGCCGGCTGCGGCGCCGATGCCGAACGACAAACCGTAAAACAGCGGGTTCAGCACGCTCGTGTGGCTGCCCAATTGGCGAATGCGTTGCTCGCACCAGGCCAGGTGATCGATTTCTTCTTCGGCCGCATGCTCCATCGCTGCGCGCACTTGCGGCAGTTTGGCGGTCAGCGCCTGGCCCTGGTACAGCGCTTGGGCACAGACTTCGCCGGTATGGTTGATGCGCATCAGGCCGGCGACGTGGCGGGTGTCGGTTTCGCTCAACTGCGCATCCGGCTGCACGATGGCGGGCGATGGGCGGTACGGCTGGCCGCTGAACGGCAACAGCGTACGCATAGCCATGTCGGCTTGCAGCAACAGACGGTCAATCGGCGAGTAGTGACGTTGGGTAGTCATGCTGACCTCCGGGAAGAATCTCGGCGGCCAGTTTACCGCAAGAGAGGGCGAAGCGTTTGTGCTGAGTCAATTTGCCTCTGGGGCGGGGGAGCTTGCCGTGGCGAGGGAGCGTGCTCCCGTCCGACTGCGCCACAGTCGCAAACTCCCACTCCTGCTCAGCCCGGCGGCCAATTCATCTGGCGCTGACCCAGCACGTGCATATGAATGTGATAAACGGTCTGACCGCCGTCTTCATTGCAGTTCATGACCACGCGAAAGCCCTTTTCACAACCTTGCTCCACAGCCAAGCGCTGGGCAGTGAACAGGATATGACCCGCCAGGGCCTTGTCTTCTTCGGTGAGGTCATTGAGGGTGCGAATCGGCTTTTTCGGAATCACCAGAAAATGCACGGGCGCCATCGGAGCGATATCGTGAAAGGCGAGGACTTGGTCATCTTCATAGATGATCTTCGCCGGTATTTCCCGGTTGATGATCTTGGTGAACAGAGTATCCACAGCTGTTTCTCCATTGTGTGCGTGCAGGGGAGTGTACCCACGCGGTCAGCGCGGGAGATAGGCCTTGTTGATCGCGCCGGCGACCTTGCGGGTCAGCCAGCGTGGGCTCAAACGCGGGCTGAAGGTGAGCCAGCGGTTGCGCCGCCCTGGAATGATGATGGCTTTGTTTTTTTCCAGGGCGCGTACGGTGTAAAGCGCGACTTCTTCCGGGCTCATCAGCTTGTCGCCGCGTTCGAGCTTGGCAGTGTCCATTTGCGCAGTACCGAAAAAAGCTGTGCGCGTCGGGCCGGGGCACAGCACCGAGACCTTGATGCCGCAGGTCTTCAATTCTTCGCGCAGGCCTTCGGAAAAGTGCAGCACATAGGCCTTGCTGGCGTAATAGCTGCTCATCCACGGGCCCGGCTGGAAAGCGGCGATCGACGCGACGTTGAGTATCTGCCCGCCGCCCTGCAGCGCCATGGCATTGCCCAAGGCATGGCACATGCGCGTCAGGGCCAGGATGTTGACTTCGATCAGGTCCTGCTCGGTCATCCAGTCCTGGGCCAGAAACGGCCCGCTGGTGCCCATGCCGGCGCAATTGACCAACAGGTCTATCTGTCGCTCGCCCTCTTCAAGCTCCAGCAGGAAACCGGACAAGCGCAGCGGTTCGCCCAGGTCGCAGGCACGAAACAGCACCTCGACGCCAAAGCGCTGAGTCAATTCGATTGCGATACTTTCCAACTGATCACGCTGGCGGGCTACCAGAATCAAGCTGCGGCCACGACGGGCCAGGGCTTCGGCCAAAGCCAGGCCGATGCCGCTGGAGGCACCGGTGATCAGAGCGTAACGGGTCATGCCTTTCTCCATCGCAACGCCGCCCGCCTGTGACAAAGGCGTCACACGCGGGCGGGCGTTTCTTTTACTGTTCTGGAGAGTCTACAGGTTCGGCCGTGTCGTCAGCACTTTGCACTTCTTCTTCATCAACGATCACGCTTTGGTCGGTGCCATCGTCGGCGTTGATGGAGCTGCTTTCGTAGCTGCTGTCCACGTTGGCTTCGAGCTGATTCAGGTAGCCGTTCATGCCCAATGTGACCACGATGGCAAACAGGATTGGGAGGAACGCCAGCCAGGCTGTGGCCAACACTTTTACCGCCGTGGAGTTGCGCGGTGGAGGAGGGCCGTACTGATTGGCGCCCGTGTTGCCCGGCAGCACCAGCAGCAAAAGTGGGAAGATGCTGTTCACCAGTGGGACGAGGTTCAGCAGGTACAGCCAGCCTGACCACCCGAGATCGTGCAGGCGTTGCACGCCGATTTGCACGCTGACCCACACAAGCGCGACAAACAACGCAAAGCCCAGCAGCGAGCCAAGAATGACACCGGCGGTTGGCGAGGCGGTCGCCACGGCGAAGCTGGCAGTGGAAATAATCCCGCCGGCCACCAACAGCGCGAGGGTCAGTACCAGGGTCCAGGCCAGGTAGCGCAAGCGACCGATACGCCCGTGGATGGTGAACACTTTGAGTGTTGAAAACTCTGCGTGGTTGTCACCCACGGCGGCGCGCGGCGGCGCGTAAGGCGAAGCGGCAGGGCGTGAGAAGTCAGAAGCACCCGCATCCGTTTCGTGAGTTTCAGCCAGGCTGAACGCTACGGGCTGCTCGTCTTCGATGCGTGCATCAACTCCGGCGTTTTTCAGCGCGGTGAGGTAGGTGTCGGCATCGGAGCGGGAAAGGTCGCGCTTGAGTGCCACCGGGCGGCCGGTAAAGAGCTTCTCGATGGCAGCAATATCGCTTTTGAACAACTCGGCGAGGTTCAGCTTGGCAGTGGTGCTCTCGACACCCGGGAGCAAAGCTCCGTCAAACACAATCTTGAAACGGTTGTCGCTCATGCGGACATCCTTGTCACTTAATCAGGAAGAGGGAGTGCAGGCCAGCGTCTGTTGGCAGGCCTGTCAGTTATCAGCGTGGCCAGTGTAACTGTGTCGCTTGCTCACGTGCCTTGCGATATTCGGCATCCAGGCGTGCGACGAGTTCATCGACACTCGGCAGATCATCTATTTCACCGACGCCCTGGCCGGCGGACCATACGGTTTTCCAGGCCTTGGCCTCGTCGCTCAGGGGCTTGAGCTTGGAACCTAAATTCACTTCGCCTTTGCTCTGCAGCGCAGCGATGTCGAAGCCGGCGTTTTCCAGGCTCTTGCGCATAAAGCTGGCGGGTACGCCGGACACCGCAGGAGTGTGCACGATGTCGGCGGCGCGCGATGTGAGCAGCATCTCCTTATAGGCATCCGGCGCATGGCTTTCAGTCGTGCCGATAAACCGTGTGCCGAAATAGGCGAGGTCCGCGCCGAGCAATTGCGCAGCGAGCACTTCGTGCCCATGGTTGAGGCAGCCGGCCAATAGCAGGGTTTTGTCGAAGAACTGACGAATTTCGGCTATCAGCGCGAAGGGGCTCCAGGTGCCGGCATGGCCACCGGCGCCTGCGGCCACGGCGATCAGCCCATCCACGCCAGCTTCAGCGGCTTTCTCCGCATGGCGCCGGGTGGTGACATCGTGGAATACCAACCCGCCATAGCTGTGCACGGCATCCACCAACTCTTTTACGGCCCCCAGGCTGGTGATGACGATCGGCACTTTGTGCTCGACGCAGATCGCCAGGTCAGCGTCCAGCCGTGGGTTGCTGTTGTGCACGATCAGGTTCACGGCATACGGCGCGGGATTATCCAATTGCGCCAGGCCTGCCTCGATTTCTTCCAGCCAGGCCTTGAAACCGCTGCTTTCACGCTGGTTAAGCGCCGGGAAACTCCCGACCACCCCATTGCGGCAGCACGCCAGCACCAGTTGCGGGTTGGAAATCAGAAACATCGGCGCCACCACCACGGGCAGGCGCAGGCGTTGTTCAAGCAGAGCGGGCAGCGACATTGGAGGTTCCCCGTGTAATTGAAATTAGAACGGTTTGACCACGACCAAAATTACGATAGCCAGCAATATCAGCACCGGTACTTCATTGAACCAGCGATAGAAGACATGGCTGCGGGTGTTTTCGCCACGGGCAAAGCGTTTCACCTGTGCGCCGCACATGTGGTGATAGCCGATCAGCACGACCACGAGGGTCAGCTTGGCGTGGAGCCAGGCGCCGGTTTGGAAAACGCTCGGGTTCAGGTAGATCAACCAGATCCCGAAGACCAGGCTGGCGATCATTGCCGGGCCCATGATGCCGCGGTACAACTTGCGCTCCATGAGGCTGAAGCGTTCCTTGCTGACGGTGTCCTCGCTTTGCGCGTGGTAGACGAACAGGCGCGGCAGGTAAAACAGCGCGGCAAACCAGCAGACAATGCTGACGATATGAAAGGCTTTGACCCATAGATAGAGCATTTTTAGTTATTCCCAGGTTCACGGTAACTGAAGATAGTAGTGGCTCATGCGCCTGTACGTCACCTTGACGGTTGTCGCAGGACGATACGGCCCCTATTATCGTCGGCTTTCCAGTGGGTTCGTTGAGGGCAGGTTTATGGTCAAGGTCGGTATCGTCGGCGGCACGGGTTACACCGGTGTGGAATTGCTGCGTCTGTTGGCTCAACATCCGCAAGCAGAGGTAGTGGTTATTACCTCTCGATCCGAGGCCGGCCTGGCCGTGGCCGATATGTACCCGAACCTGCGAGGCCACTACGACGGCCTGGCGTTCAGCGTTCCGGACATCAAAACGCTGGGCGCTTGTGACGTGGTGTTCTTTGCCACGCCGCACGGTGTTGCCCATGCGTTGGCGGGCGAACTGCTGGCGGCTGGCACCAAGGTCATCGACTTGTCCGCCGACTTCCGCCTGCAGGATGCTGATGAGTGGGCCAAGTGGTACGGCCAGCCCCACGGCGCGCCTCAATTGCTTGAAGAGGCCGTGTACGGGCTGCCGGAAGTCAACCGTGAGCAAATCAGGCAGGCGCGCCTGATTGCGGTGCCGGGTTGCTATCCGACCGCTACGCAGCTGGGTTTCTTGCCATTACTGGAAGCCGGGCTGGCAGACACTTCGCGCCTGATCGCTGACTGCAAGTCGGGTGTCAGCGGCGCCGGTCGTGGTGCTGCGGTGGGTTCGCTGTACTCCGAAACGTCGGAAAGCATGAAGGCCTACGCAGTAAAAGGGCACCGTCATTTGCCTGAAATCCGCCAGGGTTTGCGTCGCGCCGCCGGTAAGGACGTTGGCCTGACCTTCGTGCCGCACCTGACGCCGATGATCCGTGGCATTCACTCCACGCTTTACGCCACCGTGGTTGATCGTTCGGTTGATCTGCAAGCGCTGTTTGAAAAGCGCTATGCCAACGAACCGTTCGTCGACGTGATGCCGGCTGGCAGCCACCCGGAAACCCGCAGCGTGCGTGGTGCCAACGTGTGCCGGATCGCCGTGCACCGTCCGCAGGATGGCGACCTGGTGGTGGTACTGTCGGTGATCGATAACCTGGTCAAGGGCGCGTCGGGCCAAGCGGTTCAGAACATGAACATCCTGTTCGGCCTGGATGAAAAGCTGGGCCTGTCCCATGCAGGCATGCTGCCTTAAGCGTTTTTCGGCTGTTGCGCAAAAGGCCCGTTGATCGGGCCTTTTGTGTTTTTAATGGCGGCAACGCAGATTGATATACCGTAACAATAGTTGACCGCTTTTCTAGGAGAAGCGGATAATGCCCGACATTACGCATATGGCGGCGGTACGCCGGGAGATTATCAGCATGAGCGTTGAGTCCTTCACCCCCACGGCTTTGCAATTCACCCACGGTGCTGCGCACAAGGTGAAGAGCCTGGTCGATGAAGAGGGTAATGATCGCTTGAAGCTGCGCGTATTTGTTACGGGCGGCGGTTGTTCAGGGTTTCAGTACGGTTTTACCTTCGATGAAGATGTGGCCGACGACGACACCATCGTCGAGCGCGAGGGCGTAAGCCTGGTCGTGGATCCGATGAGCTTCCAATACCTGGCAGGTGCCGAGGTGGATTACCAGGAAGGTCTGGAAGGTTCGCGTTTTGTGATCAAGAACCCTAACGCGACGACTACGTGTGGTTGCGGGTCCTCGTTCTCGATCTGATCGGGAGTGGACACAAAAACGCCGCTTGGCTTTGATCGGCCAAGCGGCGTTTTGCTGTCTGCGGTTCAGGCGGGGTAGATCGCGCCCAGTACCCGAAGCCCGCGTGCGCCGGTGACGCTGGGGCGGTTGGCGGCAATGCCTTCCAGGCAGCAATGGGCCAGCCAGGCGAACGCCATGGCTTCGACCCAGTTTGGGTCTACGCCGTAAGTGGTGGTGCTGCTGACCTGGGTAGACGGCAGCAGTGCAGCCAGGCGGTTCATCAGCGCGGCATTGTGGGCGCCACCGCCGCAGACCAGCAGGGTTTCGGTTTGAGGTTGCGCCGCTTGCAGGGACTCGACGATGGTCTGCGCGGTCAGTTCCAGCAGGGTGGCTTGCACATCTTGAGGCTCAAATGCACGCAATGCGCCAAGGTGTTGTTGCAGCCAGCCCAGGTTGAAGACTTCACGGCCGGTGCTTTTCGGGCCTTTGGTCTGGAAGAAGGGATCACTGAGCAGGGTATTGAGCAGCTGACTTTCTACTTTGCCGCTGGCAGCCCATTGGCCGTCGCGATCAAAGAGCTCGCCGCGCTGGTGGTGAATCCAGGCATCCAGCAGGACATTGCCGGGGCCGCAGTCGAAACCGGCGACGGGCTTGTTTGTTTCGATCAGGCTGAGGTTGCTGAACCCACCGATATTCAATACGGCACGGTTACCGGTACGCTTACCAAATAACGCCTCATGAAAGGCGGGAACCAAGGGTGCGCCCTGGCCGCCAGCGGCTACGTCGCGGCTACGGAAGTCGCTGACCACGGTGATGCCGGTCAGCTCGGTGAGCAGCGCAGGGTTGCCGATTTGTACGGTAAAGCCGCGCGCCGGTTCATGGCGAATGGTCTGCCCGTGGCTGCCAATCGCGCGGATGTCCTGAGGCTTGAGGTGTTGCTGGTCGAGCAAGGCTCCGATGCCTTGCGCTGCGAGTGTCACCCAGTGTTGCTGGGCAATCGCCGAACGGGCGATCTCATCCGGGCCGCTGGCGCACAGGCCGAGCAGCTCGGCGCGCAGGGCGTCCGGCATTGGGATGTAGTGAGTGGCGATCAAGTTGATCGCCGGGTCCTGTTCGATCAGGGCGATATCCAGGCCATCAAGGCTGGTCCCGGACATCACACCTATATAGAGCGGCACGTCAGCGCTTCGCCGAAGCCAGCAGGGTGGAGCGCTCCTGGTCCATACGCGCCATCAGCGGTTGGCTTTGTTGCAGGAAGCGCGCGCGTTCGGCCTTGGCGATTGGATCCGCCATTGGCAGCTTTTGGCCCAGCGGATCGACGTGGACGCCGTTGACCTGGAACTCATAGTGCAAGTGCGGGCCGGTGGACAGGCCGGTAGTGCCGATATAGCCGATCACCTGGCCTTGCTTCACGTTGCTGCCGGTCGATACGCCTTTGGCGAACCCTTGCATGTGGCCATATAGCGTGCGGTAAGTGTTGCCGTGCTGGATGATCACGGTATTGCCGTAGCCACCGCGACGCCCGGCCAGCAACACTTTACCGTCACCGGCCGCCTTGATTGGCGTACCACGCGGGGCGGCATAGTCGACGCCTTTGTGGGCGCGGATTTTGTTCAGGATGGGATGCTTGCGACCCATGGAGAAACGCGAGCTGATGCGGGCGAAGTCCACCGGCGTACGGATGAAGGCCTTGCGCATGCTATTGCCGTCGGCGGTGTAGTAGCTGCTATTGCCCTGTTTGTTGGTGTAGCGAACGGCGGTGTAGGTCTTGCCGCGGTTGGTGAAGCGCGCGGAAAGAATAGCGCCGGTGCCGACCACTTTGCCGTTGGCGACTTTCTGCTCGTAGATCACGTCGAATTCGTCACCCTGGCGGATGTCCTGGGCGAAGTCGATGTCGTAGCCAAACACGCTGGCCATGTCCATGGTCATGCTGTGTGACAAGCCTGCGCGGGCGGCGGACTGGGAAAGCGAGCTGTTGATCACGCCGTGTACGTAGGCAGAGCGCATCACCGGTTTGGTGGTGACACGGTTAAAGGCAAAGCCTTTAGCTCCTTTGGTCAGGGTGATGCTTTCAAGGTCGCTGACGCTGCTGTGCAGGGTGTTCAGCTGGCCGTCGGGCGTGAGTTCGAACTCAAGCTTCTGGCCGTGTTTGAGTTGGGTGAACTGCTTGGCTTGTTTGTCGCTGGCCAGCACTTCATTAACAGCTGCGGCAGGCAGGCCTACCTTCTCGAACAGCGTTGACAGCGTGTCGCCTTTGGCGACGATCACTTCACGGTGCTGCGGGTTCTTGGCGACCGCCGGTGCAGGCTGTTCCTGGGTAGCCTGTTGGGTGTCTTCGGGCGTGCTTTCTATCTGTGCAAAGGGTGATTCTGCAGGCGCGTTTGTGGCTTGTTGCGCGTCGGAAGCGTCTTGATCTTGTGTCAGTTGTTCAGCTGGACTTTCCAAGTCAAGGCTCAGGGATGTTCGTTTGGCTTCTACGTCACTGGAAGGGAATACCAGGAGTGCCAGGCTGAGAAGAGCGGCGATACCACTTGCGGCGAGCAGGTGGGTCTTCGGGTAAAGCGGCGGCGCTTTAGACGGTTCTGTGATCATAAGTAATTTTGACTTTGAAGATGAAATGGAAAAGATGAATGACATGATGAAGATGAAATAACTGTATAAAATATAACCAAATCATCTGTGGCGCAAGCTCGCGAACGCTGGGCTTGCTGAACGGTGTCCGTGCGCAGGGCAAAACTTGTAATTAGTCCCTGATCTTGTATGGTTGGTTCCCTTTTGAATCTGAGCCTTGCGGGTCTGTTATGAAGTCGGTTGAAGAGCAGCTAGCGCTGATAAAACGTGGTGCGGAAGAACTGTTGGTAGAAGCTGAGCTGATCGAAAAGCTCAAGCGCGGCCAACCCCTGCGTATCAAGGCCGGCTTTGATCCGACGGCGCCGGATCTGCACCTGGGTCATACCGTGCTTATTAATAAGCTGCGTCAGTTCCAGGAGCTGGGGCATCAGGTCATCTTCCTTATAGGTGACTTCACCGGGATGATCGGTGATCCGAGTGGCAAGAGCGCAACGCGCCCGCCGCTGACCCGTGAGCAAGTTCTCGCCAATGCCGAGACCTACAAGACTCAAGTGTTCAAGATTCTTGATCCGGCCAAGACTGAAGTGGCGTTCAACTCCACCTGGATGGATCAGATGGGGCCGGCTGACTTCATTCGCCTGACTTCCCAGTACACCGTTGCGCGCATGCTTGAGCGTGATGACTTCGATAAGCGCTACTCCACCAATCAGCCAATCGCTATTCATGAGTTCCTCTACCCATTGGTTCAGGGGTATGACTCGGTAGCGTTGCGTGCGGATGTCGAGTTGGGTGGCACCGATCAGAAGTTCAACCTGCTGATGGGGCGTGAACTGCAGCGTGCGTATGGGCAGGAGGCTCAGTGCATCCTGACCATGCCGTTACTGGAGGGGCTGGATGGCGTCAAAAAGATGTCCAAGTCCTTGGGTAACTATGTTGGTATACAGGAAGCGCCGGGCGTGATGTACGGCAAGCTGGTGTCGATTCCGGATGCGCTGATGTGGCGTTACTTCGAGCTGCTGAGCTTCCGCTCGATGGATGAGATCAATGCGTTGCGTGCTGAGGTTGAGGCCGGTGCCAATCCGCGTGATGTGAAGATCAAGCTGGCTGAAGAGATTGTCGCGCGCTTCCACGGCGAGGAGGCTGCCGCGAATGCTCACCGTGCTGCGGGTAACCGTATGAAGGATGGCGAGCTGCCGGATGATCTGCCGGAGATTGAGCTGACCGCTGCAGAGGCAATGCCGATTGCCGCCGTCCTTAATAAGGCAGGCCTGGTGAAGAACTCGGCGGTTGCGCGCGACCTGTTGGGTTCCGGTGGTGTGCGTATAGATGGTGAGGTTGTAGATCGCACCTTTATATACGAGCTGGGCGCAGTCCACGTTTGCCAGGCCGGCAAGAAGGCATTTGCGCGTATTACGCTAAAATCCGAATAAAACTGAAATCAGGTGTTGACGGCGTTTTATATCTGTCTATAATTCGCCCCACTTCCGGCGCAGTCGAAACGGAAAACTCCTTGGTAAACAAAGAGTTATGCGAGATTCGAC
>NZ_JAUTYR010000060.1:0-15738 GCF_041946035.1 Pseudomonas sp. AMR01
TTTTTTTCTCTAGTTTGGGGCGGGGGGGGGTGGTGCCCCCCCCCGCGCCCACCACACCCCACACCCCCCCCCCCCCCCCCCCCCCCCCCCCCCCCCCCCCCCCCGCTCCCACAGTTTTGACCGAGCAAGGCTTCAAGATTTTCACAAGTCTGCCTCTCTCCCGTCCAGGCCATTACCTCAGGTCAGTCAATTTCATAACGCACCGACAGCGCGCCTTTCTTCTCCGACACCGCCAGAATCGTCACCCGGCCCAACTCGCTTAGTGCCTGCACGTGCGTTCCACCGCATGCATAGGCCGCCAACGGGCCGAACCCGACTTTACGCACGCCATCGTCCAGCACCATATGCCGGCGGTAGTCGGCCGCAATCCATTGGTCAACTTGCGTTTGAATTGACTCGGCATTCATAACCTGTGGAGCCTCCCCGCGAATGAACGTGATTTTGCCTTCACCCGGCCAGTGATGGGCCTTGATTGGCATCCAGCCTAGCGCTTCGCCGGCGCTACCGATTAAATGCCCGGCCGAGTGCAGGCGCGTATGCAGTGTGCGCCGTTGCTCATCGACTCGGGCCGTTGTCAGGCCGGGCTCCACGGGTTTATCCACGTAGTGCACCACGCGATCCGCCTCTTGGGTGACGCGCAAAACCTGGCTATCACCTAGCCAGCCTGTGTCAAAAGGCTGGCCACCGCCCTGAGGATGGAAGATGGTTGATCGCAGCGTTACTGCGAACTGGTCCTCATGCGGCGTGCAGCTCAGCACTTCAAGGTCGGCAGTCAGGTGGTCGTGGGTAAAAAACAGGCGCTCGGTCATAGTTACATCCGTATCAGGGTTCTGCGGGCAGTATAAATTGTGCGTGGATGGGTGATAATCCGTTCAACTATCAATGGACCTGTGCGCTATGAGCATCAATCTTCCTTTGCCGCTGCTGGGTGAAATGGCGATTTTCGTCAAGGTGGTGGAAACCGGCAGCTTCTCCGAAGCGGCGCGGCAGCTGAGCGTTTCACCTTCGGCGGTGAGCCGCAGTATCTCGCGCCTGGAACAGGCCCTGGCTACGCGTTTGCTGCAACGCACCACGCGCAAGTTGCGGTTGAGTGAGGGCGGTGAAGAGGTGTTCAAGCGTTGCCAGGAGATGGTCAACGCGGCGCGCTCGGTGATGGAGATCAGCGGCCAGTTCAACCATGAAGCCGAAGGCCTGGTGCGGGTCAGCGTGCCTAAGGCGGTAGGGCGGTTTGTAGTGCATCCGCATATGCCCGAGTTCTTGCGGCGCTACCCCAAGGTCGATGTGCAGTTGATCCTTGAGGACCGGCATGTGGACCTGATTGATGACAACGTCGACCTGAGCATCCGCATCACCGACAGCCCGCCGCCGGGTTTGGTAGGGCGGCAGTTGTTGCCGATTGAGCATCTGCTGTGCGCCACGCCGCAGTACCTGGCCGAACAGGGCGCGCCGAGTCATCCCCATGATTTGCTCGAGCACAGTTGCATCTACCTCGGCGAAACGCCGGGGGATTCACGCTGGAAGTTTCGCCAGGGCGGCAAGACTGTGACGGTGGGCGTGCGCGGGCGGTATGCGGCGAACCACACGGGCGTGCGGCTGGATGCGGTGCTGCAGAATGTGGGCATTGGCAGCCTGCCGTATTTCACCGCGCGCCATGCCCTGGAGGAGGGGCGCTTGGTGCAGGTGTTGCCGGAGTGGGACTTTATCGCGTCATACAGTGGCGAGGCGTGGCTGCTGCATTCGCCGACGCGGTATCTGCCGCCGAAGTTGCGGGTGTTTATTGATTATCTGGTGGCGTGTATGGCGAAGGAGCCGACATTGCGCCGACGGTAGGGTAAGACTGCGGTAAAAACTGTGGGAGCGGGCTTGCTCGCGAATGCGGTGTATCAGTCAATAAAAATTTCGACTGAAAGTGCGCATTCGCGAGCAAGCCCGCTCCCACATTTGGATCGTCATAGGTCTGAAAGATCAGTGCTTGCTCTGATCCAGCGGCATCGCCAGCAGTTGCTTTTCCTGGTTCCAGTCGAACGGTTCGTCGTTCTGTTCGGCTTCATACCGGCGCTCTTCCAGGGCCTGGTACAGGTCGAGCTCATCGTCGGGCATGAAGTGCAGGCAGTCACCGCCGAAGAACCACAGCAGGTCGCGCGGTACCAGGTGGGCAATTTGCGGGTAGCGCAGGATGACCTGACTCATCAGGTCCTGGCCAAGGTACTGACTTTCGATCGGGTCGATCGGCAGCAGGGCGCGCAATTCGTCGAAACGCTCCAGAAACAGTGTGTGGCTTTCCTCGGGAACCTGTTCGGCTTCGCCGACGGCAACCAGGATGCTGCGCAGGTGGTCGAGCAAGACGAGATGATCGGCAACGACGTTGGACACGAGATAAGTCCTCTAAAGCAAAAACGGGCGCGAGAGTATATGCCTCTCGCGCCCGTATTTATATGACCGCGGGTATCAGCGGACTTTACCCTCAGACTGAGTCAGCTCCTCCTTGCTGAAGTCATCCACGTCGATCACCTTGCGCCGCGCCGCTTCTGCGTCACGCAACATCTGCGCTTCGGCCGGTTGCAGCACTCCGGCGTGCAGCGCGGCATCAATAGCATGCTCGCCGGCAGTCGGTTTGACCTGGCCGCTTTTCAGCGCGCTGTGCAGTTTTTTCTGCAGTGGGTGGCTGGCGCCGAGCAGGTCGTAGGCATGTTGCAGCGCGCCCACCGGATCCTCCGCCGATTGCGGGCGGTAGCAGCCGGCCAGCAGTTCTTCCAGGGTCGGATCGCCCTTGGCACGGCCGATCACTTCGGCCACTCGTGCGTCCAGTGCATCGGACGGCCCGGTATGACGGCGACCGAACGGGAACACGATTACCCGCAGCAAGCAACCGAGGATCCTGTTGGGGAAGTTGCTCAGCAGCTCATCCAGCGCGCGCTCCGACTCGCCAAGGCTTTCTTCCATGGCCCAGGCGAACAGCGGTTCGAGGTGGTCCGGCGAATCCAGGTCGTGATAACGCTTGAGCGCCGCCGACGCCAGGTACATGTGGCTCAGCACATCCCCGAGGCGTGCCGACAGGCGTTCGCGACGTTTCAACTCGCCGCCCAGCAGCATCATGCTCAGGTCAGCCAGCAGGGCGAACGCGGCAGCCTGACGGTTCAGCGCACGGAAATAACCCTGGCTCAAACGGTTGCCCGGCGCTTGCTCGAAGCGGCCAATGCCCAGGTTCAGCACCAGCGTGCTGGCGGCGTTACTCACCGCGAAACCGATGTGTTGCATCAGCAGGCCGTCGAACTCTTTCAGTGCCTGATCGCGGTCTTCGCGCCCGGCCAGGGCCATTTCCTTAAGTACAAACGGATGGCAGCGGATGGCGCCCTGACCAAAGATCATCAGGTTGCGCGACAGAATGTTCGCGCCTTCCACAGTGATGAAAATCGGCGCGCCTTGCCAGCTGCGGCCCAGGTAGTTGTTCGGGCCCATGATGATGCCCTTGCCACCGTGCACGTCCATGGCGTGGCTGATGCACTCGCGGCCGCGCTCGGTGAGGTGGTACTTGAGAATCGCCGATAGCACCGAGGGCTTTTCCCCCAGGTCTACGGCGTTAGCGGTGAGCATGCGCGCGCTGTCCATCAGCCAGGCGTTGCCGCCGATTCGCGCCAGGGCTTCCTGAATGCCTTCGAAGGCCGACAGCGGCACGTTGAACTGTTCGCGCACCTGAGCGTACTGGCCGGTTACCAGGCTGGTGAACTTGGCGGCGCCGGTGCCGACGGCAGGCAGCGAAATCGAACGGCCGACCGACAGGCAGTTCATCAGCATCATCCAGCCCTTGCCGAGCATTTCCTGGCCGCCGATAAGGAATTCCAGCGGAATGAACACGTCCTTGCCCGAGTTGGGGCCGTTCATGAACGCGGCGCCCAGCGGCAGGTGACGGCGGCCGATTTCTACGCCAGGGGTGTCGGTTGGGATCAGCGCGAGGCTGATGCCCAGGTCTTCTTCATCACCCAGCAAATGGTCCGGGTCATGCGCCTTGAACGCAAGGCCAAGCAAGGTCGCGACCGGGCCGAGGGTGATGTAGCGTTTTTCCCAGTTCAAGCGCAGGCCGAGGGTTTCCTTGCCTTCCCATTCGCCTTTGCAAATCACGCCGGTGTCGGGCATGGCGCCGGCGTCGGAACCGGCCAGCGGGCCGGTCAGGGCAAAGCACGGGATATCGTCGCCACGCGCCAGGCGCGGCAGGTAGTGGTTGCGTTGTTCATCGGTGCCGTAATGCAGCAGCAATTCGGCCGGGCCGAGGGAGTTGGGCACCATTACGGTGGATGCCAGGTCTCCGCTGCGGGTCGCAAGTTTCATTGCGATCTGGGAGTGGGCATAGGCGGAGAAGCCCTTGCCGCCGTATTCCTTGGGGATGATCAGGGCGAAAAAACCGTGGGTCTTGATGTGCTCCCAGGCGGCGGGCGGCAAGTCCATGGCCTGGCCGATTTCCCAGTCGCTGACCATCGCGCAGAGCTCTTCGGCAGGGCCGTCGATAAACGCCTGCTCTTCTTCGGTCAGTTGCACCTTGGGATAGGCCAGCAACTTGTCCCAGTCGGGGCGACCGCTGAACAGTTCGCCGTCCCACCACACAGTGCCGGCGTCGATGGCGTCGCGCTCGGTTTCGGACATTGGCGGCAGGACTTTCTGGAACCAGCTGAACAGCGGCTTGGTGAAGTATTGGCGGCGCAGGTCGGGCAGCAGCAAAGGCAGGGCCACGGCCGCGATCAACAACCAGAAAATCAGCAGCAGCCACCCCGGTGCGTGGCTCCAGGCACCCATCGCCAGCAGGTAAACGGCGACCACGCCCAGGGCGGGCAGGGGCGCGGTGCGGCGGTGTGCCAGGTAGGCAATGCCGACCACCAGAACCAGTATCCACAACAACAGCATATTCAATCCTCCGTGAAACCAGGGGCGAAATCACCATGCAGCTTAGTCGTCATCCGAACAGGCGCGGTGATCAGGGTGTAACGAGATTTGGCCGAATCGTCGTTATCTCCCCGGCCGGCCTGTCGTAAAACTCAAGGCTTCCTTCGGAGATAAAGCTCATGGACACGTACCTGAGTCCCAGCCGCTTCATCGATAGTGACACCCCTGGGGTGGTGGAGTTCGACGAAAAACATCGCAGTGCCGGTACGGATTTACGTGACCAGGCAGTCAGTCTTTATTACCGGTGCGTGAGGCGATTGGCTAAAACCCATACACCTTCGGAGAGTGATTTAAGCGGCGGATGAACCGGCGTATGCTCCTGCGTTCATCAAGCCATCTTCATCAACAATAAGGCGCGGTCATGCTGAAGATCTGGGGTCGTAAAAATTCGTCAAACGTCAGGAAAGCACTGTGGTGCGCCGAGGAACTCGGCCTGGACTATGAAGCAATTGATGCGGGCGGGGCTTTTGGTGTGGTCGACACGCCGCAGTACCGAGCGTTGAACCCCAATGGCCGGGTACCGATGATCGAAGACGGCGATTTTGTACTGTGGGAGTCCAACACCATCGTTCGCTACCTCTGCGCCAAACAGGCATCGAGCTGGTACCCGAGTGACCTCAAAGCCCGCGCCAACGCTGAGAAGTGGATGGACTGGACCACCTCGACCCTTGCCGAACCCTTCAAGGCGGTGTTCTGGGGCATTTTGCGTACCCCGCCTGAAAAGCAGAACTGGGACAGCATCAACGCCGGTCGCCAAGCCTGCATTGATGCTCTCGGCACCGTCGACAAGGCCCTTGCCGAACAGCCTTACTTGTCCGGAAACGAGATCGGCATGGGTGATATCCCGCTGGGCTGCTTTATCTACGCCTGGTTTGAGATGCCCATCGAACGCCCTGCAATGCCCCATCTAGAGGCCTGGTACCAGCGCCTGCAACAGCGCCCGGCCTATCAAAAAGCGGTTATGACCGCGTTGACTTAATACCCACTATTAATACGGGCGACTGTACTTGTGCGGCGCGGGCAAGCACCATGCTTGTCATGCGCCGCCGTTGAACTACGTGCGCTGCGCCCTCATCTACTCTTTCTATTCCCTTCTTTGGTGCGTATTCCGATATGAGTTCCGCTCTGTCCATCCGGCAGCTAACCAAAACCTACGGCAACGGTTTCCAGGCCCTGAGTGGTATCGATCTGGACGTTGCCGAAGGTGATTTCTTCGCCTTGCTCGGCCCCAACGGCGCCGGCAAATCCACCACCATCGGCATCCTCTCGACTCTGGTCAACAAGTCCAGCGGCTCGGTGAATATCTTTGGTCATGACCTGGACAAATCCCCGGCGGCGCTCAAGCGTTCCATCGGCGTGGTGCCCCAGGAATTCAACTTCAACCAGTTTGAAAAGACCTTCGACATCGTCGTGACCCAGGCCGGTTACTACGGCATCCCGGCGAAAGTCGCCAAGGAACGCGCCGAGCAATACCTGACCCAACTGGGTTTGTGGGACAAACGTGATGTGCCTTCGCGCTCACTGTCCGGCGGCATGAAGCGGCGTTTGATGATCGCCCGTGCGCTGGTGCATGAACCGCGCCTGCTGATCCTCGATGAGCCAACGGCTGGTGTGGATATCGAGCTGCGTCGCTCGATGTGGACCTTTCTCACCGAGCTGAATGAGAAGGGCATCACCATCATCCTCACCACCCACTACCTGGAAGAGGCTGAGCAGCTGTGCCGCAACATCGGCATCATCGACCATGGCACCATCGTCGAGAACACCAGCATGCGTAACCTGCTGGGCCAGTTGCATGTGGAAACCTTTTTGCTCGACCTGAAAAACAACCTGTCAGTGCCACCGCAGTTGCTCGGCTACCCGAGCCGTCTGTTGGACAGCCACACCCTGGAAGTGCAAGTGGATAAGGCCATGGGCATCACTGCGCTGTTTACCCAGTTGGCGACTCAGAACATTGAAGTGCTGAGCCTGCGTAACAAAACCAATCGCCTTGAGGAGTTGTTTGTGTCCCTGGTGGAGAAAAATCTGGCGAAGGTGGCGGTATGAGTTCCGAACTGCAACCCAACCTCGTCGCGCTGCAAACCATTGTCTACCGCGAAGTGAAACGCTTTACCCGGATCTGGCCGCAAACGTTGCTGCCGCCGGCGATCACCATGGTCCTGTACTTTGTGATCTTCGGTAACCTGATCGGCCGCCAGATCGGTGACATGGGTGGTTTCACCTATATGGATTACATCGTGCCGGGCCTGATCATGATGTCGGTGATTACCAACTCCTACGGCAACGTGGTCTCAAGCTTCTTCGGCAGCAAGTTCCAGCGCTCTATCGAAGAACTGATGGTGTCGCCGGTATCGCCGCACACCATTTTGATCGGCTACACCGCCGGTGGCGTGCTGCGTGGCTTGATGGTCGGTGTGATTGTGACGCTGCTGTCGCTGTTTTTTACCGACCTGCAGGTGCATCACCTTGGGGTCACCATTCTGGTGGTGGTGCTGACGGCGACGATCTTCTCGCTGCTGGGGTTCATCAACGCGGTGTTTGCGCGCAACTTTGATGATATTTCGATCATTCCGACCTTTGTACTCACGCCGTTGACGTACCTGGGCGGGGTGTTCTACTCAATCACTTTGCTGCCGCCGTTCTGGCAGACGGTGTCGCTGGCCAACCCGGTGCTGCACATGGTTAACGCCTTCCGGTATGGCATTTTGGGTGTGTCGGACATCAAGATCAGCGTGGCTATCACCTTCATGCTGGTGGCCACCGTGGTGCTGTATATCGGCTGTGCGCGGTTGCTGGTAAGTGGGCGCGGGATGCGCACTTAAGCGCGAACCTTAACGCGGTCAAACATGTGGGAGCGGGCTTGCTCGCGAAGGCGGTGTGTCAGTCAACTTATAGGGTGACTGACACACCGCCTTCGCGAGCAAGCCCGCTCCCACATTGGGTTTTGTGTAGGGCTTCTAGCGCTTCAGCGCCAATTCGATCAGCTCATGCAGCTCTTCCACCTGCAGCGGCGCGCTGGCAAACAGAATCCTGAATACCGTCGGCGCTGCCACCAGGTTGGTCAGCCGATCAACCTGGGGCAGGGGCTGACCGTTGTCGGCATATCGATCAAGGATGGTCTGCAACTGCCCGGCAAGCAGTGTCACGCAATACCCCGGAGTCAGGCTGCATTGCACATCGCGCATCATGTTGCGGCCCGGCTCTGAACTCATCTCATCCAGATATTGCTCGGCCCAGGCCCGCAAGTCACCGCGCAGGCTGCCGGTGCTGGCTGGCTCACTGTCCGGTCGTAAACGTTCCAGTGCCACATCCGCCAGCAGCGCAGACAAGTCGCCCCACCGTCGATAAATGGTGGAGGGCGTAACCCCCGCGCGCGCAGCGATCATCGGCACAGTGACACTGGAACGCTCTTGGGTTTCCAGCAGTTCGCGCGCGGCGTTGTGCACTGATTCCTGGACCCGGGCACTGCGGCCCCCCGGGCGAAGGCCTTCTTTAATTGCCATGCACAAAACCTTAACACAAAGAATTTGCTTTAAGCGCATTCAGGTCGCACACTCCGCAAAAGCGAAATATTAGCTTTAGCGGAGTCTGCCCATGTCCAGCGCCATTTCCCAACGGTCCAGCCTTACATACCTGGTAATCACCGTGCTGACCTTTCTCGCCGCGTCCAGCGCGCCGACGCCGCTGTATCAGGTCTATCAGGACAACCTGCATTTTTCCGCAGCAATGCTGACGGTGATCTTTGGCGTCTACGCCGTGAGCCTGCTGGCGGCGCTGCTCACCGTGGGTTCGCTGTCGGATTACGTCGGCCGCAAACCGGTGATCTTCGTCGCGTTACTGCTGAACATTGTGGCGATGCTGCTGTTTATCACCGCGGATTCTACCGCCCACCTGATCGCCGCGCGTGCCCTGCAAGGGTTCGCCACGGGGATGGCGACGGCGGTGCTGAGCGCAACGCTGCTCGACACCGACCGCGTGCGCGGCCCGATGCTCAATAGCCTGGCGCCGCTGTTGGGCATGGCCGCGGGCGGCTTGGGCAGCGGGCTGCTGGTGGAATTCGCGCCCCGGCCGACTCAGTTGATCTACTTCGCAATGCTCGGGTTGATGGTGCTGCAAGCGCTTCATGTATGGCGCTTGCCAGAAACCGTCAGCCGCATTCCGGGTGCCTTGAAATCACTGGCGCCGACCCTGCATGTGCCCGTGCAAGCGCGCCGCGCCTTGTGGCTGGCCATGCCGCTGAACGTGGCGGTGTGGGCGCTGGGCGGGTTCTTTTCATCCCTGGCGCCTTCGTTGGTGAAGGCGGCCACCGGTTCGACTTCTCACCTGATCGGCGGCGTCCTGATTGCGGTGGTGACATTGAGCGGTGCCGTGATGATCTACAGCCTGCGCAATCGGCCGGCGGATAAGGTCATGCGCCTGTCGGCGGCACTATTGGCATCGGGTGTGGCCTTGTTACTGGTCGCCGTGCAGAGCGCCAGCCTGCCGCTA
Organism: Pseudomonas sp. AMR01; assembly: GCF_041946035.1. Lineage (NCBI taxonomy): Bacteria > Pseudomonadati > Pseudomonadota > Gammaproteobacteria > Pseudomonadales > Pseudomonadaceae > Pseudomonas > Pseudomonas sp. AMR01. Next base: position 9,424 of record NZ_JAUTYR010000060.1, read on the forward strand.
TTCTTCGTCGCCAGTGTGGTTGCAGGTTTTGGTTTCGGCGGTGGTTTCATGGGCAGTATTCGCAGCATCGTGGGCTTGGCGTTGCCCCATGAACGGGCCGGTTTGATGTCGGCGTTCTACGTGCTGAGCTACCTTGCGTTCTGCCTGCCGGCCTTGTTGGCGGGCAACCTGAGCCGGGTTTTTGGCTTGATTGCTACCACGGACGGCTACGGTGCCGTGTTGATTCTGCTCGCCTTTGGCGCCCTCGGCGGGCTGCTGTTACAGCGTTCGGAGAGCGGCAAAACAGCAACTTAATAGCTTATATAGGCAAAACAGATAACAGTTAGAGATATTACCCGTTATATAGATATTCGATGGAGTTCTACCATGGTCCCAACCTCATGCGAGGAAGAGGATTGCCATCATGACCTGCTCGAATACCATCAGTTACAAACCTTTCAGTCACCTGACCCGTCCACGGGAAGTGATTCGCCAGTTCACCCCCAACTGGTTCGCCGCAACCATGGGCACCGGCGTGTTGGCGCTGGCTTTGGCGCAATTGCCGGTCAATCTGCCCGGCGTGCACGCCGTTGCCGAAGGGCTGTGGTTGTTCACCGTTGGGCTGTTTGTGGTGTTCAGCGTTCTGTACGCCGCCCGCTGGGTGATGTTCTTCCACGAAGCGCGGCGGATCTTCGGGCACTCCACGGTTTCGATGTTCTTCGGCACCATTCCCATGGGCCTGGCAACGATCCTCAATGGCTTGCTGTTGTTCGGCCTGCCGCGCTGGGGCAGTGGCGTGGTGCCGCTGGCCGAAGCCTTGTGGTGGCTGGACGTGGCAATGGCGCTGGCTTGCGGTGTGTTGATCCCGTTCATGATGTTCACCCGTCAGGAGCACAGCATCGACCAGATGACCGCCGTATGGCTGTTGCCGGTGGTCGCAGCCGAAGTGGCTGCCGCCAGCGGTGGCCTGCTCGCGCCGCACTTGGTGGACGCGCATTCGCAACTGGTGATGTTGGCGACCAGCTATGTGCTGTGGGCCTTTTCGCTGCCGGTGGCGTTCAGCATCCTCACCATCCTGATGTTGCGCATGGCCCTGCACAAACTGCCTCACGCCAATATGGCCGCGTCGAGCTGGCTGGCCCTTGGCCCAATCGGCACCGGCGCCCTGGGCATGTTGCTGCTGGGCGGCGATGCGCCTGCGATTTTCGCCGCCAATGGTTTGCCCGGTGTCGGTGAGATAGCCAGCGGCCTGGGGCTGATAGCGGGTATTACCCTGTGGGGCTTTGGGTTGTGGTGGATGCTGATCGCGGTGTTGATCACCCTGCGTTACTTGCGCGCTGGCATCCCGTTCAACCTTGGCTGGTGGGGCTTTACGTTTCCGTTGGGGGTGTATGCGCTGGCCACGTTGAAGCTGGCGAACGTGTTGCATCTTGGGTTCTTCAGCGTGTTCGGCAGCGTGTTGGTGCTGGCGCTGGCGCTGATGTGGCTGATCGTCGCCAAGCGCACCGTGCAGGGCGCCTACAAAGGTGAGCTTTTTGTTTCACCTTGCATTGCAGGGCTAGCGAATAAGTAATCAGGATTAGGTAAAGTCGTGGCCTGACAATTTATAAGCCTTCAGGCCACGCAGGAACACGGACGATGAGCCACCCCTCACAATTCACCTTGCTGCGCACGCGGCGCTTCTTGCCGTTTTTCATCACCCAGTTGCTGGGCGCCTTCAACGACAACATCTTCAAGCAATCGCTGATCCTGGCAATCCTCTACAAGCTCACCATCGACGGCGATCGCTCCATTTGGGTCAACCTGTGTGCGCTGCTGTTCATCCTGCCGTTCTTCCTGTTCTCGGCGCTGGCCGGGCAGTTTGGCGAGAAATTCAACAAGGACGCGCTGATCCGCGCGATCAAGGTCGGCGAGATCGTGATCATGTCCGTGGGCGCCGCAGGCTTCCTGTTCAATCACCTTGAGCTGATGCTGCTGGCGCTGTTTGCCATGGGCACGCACTCGGCGCTGTTCGGCCCGGTGAAATATTCGATCATGCCGCAGGCGCTGCACGATGATGAGCTGGTCGGTGGCAACGGCCTGGTGGAAATGGGCACGTTCCTGGCGATTCTGGCCGGCACCATCGGCGCCGGCATCATCATGTCGTCCACCCATTACGCGCCAGTGGTGGCGGTGGCGATTATCGGCGTGGCGGTGCTGGGTTATCTGGCCAGCCGTAGCATTCCCCGCGCGGCAGCTTCGACGCCAGGGTTGCGCCTGAACTGGAATATTTTCAGTGAGTCCTGGGCCACCTTGCGCCTGGGCCTGGGGCAGAAGCCAGCCGTGTCGCGTTCCATCGTCGGCAACTCGTGGTTCTGGTTTGTCGGCGCGATCTACCTGACGCAAATCCCGGCTTACGCCAAGGAATGGTTGTACGGCGATGAAACCGTGGTGACGCTGATCCTCACCGTGTTCTCGGTGGGCATCGCGCTCGGCTCGATGCTGTGCGAAAAGCTCTCCGGGCGTAAAGTGGAAATCGGCCTGGTGCCGTTCGGCTCGTTTGGCCTGACCGTGTTTGGACTGCTGCTGTGGTGGCATTCCGGCGGCTTCCCGCAGAACGTTCAGGCCAACGACTGGCTCGCGGTACTCAGCTATGGCCAGGCCTGGTGGGTGCTATTCGATATCCTTGGCCTGGGCGTATTCGGCGGCTTTTATATTGTGCCGTTGTACGCGCTGATCCAGTCACGCACCGCCGAAAACGAGCGCGCGCGGGTAATCGCAGCCAACAATATTCTCAACGCACTGTTCATGGTGGTCTCGGCCATCGTGTCGATCCTGCTGCTGAGCGTGGCCAAGCTGTCGATCCCCGAATTGTTCCTGGTGGTGTCTCTGCTCAATATCGCGGTCAACACCTACATCTTCAAGATCGTCCCCGAGTTCACCATGCGCTTCATGATCTGGCTGCTCAGCCATTCCATGTACCGCGTGGAGCACCGCAACCTCGAGCTGATCCCGGACGAAGGCGCAGCTTTGCTGGTGTGCAACCACGTGTCGTTTGTCGATGCATTGTTGATTGGCGGCGCGGTGCGTCGGCCGATTCGCTTTGTCATGTACTACAAGATCTACCGTTTGCCGGTGCTGAACTTTATCTTCCGCACCGCCGGGGCTATTCCGATTGCCGGGCGCCACGAAGATATTCAGATTTACGAAAAGGCCTTCACGCGCATTGCGCACTACCTGAAGGAAGGGGAGTTGGTGTGCATCTTTCCGGAAGGCAAGTTGACGGCCGATGGCGAGATGAATGAGTTTCGTGGCGGGTTGACGCGGATTCTGGAGGAGACGCCGGTGCCGGTGATTCCGCTGGCCTTGCAGGGGTTGTGGGGAAGCTTTTTCAGCCGCGATCCGAACAAGGGAATTTTCCATCGGATCTGGTCGCGTGTGGTCCTGGTGGCGGGTGAGCCGGTGGCGATGGACGCCGCGACGCCTGCGCAGTTGCAGGTGGTGGTGGCTGGTTTGCGGGGGAGTGTCAGGTAGATCTGCACTGGATGTGCTGGCCTCTTCGCGAGCAAGCCCGCTCCCACATTTTGATTTGTGAACACATTCAAAATGTGGGAGCGGGCTTGCTCGCGAAGGCGGTAGTGGCCTAAGCGCTGATCTTGAGCCCAATCAGCCCGCAAATAATCAACGCCACACTCGCCAACCGAAACAGCGCCATGGATTCCCCAAACAGGACAATCCCGGCAATCACCGTGCCCACGGCTCCCACACCCGTCCAAATCGCATAGGCGGTGCCCAGCGGCAGTTCTTTCATCGCCAGCCCCAGCAGCCCAAGGCTGATGGCCATGGCGGCGATTGTCAGGGCGGTGGGCAGTGGTTTGCTAAAACCGTCGGTGTACTTCAAACCAACCGCCCAACCGACTTCAAACAACCCGGCAAAAAACAGAATGATCCAGGACATGCTGACCCTCCTTCCAGAAGTGGGGCCGTCCCCGGATTAAGCGCTTGAGAGCGTCGCAGGGTCGTCCCCGCGAAGCTCGGTAGAGTGGCAAATATTGATCATGCGATCAAGTTTACGGCGTGGTTTCCAATGCGCGACGGTCTTCCTTTTCGCTCATGCGGCGGAAGTAAGTCGACAGCAATGCCCCGGAAATATTGTGCCAAACACTGAACAGCGCACTTGGCACCGCCGCCAGTGGCGAAAAGTGCGCACTCGCCAATGCGGCACCCAGCCCGGAGTTTTGCATGCCCACTTCCAGCGCCAGCGACTTGCGCTGTGCCAACGGCAGCTTGAACAGTCGACCGGTGAAGTAGCCCAGCAAATAACCAAAGCTGTTGTGCAGCATCACCACGGCCATGATCAAAAGGCCTGACTCGGCGATCTTCGCCTGGCTCGCCGCAACCACTGCGGCGACGATGATCACAATGCTGACCACCGACACCAGCGGCAGCACCTCGACTGCATGGCGCACCCGAGCGCCAAGCACACGTTGCGCGACCACACCCAGCACGATGGGCAACAGCACCACTTGCAGAATTGACCAGAACAACTCCATGAACGACACCGGCAGCCAGGCCGACGCCAACAGCCAGATCAGCGCCGGGGTGAGCAGCGGGGCGAGGAGGGTGGTGACGGCGGCAATCGCCACCGACAGCGCCAGGTCGCCTCGGGCCAGCCACGTCATCACGTTGGACGAGGTGCCGCTCGGGCAGCAACCGACGAGGATCACGCCCACGGCGATTTCCGGCGGCAGGTGGAAGGCCTGGCAGAGCAGCCACGCCACGCCCGGCATGATCACGAAGTGTGCAACCACGCCCAGTGCCACGCGCCACGGATGGCGCGCGACTTCGGCGAAGTCTTCAAGTTTGAGGGTCAGCCCCATGCCGAACATCACCAGGCCCAACAGCGGCACGATGGCGCCCTTGAGGCCGATGAACCAGCCGGGCTCAAGGAACGCGAGCACCGCGAAGATCAACACCCAGTAGGCGAAGGTATTGCCGACAAAGCGGCTCAGGGCGGCGAGTGCGCGCATGGGAAATGGCCTTTGTTATTGGAATTTTGAAATTGTAAATGCGATCAAATGTGGGAGCGGGCTTTTGTGGGAGCCGGGCTTGCCCGCGATGCAGGCACCTCGGTCTTCATCTGGATCGAGGTGATGCTATCGCAGGCAAGCCAGCTCCCACACTGACCGTGCCCACACAAGACAGAGGGGTGCTATCAAATACCCTGTGGGGTTTCTTCGCCGCCCAGTGCTTCCACCAGCGCCGGGATGAACTCGCCGAAGGTCAGCATCATCAGTGTGAAGCTGGCATCCAGTTGGCCCAGCGCTTCCTCACCACCGTCCTGTTCCGCCTGATCCTGCAGCAGGTCTTCGAACTTCATGCGCTTGACGGTCATCTTGTCGTCGAGCATGAAGGACAGCTTGTCCTGCCAGGCCAGCGACAGTTGGGTCACGACTTTGCCGGTGGTCAGGTGCAGCTGGATTTCTTCGCCGGTCAGGTCCTGGCGTTTGCAACGCACGATGCCGCCGTCTTCGTGGGTGTCGCGCAGTTCGCATTCGTCGAGGACGAAGAAATCATCGGCCGGCTTCTGGGTGGTGACCCAGTCGGTCATGATTGCAGTTGGCGCGGTTTTCACGGTGAGTGGGCGTACCGGCAAGGTGCCGATCACTTCACGCAGGGTCGACAGCAGGTCTTCAGCGCGTTTCGGGCTGGCCGAGTTCACCAGAATCAGGCCCTGTTTCGGCGCGATGGCGGCGAAGGTCGACGAGCGACGAATAAACGCGCGCGGCAGGAAGGCCTGGATGATTTCATCCTTGATCTGGTCGCGTTCCTTTTTATAGACCTTGCGCATTTGCTCGGCCTCGATCTCTTCGACCTTCTCTTTCAGTGCGTCACGCACCACGCTACCCGGCAGGATGCGTTCTTCCTTGCGCGCGGCGATCAGCAGGAAGTCACCGCTGACGTGAACCAGGGGAGCGTCTTCACCTTTACCAAAAGGTGCGACGAAACCGTAAGTGGTCAACTCCTGGCTTGCACAAGGGCGCGCCAGTTTGGTGGCCATTGCAGTTTCCAACGCCTCGGCATCAACAGGCAGATCTTGGGTCAGGCGATAGATAAGCAGGTTCTTGAACCACATGGGGTGAGTCTCTCCTTTATACAAAGGGGGGCATTATTCTCTTGATAACGCCTGAGGCCAACCCTGCCTAAGCCATTGGAAGGCCTCAAAAAAAAGATTTAAAAAAGTGCTTGCCAGACATAGGGTCGCTCCGTAGAATGCGCGCCACACCGAAACGAAGGGTGATTAGCTCAGCTGGGAGAGCGTCTGCCTTACAAGCAGAATGTCGGCGGTTCGATCCC
>NZ_JAUTYR010000061.1:0-14645 GCF_041946035.1 Pseudomonas sp. AMR01
GTTCAACAATGGACTGGCCCCGGCTCAGGCCGAGAAAAAACTTAACGTCGTGTCCGGGATTAGTTGACCACTACAAACTGACTCGCGGCGGTGGCTGCAAACGGAAAAATGCATGTCCTACTAAGGCTGCATTCCAATGCTCGATGGGATACTTGCTGAAAGCTTTTTCTGAAGAGCGCGAATCCGCTTCTGTTCGTTTTCCAGAGCTTGGACAAATTCCGTGAACTCAAGGAGCTGACCGCCGGGCCAGAACAGTTTAGAAAGGCTCGCGATCACCGCATTGAGAGGTAAATCACCACTTCCGCTTTTATCTTGCGTTGCGAGCGACGTCAGATACTTCGTAAGCGTCCGGCCAAGTCATCTACTCAGTCCCGCAAAGCCAAGACATGGTGTGCACTTAAATTTAAGTAGGCACCAGTTCTAACCTTTTTAGCGGGTATTTCATGCAGCCAACACGCCTTTCTTATTCCAATTCCTTCAAAGCCCAAGTCATTCAAGAGTGTGCCCAGCCTGGTGCTTCGATTGCCAGCGTCGCACTCAGCCATAACGTCAACGCAAACCTCGTCCACAAATGGATTCGGCTGCAATCGCAGAAAAGCATAGCGCTGCAACCTGCATTTATTCCATTACCCCTGTCGCCGCTGGCTGGGGCAAAATCCCACCCATCATCATCATCAAATATCTGCGTTGAAATACAGCACACGCGCGGCACCGTAAAAGTGAGCTGGCCCACTGAAAATGCTGCTGCCTGAGCGACCTTTCTTCGAGACCTTCTGCGATGATTCGTATCGACTCCATCTAGCTCGCCACCGAGCCGATGGACATGCGCGCAGGCACCGAGACGGCGTTAGCCAGGGTTATTGCGGTGTTCGGTGCGGCGCAGCCGCACTGTGCTTATCTGCTCGCGAACTGCAGCGCCAATCGCATGAAAGTGCCGGTGCATGACGGCCTCGGAATATGGCTGGCGGCGCGCCGGTTAAACCAAGGCAAGTTCCACTGGCCTGGCGTTCGCCACGGTTCTGAGATGGAGCTGGATACCGAGCAACTTCAGGCGTTAGTGCTGGGTCTGCCATGGCAACGCGCAGGTTCTGGAGGCTCGATCACACTGCTTTAATGGCTGCCATTAGCCTATCGATCTATCGCCGGGAATTACCTGCTCTGGCAAAATCCGCCCCATGACTTCGCTACCCAATCTCGATCACCTGACCCCTTAACAACTGCGCGCCTTGGCGGCGCAGTTGATGGAGCGTGTCGAGACATTCGACCACCAGGTCGACACGCTGGGCAAGACCGTAGAAACGCTCGACCAACAAGTTGAGACGATGGGTAAAACCGTTGAAACGATGGGCAAGAAGATCAACCGCGACCAAACGCTGATCGAGAAACTAACCCACGAAATTGCCCAGCTCAAGCGTTTGAAATTTGCCAAACGTAGCGAGCAGATAAATCCCGAGCAGGCCAGCCTGCTCGATGACCTGATCGATACCGATATCGCAGCGATTGAAGCAGAGCTTCAGGCCTTGCAAACAGTGCCAGCGACGATCGAGAAAAAGCAGAAGCACAAGCGCACTGCATTAACGGCTGAGTTTCCACGCACACTGATCCATAACGAACCGGACAACACTCACTGCCCATGTGGCTGTGCCCTCACCGCCGTTCTTTGGGTGGTGGACTCGATCAAGCTCAACAAACCACTCCAGGGCACCGCCTGATCATCTCGGTAAGGAAGGGCTCCCACGGTTTTGCTTCCGTTTGCCGGCGTATTCAACGTTCATAAAGGGTCCTAGAGCTAATACGAGGTTCGGTTTGCGGATTCCACGCCATCCGGACACTCAGCCCGCCAACATCCGGACACCCGTTCCACGCTCATTCGGGCAGGCAGTCGGAGCGCAGCGACGCAGGTTTGCATTGTTAGTCTGAAGCCCCTGCCGTCGTCAATTTCGTTGCGCGCCTGCGCATCGATTCGCCCTTCAGTTCGATCCGATAAGCGTTGTGCACCAGACGGTCGAGGATCGCATCGCCCAAGGTCGGATCGCCGGTCAGCGCATGCCATTTGTCCACCGGCATCTGGCTGGTGACCAGCGTCGAGCGGTTGCCGTAGCGGTCGTCCAGCAGTTCGAGCATGTCGCGCCGCTGCGCCGCAGTAAACGGTGCCAGGCCCAAGTCGTCCAGGATCAGCAGGTCTGTCTTTGCGTAGCCGGCCATCAGTTTGGCGAAGCGGCCGTCGCCGTGGGCCAGACCCAGTTCTTCCATCAAGCGCGGCAGACGCAAATAGCGCACGCTGTAACCGTCGCGGCAGGCCTTGTGTGCCAGTGCGCAGGCGAGCCAGGTTTTGCCTACGCCCGTTGGCCCGCCGATGATCAAGTTCAAGCCATCACGCAGCCACTGGCCACTGCCCAGTTGCAGGATCATGGCCTTGTCCAGGCCACGCGGGCTGCGGTAGTCGATGTCTTCCAGGCAGGCGTTGTGGCGCAACGGCGCCGCTTTGAGGCGAGTGGTCATGCGGGCGTCTTCGCGCTCCGTCACCTCGCGGTCGACCATCAGGCAGAGGCGTTCATCGAAGCTCACATCATTGATATCGGGCGTTGCGTGTTGCTCGCCCAGCGATTTAATCATGCCGTGCAGGCGCAGGGTTTGTAGCTTGTCGAGCGTTGGATTCGGTAGCATTTCGAAGCTCCTTTCTCAGGTCAGTGGTAGTAGCCCGGGCCACGCAGGTTGATGTGCTCGTCGGGCAGTAGCGGCAGGTTTTGCTGGGCCAGCGGCAGGCGCTCCAGCCCTTGGCGCAGGATCGATTCGAGGCTTTTGTAACTGCATGCGCCCAGTGCCAGCGCACGCTGGCACGCGGCTTCCAGCCGCGCTTCGCCTTGCTGTTTGCTCAGGCGCAGGATGCCCAGGCAGGCGCGGAAGCCGTGCTGTGGGTGGATTCGGCGTTCGAGGATGTAGGCGATGACGCCAGCGGTGTTGGGCCCGGTCTGCTCGGCCCAGCGGATCAGCCGTTGCGGTGTCCACTCGGAGTGTTCGCGGTGGCTCTTGGGCATGTGCTCGGTTTGAGTGGTGTGGCGGCCTTTGTGCTGCGAGCGAAGGTGGCTGGCCACGCGCTGGTTGGCGTGGAAGCATTCGACGGTCTGGGCCGTAAGGCGTACTTCAAGTTGGTGCTTCACCAGTTGGTACGGAACCGAGTAGAAGTGACCATCAACCTCGACGTGGTAGTCGATGTGGACGCGCACTTTTTTCCATTCGGCGTAGACGTACGGGTGTTCCGGAAACCCTTGCAGGGCCGGATGGTCGATGCTCTCGAAGGTCGACCGGCGTGAGCCGGGCAGCTTCTTGAAGGGCTTGTGATTGAGTCGATCCAGTAGCAGTGCGATGGCAGTGTTGAGTTCGCCCAGCGAGAAAAACTGGCGGTTGCGCAGCACGGCGAGGATCCAGCGCTCGACGATCTGGACGCCGACTTCGACCTTGGCTTTGTCCCTTGCCTTGCGCGAGCGAGCAGGCAATACGGCTACGCCGTAATGCTCTGCAAGGTCGCGGTAGCTGGGGTTAATGTCAGGTTCGTAGCGGTGCGCCTTGGTGACGCCGCTGCGTAGATTATCCGATACCAGGATCTGCGATGTGCCGCCAAGAAAAGCGAAGCAGCGCACGTGGGAGCCCAGCCAGTCTGGGAGCTTTTGCGACCAGGTGGCCTCGGCAAAGGTGTAGCTGGAGCCACCGAGGACGGCGACAAAGATCTGCGCCTGACGGATCTCGCCAGTGCTCCTGTCGATGATTGGGGCGGTCTGGCCGGCGTAATCGACGAAGAGCTTTTCACCGGCCCGATGTTCCTGGCGCATGACCACATCGACCTTGGCGGCCCAAAGGCGGTAGTGCTCGCAGAACCAGCTGTACTGGAAGCCTTGTGGATGGGCGAGTCGATATTCCTGCCAGAGCAGCGCCAGGGTTACGCCGGGGCGGCGCAATTCGGCGTGTACCCATGCCCAGTCAGGCATCGGGCGCTGGTCGGTGGGCACCGGCACCGCCGGTGGAAACAGCCGCCGATTCAGCTCAGCGTCCGAAATATCGATGGGCCACTGAAGCCCACTGGCGGCGAACCGGCAAAGGTAGTCCCCTGCGCTCGAATGGCCGATGGATAAGCTGGCAGCAATCTTGCGCACGGACAGGCCGGCGTCGAACTTTAGGCCTAGTACCTCTCGGATTTTACGCATGGATAAACGCTCCACGACGACCTCTTCGCATCGATAAAAGAGGTCGATGGTAGTGAATAATCCTGCGTTGCTGCCTGCCTGAAAGTATCCGGGTGGCCGTGGAATCGGTGTCCGGATGCTCGTGGAATGAGTGTCCGGATCAGTGTGGAATCAGTGTCCGGATGTCGGTGGAATGGGTGTCCGGATAGTCATGGAATCCGCATTCGGTTCATATGGTGATGTATTTCACTACCTTTGAGCTTTTTCCTAGCCTCCCTCGGGAAACGCTGAAGAAGCTCCTCAAATTTGGAAGAATGTCTGATCTCAGCCTCCGAGACGCCTGATGATGCAGACCTCGCCGAAGCCGAGTACGCAGGCAAACGCAAGCGAACCCGTAAAGAGCGTTTCCTGATGGAAATGAGTCAGATCGTGCCCTCGAAGGGATTGATCAATCTGATCACGCCTCATTGCCCCAAGGGCGACCCTAGCCGTCCCGTCTGTCCGTTAATGTGGTGCTGCATATTCATCTGGTGCAGAGTTTGTTCGGCTATAGAGATCCCGCGACGGAGGAAGCGCCGTAAGAGACTACGATCCTATGTCAGTTCTCGGTATTAAGTCTGGATCGGATTCTCGATGAAACTACCATTCTTAATTTCTGACGGCTGTTGAAAACTACGAGCTGACAGGCGAGATCTTGCAGGTCATCAACGGCTGTCTGGGGGCGCGATTTGATGCTGCGCCAAGACTCGTTAGTCGATGCGACGATATTTATGCGCCGAGTTCGACCAAGAGCAAGGATGGCAAACGCGATCCCGAATGCATCAGACGAAGAAAGTAGACCAATATTTTTTGGCATAAAGCGCATATCGACGTCGATGCCGAGTCTGGTTTAGTCCATAGCCTGGTCGGCACCGCAGCGAATGTGGCGGACTTGACTCAAGTCGATCAGTTGCTGCACGACGGGGAAACCTATGTCATTGGTGATACTGGCTACACCTGAGTAGACAAGCGTGAGGATCATCAGATGATCTGGCGATCGCGGCACGCTCAAGCAGTTACAAAAAGTATGGCAAGACAATTTTGATCAAACGGGTACACCGTAAGATCGAGTTCGCGATAGCCCAGGTGCGAGCGAGGTGGGGCCATCCAGTTCGGGTGTGATTACACGAAACTCCGGTTTCGCGGGCTGGCTAAAAAAATCGCGTAGCGGGCTATCCTATTTGCCCTATCGAAACTTTGGACGGTGCGAAAACGGCTACTTGCTATAGGAGAGGTGTGCCTTAAATGCGGAAAAACGCCTTGCAAAGTTACAGTTCGAAGGAAACTCGATGAGTTAAAATGGTAAAAGTCTGAATATCCTATCAGGCGAGTGTTTTTTGAGTATCAAGCCGCAAGTGAATAAAAAGTTGATACTTACTTCAGGATTTCCCTAAACGCGCCGCTCATCGTTGGCTAGATGGGTTAACGGAGCTCTTAACCAAGGCAAATACCCAGACTGAAAAAGAGCTCCTGCTTTCTTGTATCTTTAAAATCTCTAAAGAGCTGCTTCGGTACTTGGCAACTCAGACCGCAAGACAACGATGCCCGGTTTAGGGCGCACATACTTAAGAAAGGGTACATCCACCACCTTCCTGTTTACGGCAAGAGAGGAAGCATTTCTGAACCAGACTTGTCCGTCGTGACGAATTACGATCCCCACGTGCGAAACGTCGAGACCTTCAAGTGGTGAATAAATACCGACATAATCACCGTTTTTCAGGCGATCCAATATCTTCTCGTTAATGGCACTTCCGGGTATGAATTGTATTTTTCGGGTGTGAAAGCCCAAGCCAGTAATGTACTGACCACCATCCGGTTTACGGTTAAGCTGTTTTTCAATTACTTTATAGTCAGCGCTTACAAGCGGAGTGATATCTTTGGCGTTGTATGGTGCGTTGGCGAACCAGTCAGAAAAAAAATGTCGACGGCTGAGGTAATCAACTTTATTTCCGGTGTAGCGCACTTTTGCGAGACTATGCATAAAATCTTTCTGGTCACGACTGCGGCTAAGGGCCTCGACGTAATCTACCAACGTGAAACAGTCTAACCCGTTGAAGTTTGCAACAAGGGCTTCAGGTACGCCAGAACCACCTATCAGGGTATCAGCGCGATAGGGTACCCCAAGAAAATTCGAAGACACGCGACTGATAATTTCTCCGTGTCTCTCACCAGCTAGAGGGATAACGTCTGAACGGATAATCTGATCAACTTTTTCTGCTGTGTCCTTATCAATAATGGTCTGATAGTTTCCTGCGCCAGCTGCATTACATGCAGCCAGAAAAACTGATATAAGTGCAATTATCCATTTTTTTATAATCATGAAAATATCTTCTGAGTTTGAAATTTTGCGGGCGTAATAGCTTTAGGGTGAAAATAAAATAGATATTTCTAACTGAAGGGCCTATACATGATCCGAGACATTTGTCAATCGGCGCCAGCCAATGCCTCGGGCAAGTTTCCTATGCCCTGCATTCGAAATTGAGCGCTGTTAATAGGAGCTAAGCATTCTGTTAAATCACCGATTTAGTATGGCGCAATGACTCGGGCCAATCGCCGTCCCAGCACCATTGATCTTTAAGGATTTTAGCACCGTATTCGAGGCAAATTTTTACTGGCAGTTCTGGATACAGCGCGTCCATACGCTCAATTAAATCTTTCGAGTTATTGGACAGTTTCCATTGGGCTTCAAAATCCAATATATACTGCCGTGTGAAGTTGATAGCTTTTGGCGATAGCGATGAATGCTTGGGTGAATGCCCAGGCACCACAATTTCAGGCTTTAGGCTTTCCAGAAGGGCGAGCGTTTCAAGCCATGCATCCCGCATCTCAGGGGTGCGCGCATCGGCTAGCCATACATGTGCTTTGTCAAACACTGTGTCAGCCGCTATCAGCGTACGTATCGATTGGATCCACACTACAACGCACTCACTGGCATCCCCTCGCATTGGGCCGAAAAAGCTTATAGGGAAACCGTCCAGCAGAAGCTGAGAGTCGTCAAAACGCTCCACGAAGACTTTAGACTTTGAGCCATTTCTGCCAAGTACTTTGTAACCCCAATATTCAATCTTAAAGTCGTACGCACTATTGATCTGGTCGGCGCAATTACTGAAAGCGATGACGCGCGCCTCCGGAAACGCTTCATGTAGTACGCTTAGCCCCAAAAAATGGTCAGGGTGCATGTGAGTGATAAAAATTAAGCTGATCTTACGATCAACTTCAATAGCCTCAGCTGCCAGCCGGTGAGCATTTGCAAGTGTAAATTGAGCATCGACGATCATGGCCTCTGTCGGCCCATAGATGATTGTTGAATTCACACCAAAACCGTCGTGTTCGTCACCATTATTGAAAACTTTAATATTTAGTTTTTCGTTCATATTTCTTGCTCGATAATTATTAAAGAGTCTAAAATTTTATGCTGATTTATGAAAGTTACCGATTTCCTGATGGTCGAACTTGGAGTTTATTGTTGTAAGCCAACAAGTGACCTGAAATCATCAGGGTTTCAATTGTTTTTTAGAGAAAAAATCATCAGGAAGTTGTCCTGGAGGCATATTGATGATGGCTTCGTTGTTAACCCCCTCATTTTTCATGTAGGTTACTTTAGCAAATTCAGGAATAACGATATAAGGATATGCGGGACCTTCATCGCGGAATCTATGCATATCTTCAATAAATTCATTCTGGTAGCAGATGGTTTTTTCAGGGTGCTGACCATCACCTGCAATCCACTGCGGGAAAAAAATTGTTCCATGAATAAGCTTTCTCTTCAAGTCAAACAATAAACTCACACAGGTGCCCGTCGGTTCGTGCCAGTCAACTTTATAGATGCCCGGAGCGAATTGCACCGCATTCATTTTTTGGTTAGTTACCCACCGACCACCAACAAGGCCCTGATGAATACGATAGTCGCATGTATTGTCGTTGCGGGCGTACCACTCGTATTTCCAACCATTGTCATAAGTGTAAACAAAGTGAGTTCCGATAAATGCGGAAAGATCGGAGGAGATGTCATGCTGCACACTACTATTCATAAAAGCCTCTCTATTTCTTGGTTGGCAGTCCAGTTGATTTTTTTTGCCGCTTTAATTTTTTTGAATGCTTACTGACGAAGCTCGGCAAATTTTTTAGCTGAAGAGTTATGAGTTGCACAAAGAACTACAAGATAACGCTTCAATAAAAATATCAAGCATAGTGACTTTTGCGCAAAATACTTGAGCAAATAATTAGTAGCTGATCGATTTAAATATTATTAGATAAAACTAGGCCGAAATCGAAATTTATGGAGTTGATCCTCCTGATCTAATGTCGATTGATATAATCATCGTGCAAGCAGCCAATAATTACATCCAGAAAAATCTGGTTTTTGGCGTGGGGCATCTACTATTTGTCAGCCTCGACCGGCAGACTCGTGCTCAAGGATTGGTTGCCGTTATGGCGCAACGCATTCAAATAGCAATCACGTGAATATCTTTACTCACTTATGGAAGCTCTGAAGAAGACCTCCAGATTTGGCAAAGTGTCTGATCTCAGCCGCCGAGCCGCCTGATGAAGCAGATTACCTTCGCCTACGCCGAATACTCCAGCTAACGTGAGCAAACCCAGAAGAAGCGTTTACTGAGCGAAGTGGATCAGGTCGTGCTCTGGAAGGGATTGATCAATCTGATCGATCCTCATTACCCCAAGGCCGGCGGCGGCTGTCCCGCCTACCCATTAATAGCGGTGCTGCGTATTCATCTGATGCAGAGCTGGTTCGGCTGTAGCGTTCCGGCGATGGAGGGTGCGCTTTAAGAGATCACGATCCTGCGCCTGTTAGCGGGATTGAGTCTAAATCGAATTCTCGTAGAAGCCACCAGTCTCATCTTCCGGCGTCTGTTGAAAAAACGCGAGCTTGCAGGCGGAATTTTTGCATGCCGTCAACGGCTGTCTGGGGGATCGCTGTTTGATGCTGAGCCAAGACACGGTAGTCGATGCGACGATCATTCATGCGCTGAGTTCGACCAAGAACATGGACGGCAAACGCGATCCCGAAATGCATCAGACGAAGAAAAGAAATCAATATTTTTTGGCATGAAAGCGTATATAGGCGTCGATTCTGAGTCTAGTTTAGTCCATCGCCTGGTCGGCACCGCGGCGAATGTGGCGGACTTAACTCAACTCGATCAGTTGCTGCGCGGCGAGAAACCTATGTCATTGGTGATACAGGCTACACCGGCGTAGACAAGCGTAAGGAGTATCAGGATTCTCAGATGACCTGGTCGATCGCGGCACGCCCAAGCAGTTATAAAAAGCATGGCAAGACAAGTTTGATCACACGGGTATACCGTAAGATCGAGTTCGCGATAGCCCATGGACGAGCGAAGGTTGGACAACCAGTCCGGTTGTCACGCGCCAGTTTGGTTATACAAAAGTCCGGTTTCGCGGGCTGACCAAAAATCTCGAGCAACAGGTCACTCTACTTGCCCTGTCGAACCTTTGGATGGTGCGAAGACGGCTACTGGATGTGGGAGAGGTGAGCCTTTAATGCGGAACAACGCCTTGGAAGGTGCTGTCCGAAAAAAATCGATGAGTTAAAAGCGGGAAAAGTCTGACTATGTTATCGGGCGAGCGTTTTTGAGCGTCAAGGCGCGAGGGCATCAAAAATTGAGTTCTACTCCAGAGCTTCCCTAGGCGAATTACTCTGTGAACCTATCAATATTGGATAGTGTCTATCGGGCTGATAAAGGCCAAAACGCAATAGATTAGGGTCTAGAACGGACCGCATTTTCAAAAGGACTAACATTATGCGAGCAGCGCTCACACTCGGCGATAGTCCCATCGTACCCCTGATTCTGATTGGAGCAGCGTTCTATGCTGCAGCTTCTCAAGCCCAGGTTGCGCCGGATGCGGGGCAGCTTCAGCGACAGATAGATCAGATCCGGCAGAGGCCTGTCGCTACGCCTTCGCCTGCCTCACCTGCCCCTCTTTCAGACGTCGCTCATCGCGGGCCCAAGGTTGTTATTCGGAACATCAACATTGCCGGTGCCAAGCTGATCCCGGTCACCGACCTTGCACATCAACTCGACCCTTACCTCAATCGTCCTCTGACCCTGAGTGAATTGCAGGCCGCTGCACAACAACTGGTAGGCTACTACCGCGAGCGCGGCTGGTTTGTGAGAGTGCAATTGCCTACGCAGGATGTCAGCGACGGTACTCTGCGCATCAATATCGTTGAAGGGCGCTTTGGACGGCTGCAGGTTGCGCCAGGTACAGGCCGTGTCCGCAGAGACTTTGTATCCACTCTAGTGAGCCGAGATCTCAATGCTGATGAGCCGTACTCACTCTCACAACTTGAACGCGGGCTATTGCTGGCCAACGATCTACCCGGAGTTCGGGCTGAGGGTACGCTGCGTCCAGGGCAGGCGCCCGGCACAAGTGATCTGGCGTTGCAGATTAGCGACACGCCTTTATTCGCAGGTGTTGCCGGTGCCAACAACTTTGGCAACCGTTTCACCGGTCATGGACAGGGCTTCGGCAGCGTCAGGCTCGACAACCCCAGCGGCTTTGGTGACCAGGTACAGCTCAGTGGAGTACTTAGTGAGCGACTCGACTACGAAAGCGTCTCCTATAGCGCGCCAGCAGGTTATAACGGTCTACGCGCCAACCTCGGTTATGGCCAGTTGCACTACAACCTAGGTAAAGAGTTTGCCGAGCTGGACGCACGCGGCCAGAGTCGCACCCTGTATGCTGGTCTAAACTATCCATTGTTGCGCAGCACAGAACGCAATGTCACGGTGGGGCTGGACGTCAGCCATGCGCGTCTGGAAGACGAGGCCTTTGACGTCACCCTGCGCCGGCGAGATATTCAACTGGCGACGCTCGAACTGCGAGGCGACGCCAGGGATGGTTGGGGCGGTGGCGGTGTCACCACTGGAAGGCTCTCACTGGAGGGCGGGCGCGCCGCGCTGCGGATTGCCGCGGACCGTGATCAGGACGCCCAAAGCGCGGGCGTTGAAGGCGGCTTCGCTGCGCTTGGGGTCGAACTTCGCCGCGATCAGGTACTGGCTCCGGCGCTCTATCTGAGAGGACGCTTCGCCAGTCAACTCGCTTTCAATAACCTTGCCTCGTCGCAACAGTTCAGCCTGGGTGGCCCCTACGGCGTGAGGGGGTATCCGGTCAACGAGGGCAGTGGCGACAGTGGTGCCCTGATGCAACTGGAGCTGCACAGCCTGCTACCCATGCTGGGTATTGCGAACTTGGATGGTTATGCCTTCTTTGATGCGGGTGTCATACGCCAACATCAGACTCCCTGGCGAGGCTGGGATACTGCAGCTAGCGGCCGTAACACCTATCCCCTCTATGCTAGCGGCGTCGGTCTTGCCTGGACCCATGCGCGTGGTTTCGCCATCAATGGGATATTCGCGGTGCCGCTAGGCAACAATCCCGGTGGAACCCGAAGCGATCAAGACCAGGATGGTGGCTCGACCGGACCGCGTGTCTGGCTCACCGCCAGTCAAAGCTTCTAGGTTAATTGACTCACAACTGCTCAGACTTTTGCGCGGGACATAAACATGAAACGACAAGCCCCCATTGCAACTCCCCGGCATGCGGCGTCACGCGCACTGAACTACGATTATGCGGCGTGGTTGAGGTGGACTTTCAGGGTTAACGTCCTACATCGAGAACAAACGTTCCATCCACTCCCTCTGGCGGTCATGGTAAGCCTATTAGTGGTGTCCGCGCCTAGCCTGGCTCTTGAACCCGGCACGCTGCCAGCAGGCGGGAAGGTCGTCGGCGGCCAGGCATTACTTCATCAGCAGGACAATCAGCTGGTTGTCGAGCAGCATTCCGATCGTGCCATCCTTGACTGGCAATCCTTCGACATAGGTCAGAACGCAAGCGTGCGCTTCAACCAGCCAGGCTCGAATGCGACAGCACTTAATCGTGTCACGGGCGGCGGTGGTCAATCGCTGATCCAGGGCAGCCTTTCCGCTAATGGCAGGGTCTACCTGGTCAACGGCGCAGGAGTACTCTTCGGCCCCAGCGCCCAAGTGAACACGGGAGGTCTGGTCGCCTCGACGCTGGATATTGCCAACGAGGACTTCCTGGCCGGGCGGGATCGATTCGTGCTCACAGACCAGAGCAAGGGCGAGGTTGTCAACCAAGGTCATATCAGCGCCAAGAATGGCACCGTAGCACTGCTGGGGCGAACCGTCGGCAACACCGGCAGTATATCGGCCGATAACGGCAACGTCGTGCTCGCGGGCGGTCAGGAAGTCAGCTTCGTAGCGGGTGCCGACGGTCATCTGCAGATTGCCGTCAGTGCGTCTGAGTTGCAGTCCAGCATCCGTAACGGCGGTGCAATCTACGCTGATGGTGGGCAGATAGTACTCAATGCTCAGGGCGCCAACGCTCTCGCCTCGGCAGTGGTGAGCAATACTGGCACGCTGCAGGCTCACACGGTGGCGGAACACGAGGGCAAGATCCTGCTATTGGCCGATCTGGAGCACGGTGGGCGTGCCGAGGTGGCCGGCACTCTGGATGCCAGCGCCATCAACGGTGGAAACGGCGGTTTCGTCGAAACGAGTGGTGCACAGGTACAGATAGCACCGGCGACTCGAGTCACTACTCAGGCGCCCAAGGGACGGACCGGCAAGTGGCTTGTCGACCCCACCGATTTCACCGTATCGGCGGGTGGCCAAGCTCAAACCACCAGCGGCATTGGTGCAGACACTCTCGTCTCCAATCTGGCCAGCACCAATATTCTTCTGCAAACTGACTCTCAAGGCAGCGAGCCTGGAGATCTGAATATCCAGGCGCCAATCAGCTGGAATGCCGCGACTACCCTGAGCCTGCTTACGTTGCGCGACCTGAATATCAATGCGCCCATCAGCGCCGTCAATGGCGGCCTGACACTGAATATAGCGCGCAACGTTAACGTCAACGCCGCGATTGACGTGGGAACTTTTAATTTTGTAGAGGGAACCTGGATTCAAAACAGTGCAAACTTACCAACATTTCAGGCCCATGACTTTCGCTTGAATGGCGGCTCCTTCCTGCGCGCGAACGGGGGGGATGGAAGTTCAAGCAACCCTTACCTGCTCACCGACGTTTATGGTGTGCAGGGGATGCAAGGTTTCCTGAGCAGCCACTTCAAACTGGCCAATGATATCCAGGCTGTAGGTACCCAGAACTGGAACTGTGATTCCTCTTGCAGTGGATTTGTGCCTATCGGCAACTTCGATCGACCTTTCACAGGCTCTTTGGACGGTGGCGGTCACCTGATCGATAAGCTTCAGGTCTCGGTCCATGCCTCCTCGCAAAGCACCAACGCTGAGGCCGGACTGTTTGGCACTTTAGGAAGCGGGGCTCATGTGACCCACTTGGGCCTTACTGACGGTTTTTTCTCGGCTTCCGGCGGCAATGATAATTTTGCTGGTAGCCTCGCCGCGCGCAATTTGGGGAGTATCGACAGCAGTTATTCCACGGGTTCCGTTACAACTGGCGACGCCAACGCGGATCAAAATATCGCTGGAGGATTGGTAGGCAATAACACCTTCATAACTGTGAACGGTACCGCGCAAGGGGGGACTATTAGCGGCAGCTATTCCACAGCGTCAGTTATCGCCTCCGGAGGTAAAACTTCTGCGTTAGCGGGCGGTTTAGTCGGTACTAATGCCCAGGGAAGCATCTATCAAAGTTACGCTGTGGGAGATGCATCCGCCAGTGACGGCATCGACTCGAACTACGCAGGCGGCTTGGTTGCAAGCAATATAGGTACGGTGCAGCAAAGCTACGCCTTGGGTAGCGCAACAGCCTTACGCGGTAATCGGACCTTCGTTGGCGGTTTGCTCGGGCAGCATAGTGGCAATTCCATCACCGACTCCTTCTACGCGACCACAGATAGCTCAGGCGCGGGCATTAATAATGCGAGCAATTACAACAGCTTTGGCATCGGTAAGAGCCAGAGCGAGCTGACCACGCTCACCACTTTCCAGAACTGGGACATCGATGCTACGGGCGGGACCGGGAGGGCTTGGCGCCTATACGAGGGGCAGACGACGCCTTTGCTGCGCAGCTTTCTCAAACCAGTGAATGCAACGGTGAACGATAATGGCCGGGTCTACGACGGGAGCATTGCTACGGTAAGCGGAAATGGCTTTACGCTATCAGCTAGTAGTGCCCAGGTCCTGGGCACGCCGATCTATGGTAGCACCTCTGCCCGTAACGCCGGAGCCTATGCCCTTAGCATGAGTGGCCTCTACTCCGATCAGCTCGGCTACGACATCAGTTATGTCCAAGGGACATACACCATCTCCCAACGCGCGATTGGCGGTGCATTCACCGCCGACAACAAGGTCTACGACGGCAACACCACCGCCACTGTGCATGGCGGTCTCGACAGCAATACTGTCGTGGCGGGTGATGACTTGAGCGTCACCGCCAACG
>NZ_JAUTYR010000062.1:0-14566 GCF_041946035.1 Pseudomonas sp. AMR01
GCCCATCGCGGCGGCCCACGGATTCAAGCCGGAGTGCGGGCACACCGAGCCTAAGCGAGGTGCCGAGTGGTGGGGCAAAGACCTTTTGGTTACTTTTGGGGCGTTTGCCAAAAGTGACCCGCTGTAAGAGCGGAACCGATTTCAGCCGTTACCGCAGCAACGGATATGTACACAAACACCCATCAGCCTTTGTGCAACTTACTCATCAACTGCGCCTCAGCCTGAGTCAACCCACACGACTGCGTCAACTCATCCACCGTAGCCCCCATCCCCACCAACTTAGCCGCCTGAGCAAACGACAAATTCGAAGGATCCCGCTGTTCCAACTGCACCAACCTATCCGGCAAAGGCCCAAGAATCGCGCGCAACTCATGCACCTCATCCCCCACTTTCACCGCACTCTGCTGAAAATGATCCACACGCTTGACCAACTCCACCAAACGCCGATCACGCACAGCATCACGCTCAGCCTGTTGCACGGCCAACTCCCGTTGCTGGCGCACATAGCGCAGCACGAACGCCAAAGTCCCGGCCCATAACAGCGCCAGGACAATCACCGCTGCCTCAAAGAACAATCAGATATTCTCCAGTTCCGACCACTCGTCTTCGCTCATCATCTTGTCCAGCTCAACCAGAATCAGCAGCTCGCCGTTCTTGTTGCACACGCCCTGGATAAACTTGGCGGATTCCTCGTTGCCCACGTTCGGCGCAGTTTCCACTTCCGACTGACGCAGGTAAACCACTTCAGCCACGCTGTCGACCATGATCCCGACCACTTGCTTGTCGGCTTCAATAATCACGATACGCGTGTTGTCGTTGACCTCATTCGGTGCCAGACCAAAGCGCTGGCGCGTGTCGATGACCGTCACCACATTGCCGCGCAGGTTGATGATACCCAGCACGTAACTTGGCGCACCCGGAACCGGAGCGATCTCGGTGTAGCGCAGCACTTCCTGCACGCGCATAACGTTGATGCCATAGGACTCGTTGTCCAGTTTGAAGGTGACCCATTGCAGGATCGGATCATCCAGACCTTGTGCGGACGCTGATTTATTGTTCATACCACTGACCCCTTCAAATGCCGTTGGAGACGGCGTGTGTGCTGGTTTGGCCGCGCAACCGCCCGGCCCTTATTGTTCAATCAACTGCGTTTGTTCTGCGGCATCGATTTGACGGCGCCACTGGCGATCAACTCGGCCAGTTCAGCGACGTCGAGCAATGCGCACATGTGTTCGATCACGGTACCCGCCAACCAGGGCCGCTGGCCTCGGTGGCTGCGCCATTTGATTTCATTTGGGTCCAGGCGCAACGAACGGCTGACTTGATGCACCGCCAGCCCCCACTCATAGCCCTGCACCGATATCACGTACTGCAAACCCTCGCGAAAGTCATCGCGATAACGGTCAGGCATCACCCAGCGCGCAGTGTCGAGCACTTTCAGGTTGCCGGCCTGGCTCGGCAGAATGCCGAGGAACCACTCCGGTTGCCCGAACAGTGGCGTCAGCTCCTGACCGGCCAGCGAATAAATCGAGCCCAGGCACACCAACGGCACCGCCAGGGTCAACCCGGCGACGTCGAACAGCAGGCATTCAAACGGCTCGGCGGCCCACGCCGGGCGACCGTCGCCGGTCACCGGCGGCGGCGTGATGTTCGGCGGCAGGTGCACTTCCACCACCGGCTCGATTACCGCCGGCGCCAGCACCACAGGCGTAATGGGCACCACAACCGGCGCGGCCACAACGTGTGCATCGCGGGCTTGTTCTTCCAGCACCGCCAGCTGGAATTCATCCAGCGTGCTGTCCGGTTCTACCGCCGGCGCCACCACAAGGATCGGTTCCGGCAATTCTTCTGCGGTCGCCTCCTGCAGCAAGGCATCCAGGTAGGATTCCAGCGCCAGTTGCGGCCGGGTCTTGAGTTCAACGGGACGGATCATCACGCCACCTGCGCCACAAGCTGCTGCGACAGCAGGTGCTTGAGCAACGCGCGGTACGCCAGCACGCCACGGCTTTTACCGTCGAACTGCGACGGGGTGAGCCCGGCACGGCTGGCGTCGCGCAAGCGCGTGTCCACCGGGATGTAGCCATTCCAGATAGTCTCGGGGTAGGCATCGCGCAACACCCGCAACGTGCCGAGCGACGCCTGGGTGCGACGGTCGAACAGGGTCGGCACGATGCTGTACGGCAGCGCCTGTTTGCGCGAACGGTTGATCATCGCCAGGGTGCTGACCATGCGCTCCAGGCCTTTGACTGCCAGGTGTTCGGTCTGTACCGGGATCACCAATTGCTGGCTGGCCGCCAAGGCGTTGACCATCAGCACGCCGAGCAACGGCGGGCTGTCGATGATTGCGTAGTCGAATTCCTGCCACAGTTGCGCCAGGGTCTTGGCGATCACCAGGCCCAAGCCGCTCTGCCCCGGCGACTGGCGCTCAAGGGTGGCCAGCGCGGTGCTCGACGGCAGCAGGGAAATGCTGTCGTTGCTGGTGGGCAACAGCAGTTGCCCGGGCAAGTCGGCAGCCACACTGCCCTTGTTCAGGAACAGGTCGTAGCAGCTGTGTTCCAGCGCATCCGGGTCATAGCCGAAATAGCTGGTCATGGAGCCGTGAGGGTCCAGATCGACCACGACCACGCGCTTGCCCGCCTCGGCCAGCAAGCCGGCCAGGGCGATGGAAGTGGTGGTCTTGCCGACCCCACCTTTTTGATTGGCAACTGCCCAGACTCTCATTCAGTTGATTCCTCCCGGCAGGCGTTGGCGCAACCGAGACAGTGCATAAAGTTATTTGGCCGGTGACGGAGAATTGACGGCGCTCTGACGAACCGACGGCTTGACAGCAGGTGGTGCAGTTTGTGTGCCAGCCCGCTTCAACGCCGCATCCGGCGTTGCATTGGCCGTGCCGGTACCGGTCAGGCTGCGGCGTACATCCAGGTTACGCGACACCACCAACACCACACGGCGGTTGCGCGCGCGGCCTTCGGCGGTGGCGTTATTGGCCACCGGCTGGAATTCACCGTAGCCCACCGACGCCAATCGCCCAGGGTTGACGCCCTGCATGGCGAGCATGCGCACGATGCTCGCGGCGCGCGCTGAAGACAGTTCCCAGTTGGTCGGGTACTGCGCCGTGGCAATCGGCACGTTGTCGGTAAAGCCTTCGACGTGCACCGGGTTTTCAAACGGTTTGATGATCGCCGCCACCTTATCGATGATGGTAAACGCCTGGTCGCTCGGCATCGCATCGGCGCTGGCGAACAGCAGGCTGGAATTCAATTCGATCTCTACCCACAACTCATTGCCGCGCACGGTCATCTGGTTGGACTTGATCAGGTCGCCAAACGCGGCGCTGATGTTGTCGGCAATACTTTTCAACGGGTCGCTGGTGCCACCGATGCCGGCAGCGGTTTCGTCGCTGTCGTTGACCAGCGGCTTGGCCGGGGTCACGGTCTTGGGCCGCTCATCACCAATCGGGATCGGCTTGAGGGCGCGCTCAGAGTCTGAAAACACCCCGAGCAGCGCTTCGGAAACGACCTTGTACTTGCCTTCGTTGACCGACGAGATGGAGTACATCACCACAAAAAACGCGAACAGCAAGGTGATGAAGTCCGCGTAGGACACCAGCCAGCGCTCGTGGTTAACGTGTTCTTCAGGCTCGCGGCGGCGACGGCTCATGGAACCTCCCCCCATTGTTGGGTGCAGTGCCCATCAATCCATGAAGCCCTGGAGCTTCAATTCGATGGAACGCGGGTTCTCACCCTCGGCAATCGACAAGATCCCTTCCAGCAGCATTTCGCGGTAACGCGACTGGCGCATGGCGATCGACTTGAGCTTGCTCGCCACCGGCAACAGCAACAGGTTGGCGCTGGCCACGCCGTAGATGGTTGCGACGAAGGCGACGGCAATGCCGCTGCCCAACTGCGACGGATCACCCAGGTTGCCCATCACGTGGATCAGGCCCATTACCGCACCGATGATGCCGATGGTCGGCGCGTAGCCGCCCATGCTTTCAAAGACTTTGGCAGCGTTGATGTCGCGGCTTTCCTGGGTGTAGAAATCCACTTCCAGGATGCTGCGGATCGCTTCCGGTTCGGCGCCGTCCACCAACAGTTGCAGGCCCTTGCGCGAGTAGCTGTCGGGTTCGGCATCGGCCACGCCTTCAAGGCCCAGCAGGCCTTCCTTGCGCGCGGTGAGGCTCCAGTTGACCACGCGGTCGATGCCGCCAGGCAGGTCAACGCGGGGCGGGAAAATGATCCACACCACAATCTGCATGGCACGCTTGAACGAACTCATCGGTGACTGCAACAGCGCAGCGCCGACGGTGCCGCCAAGCACGATCAGCGCCGCCGGGCCGTTGGCCAGGGCGCCGAGGTGGCCGCCTTCCAGGTAGTTGCCGCCGATAATTGCGACAAACGCCATGATGATGCCGATCAGGCTCAGTACATCCATCAGAGGCAAGCCTCCACCAGATGTTTGCCGATGTCGTCCAGGCTGTAAACGGCGTCGGCCAGGTCAGCCTTGACGATGGCCATGGGCATGCCATAAATCACACAACTGGCTTCGTCCTGCGCCCAGATCGCGCTGCCGCTCTGCTTGAGCAGGCGCGCACCTTCACGGCCGTCGGCGCCCATGCCGGTGAGTACCACCGCCAGAACTTTGTCACCGTAGGACTTGGCCGCCGAACCGAAGGTGATATCCACGCACGGCTTGTAGTTAAGGCGCTCGTCGCCCGGCAGGATTTTGATCGAGCCACGCCCGTCGATCATCATCTGCTTGCCACCCGGCGCCAACAGCGCCAGGCCCGGACGCAGGATGTCGCCATCCTCGGCTTCCTTGACGCTGATGCTGCAAAGCTTGTCCAGGCGTTCGGCGAAGGCCTTGGTGAACGCGGCAGGCATGTGTTGGATCAACACGATCGGTGCCGGAAAGTTCGCCGG
Source organism: Pseudomonas sp. AMR01 (assembly GCF_041946035.1). Lineage (NCBI taxonomy): Bacteria > Pseudomonadati > Pseudomonadota > Gammaproteobacteria > Pseudomonadales > Pseudomonadaceae > Pseudomonas > Pseudomonas sp. AMR01. The sequence goes on from NZ_JAUTYR010000062.1 coordinate 4,923, forward strand.
CAATTGGGTCAATACGCGCTGCAGGGCTACCGGGCCGCCGGTAGACGTGCCGATAGCCACCAGCTTGTAGGCTTTGCGTTTTGGCGCAGGCGAATGGGCGCTCGGTGCCGGCGCGCGAACCGGCGCTGGAGCCGGCCGCGCCACTGGCGCAGGCGTTGGTGCCGGGCGGGCAAACGTCGAGGTGGTCGGTGCCGGCGCGGCAACCGGTGCGGGCGCCGGCGTGCTGAACAGGCTGCGACGGTTACTGCGCGAAATGCTGTGCACCTTCTCGCACAGCATCTGCTTGACCTTCTCGGGGTTGCGCGAGATGTCTTCAAAATTCTTCGGCAGGAAGTCCACCGCACCCGCGTCCAGCGCATCCAGGGTGACCCGGGCGCCTTCGTGAGTGAGTGAAGAGAACATCAATACCGGGGTCGGGCAGCGCTGCATGATGTGCCGAACAGCCGTGATGCCATCCATCATCGGCATCTCGTAGTCCATGGTGATCACGTCAGGCTTCAACGCAATGGCTTGATCAATCGCCTCTTTGCCGTTGGTGGCCGTACCGACCACCTGAATGGTTGGATCGGCGGAAAGAATTTCCGAGACGCGGCGGCGGAAGAAACCCGAATCGTCCACCACCAGGACCTTGACTGCCATAAACACTCCGTTAGGCGGGACGGGCGATACCGCCCTGCCCCACCAGAATCAAATACGCCGTGCGGCGTAACGCTTGAGCATGCTCGGAACGTCGAGAATCAGCGCGATCCGACCGTCACCGGTGATGGTCGCACCCGACATGCCCGGGGTTCCCTGCAGCATTTTGCCCAAAGGCTTGATGACCACTTCTTCCTGACCCACCAATTGATCGACCACAAAGCCGATACGCTGGGTGCCCACGGAGAGAATCACCACATGGCCTTCGCGCTGCTCCTCATGCTTGGCCGATGCCACTAGCCAGCGCTTGAGGTAGAACAGTGGCAACGCTTTGTCGCGCACGATCACCACTTCCTGGCCGTCCACCACGTTGGTGCGCGACAGGTCGAGGTGGAAGATTTCGTTGACGTTGACCAGCGGGAAGGCAAACGCCTGGTTGCCCAGCATCACCATCAGGGTCGGCATGATCGCCAGGGTCAATGGCACCTTGATGACGATCTTGGAGCCCTGGCCCTTGGTCGAGTAGATATTGATCGAGCCGTTGAGCTGGCTGATCTTGGTCTTCACCACGTCCATGCCGACGCCACGGCCGGACACGTCGGAAATCTCGGTTTTGGTCGAGAAGCCCGGGGCGAAGATCAGGTTGTAGCACTCGGTGTCGGTCAGACGGTCGGCAGCGTCCTTGTCCATCACGCCACGCTTGACCGCGATATTGCGCAAAATGGCCGGGTCCATGCCTTTGCCGTCATCGGTAATCGACAGCAGGATATGGTCGCCTTCTTGCTCTGCCGCCAGAATCACCTTGCCGCCACGGGACTTGCCCGAGGCTTCGCGTTCTTCCGGGGTTTCGACGCCGTGGTCGACGGCGTTACGCACCAAGTGGACCAGCGGGTCGGCCAGGGCCTCGACAAGGTTTTTGTCGAGGTCGGTTTCTTCACCCACCAGCTCCAGGTTGATCTCTTTCTTCAACTGACGGGCCAGGTCGCGAACCAGACGCGGGAAGCGGCCGAAGACTTTCTTGATCGGCTGCATCCGCGTTTTCATCACCGCGGTTTGCAGGTCAGCCGTCACCACGTCGAGGTTCGACACGGCCTTTTGCATGGCTTCGTCGCCACTGTTCAGGCCCAGGCGCACCAGGCGGTTACGCACCAGCACCAGCTCGCCGACCATGTTCATGATGTCGTCCAGGCGCGCGGTATCAACCCGTACGGTGGTTTCGGCTTCAGTCGCAGGTTTTTCCGCCGGCGGTGCCGAGGCAGCGCGGGCTGGCGCCTGTGCGGCAGCCGGGGCTGGCGCTGGCTTGGCGGCAACCGGCGCAGCGGCTTTGGCCGCTACGGGTGCAGCCGTGGCAGCGGCGGCAGCCGGGGCCACCTCGCTGAACTTGCCTTTGCCGTGCAACTCGTCGAGCAAGGCTTCGAATTCGTTGTCAGAGATCAACCCGTCGCCGGCCGGTGCCGGTGCGGCGGCTGAGGCGGCGGCTGGCGCTGCGGCGGTCGCCGAGACTTGCGGCAAGGCGTCGGCAGCAAACGTGCCTTTGCCGTGCAGTTGGTCGAGCAACGCTTCGAATTCGTCATCGGTAATGTCGGTGCTGGCCGGGGCCGCAGGTGCTGGCGCCGCAGCGGCAGGTGCCACGGCGTCGGCGGCGAACTGGCCTTTGCCGTGCAACTGGTCGAGCAGGGATTCGAACTCTGCGTCCGTGATGTCTTCACTGGTCGGCGCAGCCACAGGCGCACGCGGCGCCTCAGCCTCAGCCTTGACCGCGTTGAGGGAGTCGAGCAACTGCTCGAACTCGCTGTCCGTCACGTCGACTTCAGCTTCCACCACCGGTTCAGGGGCGGCGGGCGCCACGGGTGCAGCGGCGGTGTCGGCAGGCTCTGCATAGCGCGCCAGGGCGGCCAGCAACTCCGGCGTGGCGGCAGTGATCGGTGCACGTTCGCGCACTTCGCTGAACATGCCGTTGACCGCATCCAGTGCTTCGAGAATCACGTCCATCAACTCCGAATCAACGTGACGCTCACCCTTGCGCAGGATGTCGAACACGTTCTCGGCGATGTGGCAGCACTCCACCAGCTCATGGAGCTGGAGGAAGCCGGCGCCCCCTTTTACAGTGTGAAAACCGCGAAAAATTGCATTGAGCAGGTTCGCATCATCCGGGCGGCTTTCCAGCTCGACCAGTTGTTCGGACAGTTGCTCTAAAATTTCGCCGGCCTCTACAAGGAAATCCTGAAGGATTTCTTCATCGGCGCCGAAGCTCATGTGGGTGCTCCTTAGAAGCCTAAACTGGATAACAGGTCATCTACGTCATCCTGACCTGACATAACGTCTTCACGTTTATCGGCATGAATCTGCGGACCTTCACCCTTGGCGAGATGTTTTTGTGGATCTTTTTCCGAGAGGATCGCTTCGCGGTCATGTTCGATGCCTGCAAAACGATCAACCTGGCCGGCCATGAGCACCAGTTTGAGCAAGTTGCTTTCCACTTCGGTGACCAATTGGGTCACGCGCTTGATCACCTGACCGGTGAGGTCCTGGTAATCCTGGGCCAGCAGAATGTCGTTGAGGTTGCTGGAAACCGTGCGGTTTTCCTGTTCGCTGCGCGACAGGAAACCTTCAACCCGGCGCGCCAACTCACGAAACTCTTCTGCACCCACTTCCCGACGCATGAAGCGGCCCCAGTCAACACTCAGGGCCTGGGCTTCGTTGGCCATGCCGTTGACCAGAGGCGTGGCGTTTTCCACCAGGTCCATGGTGCGGTTGGCCGCCGCTTCAGTCAGCCTGACCACATAGGACAGGCGTTCGGTCGCGTCGGTGATTTGCGAAATCTCTTCGGCCTGGGGCATATGCGGGTCAATCTGAAAATTGACGATCGCACTGTGCAGCTCGCGTGTGAGCTTGCCCACTTCCTGATACAGGCCGCGGTCACGGGTCTGGTTGAGCTCATGGATCAACTGCACCGCGTCGCCGAACTGGCCTTTTTCAAGGCTGTCGACTAACTGGTGAGCATGCTTTTTCAGGGTCGACTCAAAGTCTCCCTGCGACGTTTCTTTATGCGCCATAGCTCCCCCGTTGCAGCCTCAATGACCGATGCGTTCGAAGATTTTTTCAATCTTCTCTTTCAGCGCCAGCGCCGTGAACGGCTTGACCACGTAACCGTTAACCCCGGCTTGGGCGGCTTCGATGATCTGCTCACGCTTGGCTTCGGCGGTCACCATCAGCACAGGCAAGCTGCGCAGCTTTTCGTCAGCGCGTACGTGGCGCAGCAGGTCGATACCGGTCATGCCCGGCATGTTCCAGTCGGTTACCAGAAAGTCGATGCTCCCGCTGTTGAGGATCGGAATCGCCGTAATGCCGTCATCCGCCTCGACCGTGTTGGTGAACCCAAGGTCACGCAACAGGTTTTTTATGATCCGCCGCATCGTTGAGAAGTCATCAACGATGAGGATTTTCATGTTCTTGTCCAATTCGACCTCCAAGCAGTCTTAAACGCGCCCAGCACCTGGACGCGCCATTTCAATCAACAGGCGTTACACAAAAAGGACTGCCAGGGGCACCACGGAACGAAGCCGCGAAAGGCGATTAACCTCTCGAGCAGTTGCGCTGCAGTGTCCCCACACTGCCTGTCAGCGCGCGCGCCACTCTCCCAATCGCCCCCGCAAGCGGGCGGCGCATTGGCTGTGCAGCTGGCTGACACGCGATTCGCTGACCCCCAGGACCTCACCGATTTCCTTGAGGTTCAGCTCTTCGTCGTAGTACAGCGCCAACACCAGTCGCTCACGCTCAGGCAAATTGGCGATCGCGTCCGCCAACGCACCCTGGAAACGTTCGTCTTCCAGGTCGCGTGACGGTTCCAGGTGAGCACTCGCGCCGTCCTCGTGCAGCCCTTCGTGTTCGCCGTCCTGCAACAGGTCGTCGAAACTGAACAAGCGGCTGCCCAAGGTATCGTTCAAAATCCCGTAATAATCGTCGAGACTCAATTGGAGTTCGGCCGCAACTTCGTGATCTTTAGCGTCACGACCGGTTTTTGCTTCAATTGCGCGAATTGCGTCACTCACCATGCGCGTATTGCGGTGTACCGAACGCGGCGCCCAATCCCCTTTACGCACCTCATCGAGCATCGCGCCACGGATGCGGATACCCGCATACGTCTCGAAACTCGCACCTTTGCTCGCGTCGTATTTGGTCGACACTTCGAGCAGGCCGATCATGCCGGCCTGGATCAGGTCTTCCACCTGCACACTGGCGGGCAGGCGGGCCAGCAAGTGATAGGCAATGCGCTTGACCAGCGGCGCATAGCGCTCGATCAGTTCGCCCTGGCTGTCACGTGCCGACTTTTTGTAAAGGTTGTAGCCGCTGGATGTCATAGCACCGGTCCTGCGCTCGTTTGATGCACCAATCGCTCCACGAAAAACTCCAGATGCCCCCGCGGGTTAGCGGGCAACGGCCAGGTATCGACCTTCTGGGCAATCGCCTTGAACGCCAGTGCGCACTTCGAACGAGGGAACGCTTCGTAGACCGCACGCTGCTTTTGCACGGCCTTGCGCACACACTCGTCGTAGGGAACTGCACCAACGTATTGTAGGGCGACATCGAGGAACCGATCCGTGACCTTGGTCAACTTGGCGAACAGGTTGCGACCTTCCTGCGGGCTTTGGGCCATGTTGGCCAGCACGCGGAAGCGATTCATGCCGTGGTCACGGTTGAGCAGTTTGATCAGGGCGTAGGCGTCGGTAATCGAAGTCGGTTCGTCGCACACCACCAACAGCACTTCTTGCGCCGCGCGCACGAAGCTGACCACGGACTCGCCGATCCCGGCGGCGGTGTCGATCACCAGCACGTCGAGGTTATCGCCAATATCACTGAATGCCTGAATCAGGCCGGCATGCTGCGCCGGGCTCAGGTGCACCATGCTCTGGGTGCCCGAGGCTGCGGGCACGATGCGAATGCCACCGGGGCCTTGCAGCAGCACATCGCGCAGCTCACAACGGCCTTCGATCACATCGGCGAGGGTGTGTTTGGGTGTCAGCCCCAGCAGAACGTCGACGTTCGCCAAGCCCAAGTCAGCATCCAGCAGCATGACGCGACGGCCAAGCTCTGCCAGGGCCAGGGACAAATTCACTGACACGTTAGTTTTTCCGACGCCACCTTTGCCGCCGGTCACCGCGATCACCTGTACGGGATGCATGCTGCCCATTTTATTTCTTTACCTTGTCTTGCTTAGACGCAGGCTACATGGCTTGGCCGCGTGAATCGCTTGCAGACCATCGATGTAGATACTTTTCACGGCGTTCACTGCTCTCAACCGACCCGTTTTGCGGGGTTGTGGTAAAGGTCCGCGAACATATCAGCCATCGCTTCCTCGCTTGGCTCTTCTTGCATTTGCACACTGACAGCACGGCTGACCAACTGATGACGACGCGGCAGATGCAGATCATCCGGGATCCGCGGCCCGTCGGTCAGGTAGGCAACCGGTAATTCATGGCTGATCGCCAGGCTCAACACTTCACCCAGGCTCGCGGTTTCATCGAGCTTGGTCAGGATGCAACCCGACAGGCCACAGCGCTTGTAGCTGTGGTATGCGGCGGTCAGCACCTGTTTCTGGCTGGTGGTGGCCAGTACCAGGTAATTCTTCGATTTGATGCCACGCCCGGCCAGGCTTTCCAGTTGCAGGCGCAATGCCGGGTCACTGGCTTGCAGGCCGGCGGTGTCGATCAGCACCACGCGTTTGCGCAGCAGCGGGTCGAGCGCATTGGCCAGGGACTGGCCCGGGTCCACGTGGGTCACCGGTACGTTGAGAATACGGCCCAACGTTTTGAGCTGTTCCTGGGCACCGATGCGGTAGCTGTCCATGCTCACCAGCGCGATGTTTTGCGCGCCGTATTTAAGCACATAGCGAGCCGCAAGCTTGGCCAGGGTGGTGGTCTTGCCCATGCCGGCGGGGCCGACCATGGCAATTACACCGCCTTCTTCAAGGGGTTCGATTTCCGGCGTGGCGATCATCCGCGCCAAATGCGCCAGCAACATGCGCCAGGCTTGGCGTGGTTCTTCGACTTCGGCGGTCAGCGTCAGCAGGTCGCGAGACAACGGGCCAGACAGGCCGATGCGTTGCAGGCGACGCCACAGGTTGGCCTGTTGCGGCTTGCTGCCTTGCAGTTGGGTCCACGCCAGCGAGCCCAGCTGCACTTCGAGCAGCTCACGCAGGCCGTTGAGTTCAAAGCGCATCGAATCCAGCGCGCGCTGGTCGACTGCAGCGGCCGGGGCTGGCGCGGCAGGACGTGGCGGTTCTTTGAAAGTCGGTTCTACCAAGGGCTCGGAAGCGGTCAGCGGCAGGCCGGCGAACAGCTGGCGATTGGTGGTGGCATCGCTGTCGCCACGCATGCTCAGTTCGGCCTGGGCCGAGACAATGCGCGAGGCGGTCTTGCGCAGCTCGTCTTCGAGTTCCATGTTCGGCACGCGCGGGGCCAGCGCCGAAGGGGTGTAATCCAGCGCAGCCGTCAGCTCGACACCGCCAGCAATGCGGCGGTTACCAATAATCGCGGCATCGGCGCCCAGCTCATCACGTACCAGTTTCATGGCCTGACGCATATCGGCGGCGAAAAAACGCTTAACTTGCATAACCCACTACCTCAGCCGTTGGGCCCTACTGTCGCGACGATAGTCACTTGCTTATTGTCAGGAATTTCCTGGTAAGCCAAAACGTGCAAATTCGGAACTGCCAGACGTCCAAACCGCGACAACATCGCTCGGACCGGGCCTGCCACCAACAGAATCACTGGCTGGCCCTGCATTTCCTGGCGTTGCGCGGCGTCGATCAACGAACGCTGCAGTTTTTCAGCCATGCTTGGCTCCAGCAGAACGCCCTCTTCCTGGCCTTGCCCTGCCTTCTGAATACTATTGAGCAATATTTGTTCCAACCTTGGTTCCAGGGTGATAACAGGCAGCTCAGACTCAACGCCTACAATGCTTTGCACGATTGCACGGGACAAGCCGACACGCACCGAAGCCACCAGCGCGGCAGTATCTTGACTCTTGGCGGCATTGTTGGCGATGGCCTCGGCGATGCTGCGAATGTCGCGCACCGGCACCTGCTCGGCGAGCAAGGCCTGCAACACCTTGAGCAATTGCGACAGCGAGAGTACGCCGGGCACCAGTTCTTCGGCCAATTTTGGCGAGGCTTTGGCCAGCAACCCCATCAATTGCTGGACTTCCTCGTGGCCGATCAGCTCGTGGGAGTGCTTGTACAGAATCTGGTTGAGGTGCGTTGCGACCACGGTGCTGGCATCCACAACGGTGTAACCGAGTGACTGCGCCTGGCTGCGCTGGCTGACTTCGATCCAGACCGCCTCCAAGCCAAAAGCCGGATCTTTGGCGGTAATGCCATTAAGCGTGCCGAATACCTGCCCAGGGTTGATCGCCAACTCGCGGTCCGGGTAGATCTCGGCTTCGGCGAGAATCACGCCCATCAGGGTCAGGCGATAGGCGCTCGGGGCCAGGTCAAGGTTGTCGCGGATATGCACGGTGGGCATCAAGAAGCCCAGATCCTGCGACAGCTTTTTGCGCACGCCCTTGATCCGCGCGAGCAATTGGCCGCCCTGGTTACGGTCTACCAGGGGAATTAAACGGTAGCCAACTTCCAGGCCGATCATGTCGATCGGGGTCACGTCATCCCAGCCAAGCTCCTTGGTTTCCTGGGCGCGGGCCGGCGATGGCAGCAATTCCTGCTGACGGACGATCTCTTGCTGGGCCTGAACCTTGACCGTGTTTTGCTTTTTCCAGAACAGGTAGGCACCGCCAGCCGCCATGGCCGCCATGCTCAAAAACGACACGTGGGGCATGCCCGGCACGATACCCATAATCGCCATGATGCCCGCCGCCACGGCCAGCGCCTTGGGCGATGCGAACATCTGGCGGCTGATCTGCTTGCCCATGTCTTCGGAGCCCGAAGCACGGGTCACCATGATCGCCGCTGCTGTGGATAACAACAGTGATGGCAATTGCGCCACTAAACCGTCACCGATGGTCAGCAAGGCATACACCTTGCCCGCATCGCCAAAGGTCATGCCGTGCTGGAAGATGCCGACCGCCATGCCGCCGATCAGGTTGATAAACAGAATCAACAGACCCGCGATGGCGTCACCGCGCACAAATTTGCTGGCACCGTCCATGGAACCGTAGAACTCGGCTTCCTGGGCCACTTCAAGGCGCCGCGATTTAGCCTGGTTTTGATCGATCAGGCCGGCGTTGAGGTCGGCGTCGATAGCCATCTGTTTGCCGGGCATCGCGTCGAGGGTAAACCGCGCGCTCACCTCGGAAATCCGCCCGGCGCCCTTGGTCACCACCACGAAGTTGATGATCATCAGAATCGCAAACACCACGATACCGACCACGTAGTTACCGCCGATCACCACCTCACCGAAGGCCTGAATCACCTTACCCGCGGCGGCATGGCCGTCCTGACCGTGCAACATCACCACCCGCGTCGACGCCACGTTCAGCGCCAGCCGCAACAGGGTCGCAATCAGCAAAATGGTCGGGAACACCGCAAAATCCAGCGGCCGCAGGGCGTAAACGCACACCAGCAGCACAACCACCGACAGGGCAATGTTGAACGTGAAAAACACATCCAGCAGGAACGGCGGCATCGGCAACATCATCATTGCCAGCATCACCAGCAACAACAACGGCACACCCAAATTGCCCCGCGACAAATCAGTCAGGGTGCCACGGGCCGTGTTGAGCATTTGAGAGCGATCTACCACCGGTATTCCTCGTGTCCTTAAAGCAAACTTTTGACGCCTGAAAGCGTCCTGAAGGCGGTATTGCAAGAAGCCTTCCAACTTTTGCCTAACGGACCAGATCGCCTGATACGGCGTGAACCCTCCCCCCCATCAACGGTATGTGGAGGTATTAAAGTTGTACTCGGTCAAAACTGTGGGAGCGGGGGGGGGGGGGGGGGGGGGGGGGGGGGGGGTGGGGGTGGGTGGGGTTGGTTGGGAGCTGGCGGGCGGGCG
>NZ_JAUTYR010000063.1:0-14505 GCF_041946035.1 Pseudomonas sp. AMR01
GGTTAGCCGCGCTGGGCCAAGGATGGCCCATCGCGGCGGCCCACGGATTCAAGCCGGAGTGCGGGCACACCGAGCCATAGCGAGGTGCCGAGTGGTGGGGCACAGACCTTTTGGTTACTTTTGGGGCGTTTGCCAAAAGTGACCCGCTGTAAGAGCGGAACCAATATCAGCCATCACCCAAATCCCGGATATACACCCAAATCAAACACCCCGAGCCCGCATAAAATCCCCCCACCTGCGCACCAGATAGTTATGCTCATCCATCACCGAATTCCACACCGCAATGTGCCCCATGCGCTGCTCATAAGACCCCCCATCGCGCACATCGCCGACGTCAATCAACGGCAACCCATCACTGCCAGGCAACTCCTCCCGAGCAACCATCCCGGCATACCAATAATCCCACTCAGCACTGCTCAAATGGTCCCGCGTACGCGCCGGGTTCCCAATGTAATAACCCTGCCGAGCCATCACCGCCCCAGGCCACCCCGACAACCACCAATTCAAATAAGCATAAGCCGCGTCCAGCACAGGCCCCTGAGCATGCCGCGACAACGACAACCCACCAAACCACGCCCGATACCCCTCACGCGGCACCGCCAGCCGATACTTCACCCCCGCACGGTGCAAACGCATCAACGTCGGCGACCACAAACTCTGAATGTCGATGCTGGGGCTGAGCATCAACTGCGCCGCTTCCTCATCATCCGACCAGAACGCCGCAAAGTGCCCCTCCTTCTGCTTGCGCACCAGAATGTCGGCGAGCACATCAATCTCCTCGATGCTCATATTGCCGACGTCCTTGAACTGCGCCAGCCCCGCGCCCTGCACCGCCAGCGCGGCATCCAGCGCGCCAATCGCCGCATCACTCTGCAACGCGGTGCGTGCCCGCCAAGCCGGGTCGAGCAACCAGCCCCAGCTTTCATTGCCATGGCTGAACCCTTCCGGCAAACGCTCAGGGCGGTACGCAAAACTGTCCGCATTGTGGGTCAAGGGCAACATGCTGATGCGTTCAGTGACAGTGCTGCCGAGGCTGCCATCGTGCTGCACAAACAGGCGCTCGCTCGGCACGCTGCCACTGCCCAGACGGTCATTTGGCGACAGGCGCCCACGCTTGGGCAGGTCGTTGATCTCATGCCACAGCGCAATGCGCCGCGTGTCGATAGGCTGAATCGCCCGCGCGGGCCACACGAAATCGACGTTGTGAAACCACTGGTCATAGAGGTCGTAGCTGTCAGGCTGCATCACCGCAATGCGCTGGGCCTGTTCGACATCGTGCACCTGGTACACCAGGCGAATACCCAGCTCTTGCTCGGCACGCACGCGCAACGCTTCGAGCAAAGTGACGGAAGTCCCGAGGACGCGAAGGGTGATCATGCCGAGAACCGCCGTGAGAACACGTCAAAGGAGCGTCGCAACAACGCCGGGTCGAGGCCGCGTAGGATAAACACCAGACGCGACTGGCGGTCGGTGCCCGGCCACGCGGGCAAGTGCACCGGTGCGTGCAGGCAGTGCTGCACGCCATGAATGACGATGGGGGCCAGGCTGGCGTTCACGTTGAGCAGTCCTTTGACGCGAAGGATTCGTTCGCCGTGGCATCTTAGCAGCATCGACAACCACACCCCGAACCCCACCCAGTCCAGCGGCCGGTCAAAGGTCAGGCAGCACACTTGCGCCGCGCCATGAGTGGCGGTGGTGGTTTGATGGAGTTGCCAGCGGCTGACCTCCACCGCCGGCTCGGCGCTGCGCAGGCCTTCGCCGAGCAGCAGTTGGTCGCCGCTGTGAATGTCATGGGTATTGAGGATTGGCGTACCGGCGTTGAGCGCCTGCAAGTGCGCACGCAGGGCTTCGCACTCGCCTTCCAGGTCGGTCTTGCTCAACAGCAGGCGATCCGCCGCGGCCACCTGGGCCAGCCACTCCGGGTGCAGACGTTCTTGCAGTTCGGCATGGCTGGCGTCGACCAAGGTGATCACCAGACCAATATGAAAGCGCCCACGCAATTGCACGTCGTTGTTCAGAGTGGCGAGGATGGGCGCCGGGTCAGCGAGGCCGGTGGTCTCCAGGATCACGCGTTTGAAAGCTGGAATCTCGCCGCGCTCGCGGCGTTGCAGCAGGCCAAGCAGCGCGTCTTTCAACTCGCCGCGAATCGAGCAGCAGACGCAACCGCTGGGCAGCAACACCGTGTCCGGCGCGACTTCTTCCACCAACAGATGGTCGATACCGACGTCGCCGAATTCGTTGATCAGCAGCGCGGTGTCGCCCAGGCTTTCACCCTGCAGCAGGCGTTTGAGCAAGGTGGTCTTGCCACTGCCGAGAAAGCCGGTGATGACGTTAAGGGCGATGCTCATGATGACTCCAGGTGATCCAGCAGGCGTGGGTCGAGGGGGTCCAGCGGGCGCCCGAGCATGCTTTCGGCGGCTTGCCACAGCTGATCCAGACCGCTTGCCAATGCTTGCTTGCCGGTTGCGCCCAACAATAGATACGACGCGCCTTGAAAGTCTTCGACCTTGAGCCTAAACACCGCCAGCACCTGATTGATCGCCGCGATCCGGCGCAGGCGCTCGCGGCGCCTTGGCAGCTCATCGCCCAAGGGGTCGCTCCAGTGCAGGTCTTCACCGAGCAGCCCGCAGAGTCCGCACATGGCTACACCTCGCTCATGGCATGACATCGCCGGAGTTCGGGCCAAGGGTCTGGCCGACAAACAGGTTGCCGCCCGGCTCACTGGCCAACAACAGGGCGATGGGCGCCACTTCATCTGCCAGGCCGAAGCGGCCCAGGGGCAGTTCCCTGGCCTTGGCGCGTTTCCAGTCGTCGCTGATGCCTTCCACCAACGGCGTCTCGATCGGGCCGGGCGCAATGGCATTGACCAGCACATTGTCTTTGGCGACTTCCAGCGCCAACGATTTGGTAAAGCCAATCACCCCGGCCTTGGCGGCGGCGTAATGGGTCAGCTCGGCACCGCCCTTGATACCCAGTTGCGAGGCCACATTGATGATCCGCCCCCAGCGCTGCGCGAGCATGTGCGGCAGAGCGCGCTGGCTGGCGACGAACACGCTGGTGAGGTCGACGCGCAGCATGTCGTTCCACATCTCGAGGGTCAGATCGACGCAGCGCGCCTGGGTGAGCATGCCGGCATTGTTGACCAGGATGTCGATGCCGCCGAAGTGCTCGACGCAGCGGTCAACGCTGGCTTGGGCGCCTTCGACAGTGCCGACATCGGCCAGGCATTCGAACACCTCGGCGCCGAGGTTGCGGCAGGTGATCGCGGTTTCGGCGAGGCTGGCGGCGTTGCGGTCAGCCAGCAGCAGGCGCGCGCCTTCGGTGGCGTAAGCGCGGGCGATGGCGGCACCGATGCCACTGCCGGCGCCTGTGATGACGGCGCGGCGGTTAGTCAGTTGGGGCATGTTAAATCTCCTAAAACAAACACAGATCCAATGTGGGAGGGGGCTTGCTCCCGATAGCGGTGGTTCAGATAGACATCTGTGACTGACACACCGCTATCGGGAGCAAGCCCCCTCCCACATTTGGATCGAGTGCATCGGTCAGTCGGGCCAGCGCACGGTTAATCCGCCGTCGATGACGATGCTCTGGCCGGTCAAATAGCTCGACGCTTCACTGGTCAAAAACTGCACCAGCGACGCCACTTCATCGGCCCGCCCTACCCGGCCCAGCGGAATCGCACGCGCCGCCTTGGCCAGGCCTTCCGGCCCCAACGAGTTCTTCGCATCCAATGACTGCGGCGTCTCGATCAAGCCCGGAATCACCGCATTGCAACGAATCCCCAATGGCGCTAACTCCACCGCCAGCGACCGGCACAACCCCGGCACACCCGCCTTCGCCGCTGCGTAATGGCTGTGTTCCTGCCAGCCATACACGCCACCGGCAATCGACGAAATCGCCACCAGCGCCCCGCCCTCTTTCATCTGCCGGGTCGCCGCGCGGAAGGTGCGCATCACCCCCGTCAGGTCAACATTGAGCATCTCGTTCCACAGCTCATCGGTCATCTCCAGCAGCGGTGCGCGGCGCAGCAGGCCCGCGTTGGCCACGGCGTAATCGAGGCGGCCAAAATGCTCCACGGCGGCTTCGGCCAGCGCGTCCACCGAGGCGGTATCACCCACGTCCAGCGGCAACATCAGGCAATCACCGCCCGCCTCTTCCACCAGGGCAACGGTGGTGTGCGGGTCATGGGGGTCAGCCGGATAATAACCGCCCACCACCGCCACGCCAGCGCGGGCATAGGCCACGGCGAGCGCTTGGCCGATGCCGCTGGCGGCACCGGTAATCAAGGCAACTTTACGGCTCATCTGAACCTCCTTACTGAACAGTTTCCGGGCGCACATGGCGCGCGGCAAACATCAGCATGCCGGACAAAAAGCACGGCAGCGCGCCGAACCACAGTGCAGCCGTCTGCCAGTCACTGCCGGCTGACAACACTTGTGTTGCGCCAAAACCTGCGACCACCGCGCCAATCGGGCCCATGGCGTGGATGATCGCGCCGCCGGTGGCGCGGATGCTGGTGGGGAAACTCTCACTGATAAAGAACAATGCCGCCGAGTACGGCCCGATCAGGAAAAACAGGCCCAGGCTGTACAGCCCGACCACCGTCGGCATGTTGCTTGGGCCAAACAGCATGCCGGCAAACGACAGCCCGCCGAGCATCCAGCCGAGGCCGATGACGTTGCGGCGGCCGATCTTGTCGCCCATCCAACCGTGGGTCAGGTAACCGCAATACCCCACCAGGTTCGACAGCACGAGGATGATCAGCGAGTTCTCGAAGGAGATGTGGTGCACGCTGACGATTACCGAGGTGCCGAGCACGCTGAACACCTGGATCGCTGCCCAGTTGAGCAACAGCGCGGCGCCGATCACCAGCGTGGCGCGGCGGGCCGGGCCACGGAAGGCGGCTTTGAGCCCGGCTTTACTGTGTTCGTCATAGTCCACGCCGTAGGTCACGGCGACGTTTTGCGCTTCGGTCACTGCGCCGCTTTTACGCAGTTGGCTGATGCGCTCATGGATCTGGAACTGCGGGCTTTCCTTGAGCTTGCGCGCCATGATCGCGATCACAATGGCCGGGATCGCAGCGAAGATGAAGCAGCCCTGCCAGCCGATGATCGGCAGCAGCAAGGCAGTCAAACCAGCGGCAATCAACGCGCCCACCGGCCAGCCACCCTGCACCAGGCTGTAGATAAAGCCGCGACGCTTGGTCAGGCGCGGGTCTTCGGACGCACCATACAGCTCGCTCAGGTACGTGGCGTTGACGGTCTCCTCGGCATAGCCCAGGCCACCCAGCGAACGAATCAGAATCAGCGGCGACTTGCCCCACGCCCCGCCAATGGCGGTCAGCGCCGAGCACAGCGCGGAACCGGCCACGGTGAAAATAATGCCTTTGCGCCGACCCAATTTATCGACAACGGGGCCGATGGCGAAGGCGACCACTGCCGTGCCCACTGCCACCCAGGTCGCGATTTCAGCTTGTTCCACTTCACCCCAGCCAAAGTGCCGGCCGATCTCCGGCAGCAAGGTGCCGAAGAGGATGAAGTCATACACCGCAAACACCCAGGCAAAAAACGCGATCCAGGTCGCAAAGCGCACTTCCTGGGACGTCAGTTGCCGGGGTTTCCAGCCAGTCAGGTCAAGCTTGTTGTAGATAGACATAAATCGCGCCTCGGGGGTGTGGGCTAAGGGTCAGGTACGCGGTTGGCGGCGGATAAAGTCGTCGGCGATTTCGTCGAAGGTGACGAAGCGCACGCCGGCATGGCTCTGGATGTGTTCGATCAAACGCTCCAGCATCAACAGCACCTGCGGGCGGCCGGAGACGTCGGGGTGAATGGTCATGGTGAACACCGCGTGTTCGTGTTCGCGGTAGACCCAGTCGAACTGGTCGCGCCACATTTCTTCAAGGTGACGCGGGTTGACGAAGCCGTGGCTGTTGGGGGCTTTTTTGATGAACATCATCGGCGGCAGGTCATCGAGGTACCAGTTGGCCGGGATCTCCACCAGGTCGGTTTCTTCACCGCGCACCAAGGGTTTCATCCAGGTGTCGGGGTGCTGGCTGTAGTCGATCTTGGTCCAGGTGTCGCCCTTGCGCACGTAGTAGGGGTGGAAGTCGTTGTGCATCAGGCTGTGGTCGTACTTGATGCCTTTTTTCAGCAACAGCTCATTGGTCACCTTGCTGAATTCCCACCACGGCGCGACGTAGCCGGTGGGGCGTTTGCCGGTCACTTGGGTGATCAGCTCAATGGATTTATCGAGGACGATTTCTTCCTGTTCGGCAGTCATCGCAATCGGGTTTTCGTGGCTGTAGCCGTGCACGCCAATTTCGTGACCGGCATCCGCTACGGCCTTCATCTGCTCGGGGAAGGTTTCCATCGAGTGGCCGGGGATAAACCAGGTGGTGCGCAGGCCGTAGCGTTCGAACAACTTGAGCAAACGCGGCGCGCCGATTTCACCGGCGAACAAACCACGGGAAATGTCGTCGGGCGAGTCTTCGCCGCCGTAGGAGCCGAGCCAGCCGGCGACGGCGTCAACGTCGACGCCAAATGCACAGAGAATGTCTTTAGCCATGGTGTGTCTCCTTAAAATTTGAGTACGGATTCGACGGACAACGCCGCGCGCAACAGGCGCGCGTCCTCCCCCATCGGCGCGCCCAGCAGCAGGCCGGTGGGCAAGCCCTGAGCATCGCGGCCACTGGGCAAGGTCACGCCGGGCATGTCGAGAAAACTGCCGGGCATGGTCAGGCGCAGGGTGGCGAGGTTGGTGTTCACGAACAGGTCATCGTTGGCTTCCAGGGGGGCCAGCAGTGGCGCGACATGCGCGACGGTTGGGGTGATCAGCAGGGCGCCGTCGAGGTCGTCGATCAGTTGCTGTTGCAGGCGACGGCGCGCGTCGGTCAGGTGAATCAGTTGGCTGGCCGGCAGTGCACGCGCCGCTTCGAGGCGACGGCGCACGCGCGGGTCGAGCAACTCGGCATCGCCGCTGTCGAGCAGGGTTTCGTGCAGGGCGAAGGCTTCAAACGCGCCGAGCCAGCCTTGGTATTTGATCAGGTTGAGGGTGGTCTGGAACGTTGGGCTATTACGCACGTCGATCAGCGCACCTGCGGCCTTCAACTGGTCCATCGCCCGCAGCAGGTTGTTGCGCACGGCGGGTTCGATGTCTTCCAGTGCGCCTCGCTCAAGCACAAAGCGCTGGCCCTTGAGGCTGCGAGCAACGTGGGTATGCGAGCGGCCGTGCAGCAGGTCATCGATGGCCAGCGCATCGCGCACGCTGCGGGTCAGTGGGCCGAGGCTGTCGAGGGTGTGCGCCAGCGGAAACACGCCGTCGCGGCTGTAGCGCCGGCTGCTGCTGCGGTAACCGACCAGGCCATTGAAGGCCGCAGGGATGCGGATCGAACCGGCAGTGTCGGTGCCCATGGCGATAGGCACGATCCCGGCGGCGACCGCCACGGCCGAGCCTGAGGACGAACCGCCCGGAATGCGCGGCTGATCCGTGCCCTGGGGGTTAGGCGGCGTGCCGAAATGCGGGTTCAGGCCCAGGCCGGAATAGGCCAGTTCGCTGAGGTTGGTCTTGCCGACGCTGACCATTCCCGCGCGGCACAGCAGGCCTACACACGGCGCATCGAGCAGGGCAGCCGGCGCGCTGCGGCGGTGGGCGGCACCGGCCGTGGTCACGCTGCCGGCGACATCGAACAAGTCTTTCCAGGCCAGGGGCACGCCATCGAACACACTCAAGGGCTGGCCGGCGCGCCAACGGGCGGCAGCGGCTTCGGCTTCGCGACGGGCACGCTCGGCGGTCAGGGAAATGAACACACCTGGCGACTGACGTGCGCTGTCGAGTGCCTGCTCGAGGGCTTGCACCGGGTCGCTGCGACCGCTGGCGAACGCCTCGGCCATTGAAGTGGCGTCTGACATAGAGTTGACCTTTATAAAACGTACATATTAATAAAATGTACATTTTACAAAGGCAGCTTTCGTGCCAGTCTGTTCATGCGGTGTTCTGCGCCATTAAGCTTTTAAGCCCTGAGCTACGAGATAGATGCTTTTTCAGGAACTAAAAAAATTCGACACGCCTGCCTGAACAGGCCTCTAATGAAATAATGTATCTTTTATTAATAAGTACATTTTGGTGCAAAAAGTAACATTCCTGCGGGCAAGGCCCCAAAAAAGTGCCACCGACGTGGCGCAGGGTGACAGGCGCAACTTATGAGAGAATCCCCGGTTACCGTCCCACCGCCACCAGAGAAACAGATGAAAGCAGTGTCCGCCTCGGCCTCCCGTTACGCGATGATCCACAAGGTGATGCGGGATGCGATCGTCAACGGCACCGCCCGTCACGGGTTGGTGTTGCTGGAGGCGCCACTCGCCGAATTGTTCGGCACCAGCCGCGTGCCGGTGCGTCGTGCGCTGGACCTGCTGCACGACGAAGGGCTGATCTGCCGCTTCAATGGCCGGGGCTACCTGATCAACCCCGAAGGCCTGGCGATGGAGCCGCTGCGCCTGCCCCTGAGCCACGCGCACCTGGGCCTGAACGGCGACGATGAACTGGTGGACACCCGGCCATTGGGCGAGCGAATCGTTGAAGAAATCGGCGCGGCGCTGTCCACCTGCATTGCCTTCGGCCATTACCGTCTGGATGAGCAGGCCGCCGCCGACCACTACGGCGTCAGCCGCGCGGTGGTGCGTGAAGCGCTGATGCGCCTGCGCGACCGGGGCCTGGTGGAAAAGGAGCCCTACTCCCAGTGGCTGGCGGGGCCTTTGACCGCGCGGGAAGTCACCGAAGATTACGAACTGCGTGCCTGCCTGGAACCCGAAGCGCTGCGCCAAAGCGCGCCAAACCTCGACCGCGAGTTGCTCGAAAGCATGCTGCAACGCGTGCTTGATGCCCAGGACAGCCCGCAGTGCAGCCTGGAAGCCATCGAGCAAATCGAAGAAGACCTGCACCAACGCTGCCTGGCCGGCCTGCAAAACCGCAAGATTGCAGCGCTGATTCGCCAGGGCCAAAGCCCGATGATCATCAGCCGGATTTTTTACCGTTTGCTGGGCATTGGGGCTGATCCGGCCATGCTCGCCGAACATCGATTGATTCTGGAACTGTTGCTGCACGGGGCGTTTGACGCGGCGGCGTTGAATTTGCGCGAGCATTTGCAGCGGGCACGGCAGCGCATGTTGCAGCGGTTGAAGGTGTTGTCGGTGTTGCCTGAACAGCCGTTGCCAGGCTACCTGCACAAAATCAGCTGACCGCACTCAATTCCAACTGTGGGAGGGGGCTTGCTCGCGAATGCGCTGGGTCAGTCAAATATATAGTCACTGACTCACCGCATTCGCGAGCAGGCCCGCTCCCACATTGGTTCTGCGGTGCTATCGAAAATTTTATGCAATATGTTGCTATCTCACTCCCCCCATTGAAACCACTGCTGCTGCGCCCCATCTAACCTCCATACTTCCTTATGCAGGTGCCCCATGAGCGACCAGCAAGAATTCCCTGATTTAGACCTCAACGATTACGCTGACCCCGAAAACGCTGAAACCACTTCGTCCAACACTGGCCTGGCCCTGCCTGGGCAAAACCTGCCGGACAAGGTCTATATCATCCCGATCCACAACCGCCCGTTCTTCCCTGCGCAAGTGTTGCCGGTGATCGTCAATGAAGAGCCGTGGGCCGAGACGCTGGAACTGGTGAGCAAGTCCGATCACCACTCCCTCGCGCTGTTTTTCATGGAAACGCCGCCAGAAGACCCGCGCCACTTCGACACCTCTGCCCTGCCGCTGTACGGCACGCTGGTGAAGGTGCATCACGCCAGCCGCGAGAACGGCAAGCTGCAATTCGTCGCCCAGGGCCTGACCCGTGTGCGCATCAAGACCTGGCTCAAGCACCATCGCCCGCCGTATTTGGTGGAAGTCGAATACCCGCACCAGCCGACCCAGCCGACCGACGAGGTCAAGGCTTACGGCATGGCGCTGATCAATGCGATCAAGGAACTGCTGCCGCTCAACCCGCTGTACAGCGAAGAGTTGAAGAACTACCTCAACCGCTTCAGCCCCAACGACCCGTCGCCGCTCACCGACTTCGCCGCCGCGTTGACCTCGGCCACCGGTAACGAGTTGCAGGAAGTGCTGGACTGCGTGCCCATGCTCAAACGCATGGAAAAAGTGTTGCCGATGCTGCGCAAGGAAGTTGAAGTCGCGCGCCTGCAAAAGGAAATCTCCGCCGAGGTGAACCGCAAGATCGGTGAGCACCAGCGTGAGTTTTTCCTCAAGGAACAGCTCAAGGTTATCCAGCAGGAGCTGGGCCTGACCAAGGACGACCGCAGCGCGGACGTCGAACAGTTCGAACAACGCCTGGTGGGCAAAGTGCTGCCGCCCCAGGCGCAAAAGCGCATTGATGAAGAACTGAACAAGTTGTCGATCCTGGAAACGGGCTCGCCGGAATACGCGGTTACCCGCAACTACCTCGACTGGGCCACCGCCGTGCCGTGGGGCCTGTATGGCGAGGACAAACTCGACCTGAAACACGCGCGCAAGGTGCTGGATAAACACCACGCGGGCCTGGACGATATCAAGAGTCGTATCCTCGAGTTCCTGGCGGTGGGTGCTTACAAAGGCGAAGTCGCCGGCTCCATCGTGCTGCTGGTGGGCCCGCCGGGCGTGGGCAAGACCAGCGTGGGCAAATCCATCGCCGAATCCCTCGGTCGGCCGTTTTACCGGTTCAGCGTCGGCGGCATGCGCGACGAGGCCGAGATCAAGGGCCACCGCCGCACCTACATCGGCGCCATGCCGGGCAAGCTGGTGCAGGCGCTGAAGGATGTGGAGGTGATGAACCCGGTGATCATGCTCGACGAGATCGACAAGATGGGCCAGAGCTACCAGGGCGACCCCGCCTCGGCGCTGCTGGAAACCCTCGACCCGGAACAGAACGTCGAATTCCTCGATCACTACCTGGACCTGCGCCTGGACCTGTCCAAAGTGCTGTTCGTGTGCACCGCCAACACCCTGGACTCGATCCCCGGCCCGCTGCTGGACCGCATGGAAGTGATTCGCCTGTCGGGTTATATCACCGAAGAAAAAGTCGCCATCGCCAAGCGTCACCTGTGGCCAAAACAGCTGGATAAAGCCGGCGTGTCGAAAAACAGCCTCTCGATCAGCGACGGTGCCCTGCGCGCATTGATCGACGGTTATGCGCGGGAAGCCGGGGTGCGCCAACTGGAGAAACAGTTGGGCAAACTGGTGCGCAAGGCCGTGGTCAAGTTGCTGGATGAGCCGAACTCGGTGATTAAGATCGGCAACAAGGACCTGGAAAGTTCACTGGGGATGCCGGTGTTCCGCAACGAGCAAGTGCTGTCCGGCACCGGCGTGATTACTGGCCTTGCGTGGACCAGCATGGGCGGCGCGACCTTGCCGATTGAAGCGACGCGCATTCATACACTCAATCGCGGCTTCAAGCTCACCGGGCAGTTGGGTGAAGTGATGAAAGAGTCCGCTGAGATTGCCTACAGCTACATCAGCTCGAATTTGAAATCGTTTGGTGGTGATCCGAAATTCTTCGACGAGGCCTTTGTGCACTTGCACGTGCCGGAAGGTGCCACCCCCAAAGACGGCCCGAGCGCTGGCGTGACCATGGCCAGTGCGTTGCTGTCGCTGGCGCGTAACCAGCCGCCGAAGAAAGGCGTGGCCATGACTGGCGAGCTGACGTTGACCGGGCATGTGCTGCCGATTGGCGGCGTGCGCGAGAAAGTGATTGCGGCGCGGCGCCAGAAGATTCACGAACTGATCCTGCCGGAGCCGAACCGTGGCAGCTTTGAGGAATTGCCGGAGTATTTGAAGGAAGGCATGACGGTGCACTTTGCCAAGCGCTTTGCTGATGTGGCCAAAGTGTTGTTCTGATCGTTATTCAGTACCTGAGCTGGCCTCTTCGCGAGCAAGCCCGCTCCCACATTTTGACCGAGTGCATTCTTTGGAATGCGCTCGAATGTGGGAGCGGGCTTGCTCGCGAAGGGGCCGGTCCAGCCACCTCAATACCCCAGCCTGTCACACCCTGTCTCATCTTCGGTTATGCTCGCCCTTCGTCGTGAATCAACGGAGCCCCCATGACCGCTGCCCGCCTTCTTCTCCCCCTGAGCCTTGCCCTGCTGGCTGCGTGCGCCAGTGCACCAAAGCAAAACGTCACCGTTGAAGACCAGGGCGCCTGCCCGCTTCAGCTTAAAACCGGACAAAACCTGATCCTCACCCTGCCGAGCAACCCCACCACCGGTTACCGCTGGGCTATCCAGGATTCCGCTGGCGGCGTGCTGCGCGCGTTGAGCCCCGAGGTCTATAGCAGCAGTGAATCCGGTGTAATCGGTGGCGGCGGCCAGTCCACTTGGCGTTTCCAGGCGTTCGCTGCCGGCCAGGGCCGCTTGCGCCTGACCTCCCAGCAACCGTGGGAGCCGGAGGCCGAACCGGCCGAGACGTTCGACTGCGCCATTACGGTGAACTGAAGTGCCTTGGCTGATTCTTGCGTTGATGGGCGCCGCTACTTTTATCTACGGCCTGACCCCCATGCAGCGCTGTTGTGCCTGTTGATCACCACCCACTGGCTCGGCCAGTGGGGTATCACCGCCTCGGCTTTCCATCAGACAAACCGCGCATCCCCTCACCACATTGGCTAAAATGCCGGCCTTTCCCCCATCGTCGCCGGAACAGCCGTGAGCAAAGAACCCGATCGCCTATTCGCCCAGCCCCTGCCCCAGGTGCCGGACTTCGCCTTTAACGAGGACGTGGTGCGGGTGTTCCCGGACATGATCAAACGTTCGGTGCCGGGTTACCCGACCATCGTCGAGAACCTCGGCGTACTCGCGGCGCAGTTTGCCCAGCCCAATAGCCTGCTCTACGACCTGGGCTCGTCACTGGGCGCGGTGACCCAGGCCTTGCGTCGCCACGTGCGCACCGACGGTTGCCGCGTTATTGCTGTGGATAACTCGGCAGCAATGGTCGAGCGCTGCCGTGAATACCTGAATGGCCAGGATTCGATGTTCCAGGAGTTGCTGCCGGTTGAGGTGATTGAGGGCGATATCCTCGCGCTGCAGTTTCAGCCGGCCTCGGTGGTGGCGCTGAACTTCACCCTGCAATTTATCGCCCCCGATGAACGCCTGGCGCTGCTCGGGCGTATCCGCCAGTCGCTGCTGCCGGGCGGTGCGTTGATCCTCTCGGAAAAGCTGCGCTTCACTGATGCTGAAGAACATGCGCTGCTCACCGACCTGCACGTCGCGTTCAAACGCGCCAACGGCTACAGCGAACTGGAAATCGCCCAGAAGCGCAGCGCCATCGAAAACGTCATGAAGCCCGACAGCCTCGAAGAACACCGCGAACGCCTGTTGGCGGCCGGGTTCTCCAAAGTCGTGCCGTGGTTCCAGTGTCTTAACTTTGCCTCGTTGATTGCCTTGCCATGATTGATCTGTCCCCCCTCGCCCGCCATATGGTGGGCACTCCTTTGGCCGTGTGGGCCCAAGGCCTGCAAGCGCAACTCGATAGCAAGATGGAAAAGGGTCATGGCGACCTGGAGCGCTGGCAGAGCGCGCTGGATGCATTGCCGCAGATCCAGCCCAGCGAAGTCGATTTGCTCAATGGCCTTACGCTCGACACCGATTGCAACGACGCCACCCGCGCGCAAATGCACACCGCGTTGATGGGCCTGAGCCCGTGGCGCAAAGGGCCGTTTAACCTGTTCGGTGTGCATGTGGACACCGAGTGGCGCTCGGACTGGAAGTGGTCGCGCGTTGCGCCGCACCTGGATTTGAAGGGTAAACGCATCCTCGACGTGGGCTGCGGCAACGGTTACTACATGTGGCGCATGCTCGGCGCGGGTGCCGACAGCGTGATTGGCGTGGACCCGAACTGGCTGTTTTTCTGCCAGTTCCAGGCGGTGCAGCGCTATTTGTCTGAACCCAAAGCCTGGCACCTGCCGTTTCCGTTTGAAGACCTGCCGCCGAACATGGAAGGCTTCGACACGGTGTTTTCCATGGGCGTGTTCTACCACCGTCGCTCGCCGATCGAGCATTTGCTGGCATTGAAAGACTGCCTGGTCAAAGGCGGCGAGTTGGTCCTGGAAACGCTGGTGGTGGAAGGCGATCAGCAACAAGTGCTGGTGCCGGAAGACCGCTACGCGCAGATGCGTAATGTGTGGTTCCTGCCATCGGTGCCGGCGCTGATGCTGTGGCTGCGCCGCGCGGGCTTCAACGATGTGCGCTGTGTGGATGTGAGCGTGACCACCGTGGAAGAGCAGCGCGGGACTGACTGGATGAAGTTTCAGTCGCTGAGTGATTTCCTCGACCCGGACGATCACAGCAAGACGATTGAAGGGCTGCCGGCGCCGATGCGGGCGGTGGTCATTGCCAAAAAATAACCCCCAGTCTCCCTGAAAAAATGGAGATCAACATGTGGGAGGGGGGGTGGGGCCGGGGGGGGGGTTGGAAGGAGGGATTTTGATGCGGAACCACCCCCCAAGGGGGGAAGCCCCCACCCCCCCATGGATGTG
>NZ_JAUTYR010000064.1:0-12264 GCF_041946035.1 Pseudomonas sp. AMR01
GTAGTGAAACGATGCATCGCCGATGGTAGTGTGGGGTTTCCCCATGTGAGAGTAGGTCATCGTCAAGATTAAATTCCAGAACCCCTGTTTGCTAACGCAAACAGGGGTTTTGTTTTGGGCGGTCGGAAAATATTCCTGTAACCAGCGCTTAATACGGCCCGCCTCGCTTGCAGCTTGCGGTCGC
Organism: Pseudomonas sp. AMR01; assembly: GCF_041946035.1. Lineage (NCBI taxonomy): Bacteria > Pseudomonadati > Pseudomonadota > Gammaproteobacteria > Pseudomonadales > Pseudomonadaceae > Pseudomonas > Pseudomonas sp. AMR01. The sequence goes on from NZ_JAUTYR010000064.1 coordinate 185, forward strand.
CTTCAATGCTAAAGTCCATGCCTCGATTTTGCTTTTCCCAAGGAAGCCGTTATGCCGGATGCGACGTCCCTCAGCGCTGGATTCATGGTGGTTCACGGCAACCGCCTGGACGAACTGCGCAGCCTGGTGGTCAGTTGGATGCGTCGCTATCCACTGGCGCCGCTGGAAAACGAAATCGCCTTGGTACAAAGCAACGGTATCGCCCAATGGCTAAAACTGGCCTTGGCCGAAGACCCGGAAGATGACGACATGGGCGGCTGCGGTATCGCTGCGGCAATTGACGTGCAACTGCCCGGCAGTTTCATGTGGCAGCTCTACCGCATGGTTCTGGGCAAGGATGAAATCCCGCCCAAGTCCCTGCTCGATAAAGCCCCACTGACCTGGCGCCTCATGCGCCTGCTCCCGGAACTCATCGATCAACCGCATTTCGAACCACTACAGCGCTTCCTCACCCACGACACCGACTTGCGCAAACGCTACCAACTCGCCGAGCGTCTGGCCGACCTGTTTGACCAATACCAGGTCTACCGCGCCGACTGGCTGGAAGACTGGGCCGCTGGCCGCCACCAACTGCGCAACGGCCGAGGCGAATCCAAACCCTTGAATCCCGCTAACTGCTGGCAAGCCGAATTGTGGCGCGCATTGCTGTTGGATGTAGGCGAAGAGGGCATGGCCGAAAGCCGCGCCGGCGTTCATCAGCGGTTCATCGAACGCATCAACGCCCTTGAACAAGCGCCCCAAGGCCTACCGTCCCGAGTGATCGTTTTCGGTATTTCCTCGCTGCCCGCACAAGCACTGGAAGCACTCGCCGGCCTCGCACGTTTCAGCCAGGTCATGCTCTGCGTGCATAACCCTTGCCGCCACCACTGGTCCGACATCGTCGCCGACAAAGACCTGCTGCGTAACGAATACAAACGCCAGGCGCGCAAGGCCGGCATGCCGGTCACCATCGACCCGCAAACCCTGCACCAACACGCCCACCCACTGTTGGCCGCCTGGGGCAAACAGGGCCGAGACTACATCAGCCTGCTGGACAGCTACGACGACCCAAACAGTTACCGCGCCGCCTTCCGTGATGGCCGCATCGACCTGTTCAGCGACAGCGAGCCCACCACGCTGCTCAACCAGCTTCAGGACGACATTCTCGAACTGCGCCCACTCAACGAAACCCGCGACCTGTGGCCCGCCGTCGACCTGGAGAGCGACACCTCGATCCGCTTCCATATCGCCCACAGCGCCCAACGCGAAGTGGAAATCCTCCACGACCAATTGCTCCAGCGCTTCAGCGCCGACCCCACGCTGCGCCCGCGCGACATCATCGTCATGGTCCCCGACGTCGACAGCTACGCGCCGCACATTCGCGCCGTGTTCGGCCAGCTTGATCGACATGACCCGCGTTTCATCCCTTTCACCCTGACCGACCAAGGCCAGCGCGGCCGCGACCCGCTGCTGATCGCCGTCGAACACCTGCTGAAACTCCCGGACAGCCGTTTCCCTGTCAGCGAAATCCTCGACCTGCTCGACGTCCCCGCCTTGCGTGAACGTTTCGCCATCAAGGAGCGCGACCTGCCCACACTGCACCGCTGGATCGAAGGCGCCGGCATTCGTTGGGGCCTCACCGCTGAGCAACGTGCGGGCCTCGGTCTGCCAACAGAACTCGAGCAAAACAGCTGGCGATTCGGCCTGCGCCGCATGTTGCTGGGTTATGCCGTCGGCACCGGTATCGCGTGCGACGGCATCGAGCCCTACGACGAAATCGGTGGCCTCGACGCCGCGCTGATTGGCCCTCTGGTCGCCTTGCTCGACGCGCTCAACGACGCCCATCAGGCGTTGTCACAACCTGCAACACCCCAGCAATGGGGTGAGCGCCTGCAACGCCTGATGCAACTGTTCTTCCTGCCCTCCAGCGAGCATGACGACTACCTGTTGAGCCAACTCGAACAACTCAGGGAAACCTGGCTGGAAACCTGCGAGTCCGTCGGTCTGCAGGACGAGTTACCGCTCACCGTAGTCCGCGAGGCCTGGCTCGCCGGCCTGGACCAAGGGCGCTTGTCCCAACGCTTTCTCGCCGGAGCTGTCAATTTCTGTACTTTAATGCCGATGCGCGCCATCCCGTTCAAGCTCGTCTGCCTGCTCGGCATGAACGACGGCGATTACCCGCGCGCGCAACCGCCGCTGGACTTCGACCTGATGGGCAGCGACTACCGCCCCGGTGACCGTTCACGCCGTGAAGACGACCGCTACCTGCTGCTCGAAGCCCTGCTGTCCGCCCGCGACCAGCTCTATATCAGCTGGGTCGGCCGCAGCATTCGCGACAACAGTGACCGCCCGGCCTCAGTGCTCATCGGCCAACTGCGCGACCACCTCGCCAGCGGCTGGCACAACGCGAACGCAGAAAAACCGCTGCTGGAAGCGATGACCCAGGAACACCCACTCCAACCGTTCAGTGCACGCTATTTTCATGAGGGCGACCCACTGTTCAGCTACGCCCGCGAATGGCAGTTGTTGCACGAAGCATCAGCCAGCATCGCCAACGAAGACGAACTGGCGCAACACCAACAGGAAGAACCCCTGACCCTCGGCCAGTTGCAGGATTTCCTGCGCAATCCGGTGAAGCACTTCTTCAGCCAGCGTTTGAAAGTATTTTTTGAAGCGGCCGAAGTGCCATTGGCCGATGAAGAACCCTTCGTCCTCGACGCGCTGCAACGCTACAGCCTCAGCGACAGCCTGCTTAACGCCGCACTGACCCAGCCCGATCACATCGACCAGGCCCTTAACGCCCAGGCCCTGCGCTTGCAAGGCAGTGGCCTGCTGCCCATGGTCGGTTTCGGTGAATGCCTGCGCAACGAATTGATCGAACCGCTGCCCGACCTGCTGCAACGTTATCAACACTTACTGGCCCTCTGGCCAACCCCGCATCCGGGAGCCGAGCCGATCAGTTTTGAGCATGAAGGCATTCAGTTGGAAGGCTGGATCAGCGGCTTGCATCGGCGCAGTGATGGCGGATTGTTAAGCGTCACCACCATCCCCAACGGCATCGGCTCTATCAAAACGCGCAAATGGCATCGCCTGATTCGGCCATGGGTTAACCACGTCGTTGCCTGCGCGTGCGGCCTGCCGCTGAGCACCGGTTTAGTCGCCAGCGACGACACCTTGTTACTGCCCCCGCTGGATAACGCCGCAGCCCGGGAAATCCTCGGCAACCTGCTATTGGCCTGGCACACCGGCATGCGCAAACCGCTGCACGTGGCCGTCAAGACCGCCTTCGCCTGGCTCGGCCAAACCGACCCCGCCAAAGCGATGGCTGCCGCGGGCAAAGTCTACGAAGGCGATGGCATAACCACCGACGGCGAGCGCCGCGAAACCCCGGCGCTCACCCGCCAATTTCCGGACTTCGCCGCGCTCATCGCCAGCGAAGAATTCGAAGGCTGGGCCGAAACCCTGTATCGCCCGCTGATCAACGCCGCCTGGCGATCACTCACCGGCGAAGAGGCTAGCGCATGACCAGTAAACCCTTGGCCCTGGCCTTCCCGCTGAAAGGCAGCCAGCTGATCGAAGCCAGCGCCGGTACCGGCAAAACCTTCACTATTTCCGCCCTGTACCTGCGCCTGGTGCTCGGCCATGGGGGCGAAGAATCCGGCTTTGACCGCGAACTTCTGCCGCCACAAATTCTGGTAGTGACCTTCACCGACGCCGCGACCAAAGAGCTGCGCGAGCGCATTCGCATCCGCCTCGCCGAAGCTGCGCGGTTCTTCCGCGACGAGATCGAACAGCCCGACGCCCTGATCGCCGACCTGCGTGACGAATACGCCGCCGAGTATTGGCCCGCCTGCGCCAATCGCCTCGACATCGCTGCGCAATGGATGGACGAAGCCGCCGTTTCGACCATCCACAGTTGGTGCCAGCGCATGCTGCGCGAACACGCGTTCGACAGCGGCAGCCTGTTCACCCAAACCCTGGAAACCGACCACAGCGACCTGCTCGGCGAAGTGCTGCGCGACTACTGGCGCTTGTTCTGCTACCCCATGCACGACGACGCGCTCAACTGGGTGCGCAACAATTGGGGCGGCCCGGCTGCGTTGATGCCACGGGTGCGCGCACTGTTCGGCAGCGAACGGCCAACCGATGAAACCCGCGAGCCTGCCGAGCTGATCACGGCTTGCCTGCAAGAGCGCCGCGAAGCGCTGACAACCCTCAAAGCCCCGTGGCAACAATGGGCCGCAGAATTGCGCGATATCTGCCTGCAAGCCGTGGCCGCCAAAGCCGTCGACGGCCGCAAAATGCAGGCCCGCTACTTCGAACCCTGGTTCGAAAAAATCAGCGCCTGGGCCGCAGACGAAAGCCTCGAACAACTCGACATCGGCACCGGTTTCACCCGCCTCACGCCGGACGGCATGGCCGAAGCCTGGAAGGGCGAACCGCCACGTCACCCCGGCATCGACGCCATGGCCGGGCTCAAGGCCAGCCTCGACGCCTTGCCCACTCCCGACGCCGCTGTGCTGCAACACGCCGCCGGCTGGGTGGGCAAACGCTTCGAAGAAGAAAAACGCCGCCGCGCCGAAATGGGCTTCGACGACATGCTGATCCGCCTCAATGCTGCGCTGCAATCAGACGGCGGCGAGCGCCTGGCGAGTGTGATTCGCGAACAGTTCCCGGTGGCCCTGATCGACGAATTCCAGGACACCGACCCGGTGCAATACAGCATCTTCGACAGCATCTACCGCATCGAAGAAAACCACCTCGACAGTGGCCTGTTCCTGATCGGCGACCCCAAGCAGGCCATCTACGCTTTCCGTGGCGCCGACATCTACACCTACTTGCGCGCCCGCCAGTCCACCACCGGCCGCCATCACACCTTGGGCACCAACTTCCGTTCCAGCCACGCGATGGTTGAGGCGGTGAACCATGTGTTCCAGCGTGCGGAAAAAGGCCGAGGTGCGTTTTTGTTCCGCGAGCCGAATGGCGACAACCCGGTGCCGTTTCACTCGGTATTGTCCCAGGGTCGTAAGGAGAAGTTGCAGGTCAACGGCGACACACTCCCGGCGATGAACCTCTGGCATCTGCCCACGGATCAGCCGGTTTCAAATGTTCTGTATCGCCAGCAACTGGCCGCCGTCTGTGCCACGCAGATTGTTGAATTGCTCAATGGCGGGCAGCAGGGCACGGCAGGTTTCCTACAGCCGGACGGCAGCTTTAAAGGCGTGCTCCCGTCAGACATCGCCATCCTTGTGCGCGACGGCAAGGAAGCCCAAGCCGTGCGCGCCGAGCTGGCCGCCCGTGGTGTGCGCAGCGTTTATCTGTCCGACAAGGATTCGGTCTTCGCCGCTCAAGAAGCCCACGACCTGCTCGCCTGGCTAAAGGCCTGCGCCGAGCCCGACGTCGAGCGCCCGCTGCGCGCCGCCTTGGCCTGCGTCACCCTGAACCTGTCGCTGCCGGAACTGGAGCGTCTGAACCAGGACGAACTGGCGTGGGAAACCCGCGTCATGCAGTTCCGTGGCTACCGTGCGATCTGGCGCACCCAAGGCGTGCTGCCGATGCTGCGGCGCCTGCTTCACGATTTCAAATTGCCGCAAACCCTGATCGCTCGCAGCGATGGCGAGCGGGTACTGACCAACCTGTTGCACCTCAGTGAATTATTGCAACAAGCCGCGTCGGAGCTCGACGGCGAACAGGCGCTTATTCGCCACTTGGCCGAACACCTCGCGCTGTCCGGTCAGGCCGGTGAAGAACAGATCCTGCGCCTGGAAAGTGATGAGCAACTGGTCAAGGTCGTGACCATTCACAAATCCAAAGGCCTGGAGTACGACTTGGTGTTCCTGCCGTTCATCTGCTCGGCCAAGCCGGTAGACGGCAGTCGTTTACCGCTTCACTACCACGATGAAAACGGCAAATCCCAGGTCAGCCTGCGCCCGACCGCCGAGTTGATCGCGCAGGCGGACGACGAGCGCCTAGCCGAAGACCTGCGCCTGCTCTACGTGGCCCTGACCCGCGCCAAACACGCGTGCTGGCTCGGCATTGCCGACCTCAAGCGCGGCAACAGCAGCAGTTCGGTGTTGCACCTGTCAGCCCTGGGCTACTTGCTTGGCGCCGGTGCATCGCTGGGTGAATCCGCCGGCCTGGCGCGCTGGCTGCTGGACGTGCAGGAAGGCTGCCCGGCAATCCACTACGCCCCAGTGCCCGACGCCCAAGACATCCTGTTCCACCCGCCACGCAACACCGCCGCCTTGCTCGCGCCGTTATTGCCCAAGCGCAAGGCCGCCGAAAACTGGTGGATCGCGTCCTACAGCGCGTTGAGAATTGGCGACAGCATGAGCGCCGCCACCCTTGAAGCGCCAGAAAGCCCACAAGCTCAGAAGCTGTTCGACGACGAACGGCTGGACCCCGACGCACCGCGCGAAGTGGCGGCGTCCGGCGGCGACATTCACCGTTTCCCACGCGGCCCGAATCCCGGCACCTTCCTCCACGGCCTGCTCGAATGGGCGGGCGAAGAGGGTTTTAACGTGACCCCGGAGGCGATCGAAAAGGCTGTCGGCGCGCGCTGTAACCGCCGCAATTGGGAAGGCTGGATTGTCACCCTCAGCGGTTGGCTCGGTCACGTGTTGCAGACCCCGCTGCCTGTGGACAACGATCACGTCACCCTGAGTAGCCTGCAGCAGTATCAAATCGAAATGGAATTCTGGTTCGCCAGCCATAAAGTCGACGTGCTCGCCCTCGACAAGCTGGTATGCCAGCACACCCACAACGGCGTATCCCGTGTCGCCGCCGAACCGGTGCTGCTCAACGGCATGTTCAAGGGTTTTATCGACCTCACCTTCGAACACGACGGGCGCTATTACGTGGCCGACTACAAATCCAACTGGCTCGGCCCCGACGATTCGGCCTACACCTGGGACGCCATGGAGCAGTCGATCCTCGAGCATCGGTACGACCTGCAATACGTGCTTTACCTGCTGGCCCTGCACCGCCAACTGAAGGCACGCCTGCCGGACTACGACTACGACCGCCACGTCGGCGGCGCGCTGTACCTGTTCCTGCGGGGCACCGAGTCTGTGAGCAAAGGTGCGTATTTCACCCGGCCACCACGGGAACTGATCGAAGGCCTGGACTTGCTGTTCCAGGGCAAGCCCATCCCGCCCAAGGTTGAGCCCGCCTGGGAACAAGGAGTGTTGTTATGAGCCTGTCGCCTTTACCGCTCGAGGCGCTGATGCCCCTCAGCCGCGCCGCCGACCTGCTGCAACTGCTGGAACGTTGGGTGGATCGCGGTTGGCTGCGCGCCCTGGACAAAGCCTTTGTTGGCTTCCTGCATGAGCTCGACCCGCAAGCCGACCCTTTGGTATTGCTCGCCGCGGCACTGACCAGCCACCAACTCGGCCACGGCCACGTGTGTCTCGACCTGTTCGAAACCCTCAAGGCACCCGATTTCGCCTTGTCATTGCCGCCCGAAGGCGACCTGCAAACCGGCGCCATGCTGCTGCCGTCGCAATTGCTCGATGGCCTCGACGGCGCGCACTGGTGCCATGCGCTGGCCGCCAGTCACTTGGTCGCGCTGGCCGTCGATGGCAGTGAGTCAGCCCAAAGCCGCCCACTCGTGCTGTCGGGCAAACGCTTGTACCTGCGTCGCTACTGGACCTACGAACGCCGTATCGACACGGCGTTGCGCCTGCGTTTGGCCACTCAGGAAAACGTCGCCGCCGATTTGCCGCAGCGCTTGAACAGCCTGTTCGACCAGCCACCGCCCGATGGCGTCATCGACTGGCAAAAGCTGGCCTGCGCCCTGGCGACTCGTGGCGCGTTCAGCATTGTCACCGGCGGCCCCGGCACCGGCAAAACCACCACGGTGGTGCGCCTGCTCGCGTTGCTGCAGGCACCCGCCGTGGAAGCCGGCAGCCCGTTGCGCATCCGCCTGGCTGCACCGACGGGCAAAGCCGCCGCACGCCTGACTGAATCGATCAGCCAGCAAGTGCAGTCGCTGACCGTGCCCGACAGCGTGCGGGAAAAAATCCCGACACAAGTCACCACCGTTCACCGCCTGCTCGGCAGCCGCCCGGGCACACGGCACTTCCGTCATCACCTCGGCAACCCATTGCCGCTGGACGTGCTGGTGGTCGACGAAGCCTCGATGATCGACCTGGAAATGATGGCCAACCTGCTGGACGCCTTGCCGCCCCATGCGCGTTTAGTGCTGCTGGGCGACAAGGACCAACTCGCGTCGGTCGAGGCCGGCGCCGTACTCGGCGACTTGTGCCGCGACGCCGAAGCCGGCTGGTACAACCCGGCCACACGCCAATGGCTGCAAGCCGTCAGCGGCGAAAACCTCAGCGCCAGCGGCTTGCAGGAAGACCTCGACGGCAGCCACCCACTGGCCCAGCAAGTGGTCATGCTGCGCTACTCGCGGCGTTTCGGCGAAGGCAGCGGCATCGGCCAACTGGCGCGTTGGGTCAACCAGCAAAACGCCGAAGCCGCGCGCAAACTGCTGGCCGCGCGCAGCCACGACGACCTGTTCTGCGTCAGCCTCAAAGGCGAGCATGATCATGCCCTGGAGCGCCTGGTGCTGGACGGGCAGGGCGGCGGCGCCCAGGGTTATCGCTTTTACCTGAACCTGCTGCAAAGCGCGCGCCCGGCCCAGGGCACCCCGCGTGAAGACCCGGCCTGGACCCACTGGGCGCAACAATTGCTGCAAGCCTTCGATGCCTTTCAACTGCTCTGCGCCGTGCGCAAAGGCCCGTGGGGCGTGGAAGGGCTGAACGTACGTATCACCGCCGCTTTGCGCAAAGTGAAGCTGATCGAAGGCGACGACCAATGGTACGAAGGTCGCCCGGTGCTGATGACCCGCAACGATTACGGCCTGGGCCTGATGAACGGCGACATTGGTATCGCCCTTAAACTGCCCGAAAGCGACGGCGGCCCTCAGGTGCTGCGCGTGGCGTTCCCGCGTAACGACGGCCAGGGCGGCGTGCGTTTTGTATTGCCCAGCCGTCTGAATGATGTGGAAACCGTGTACGCCATGACCGTGCACAAATCCCAGGGCTCGGAATTTACCCACACCGCGCTGATCCTGCCGGACGCCCTCAACCCGGTGCTGACCAAAGAGCTGATTTACACCGGTATCACTCGGGCCAAACGCTGGTTCAGCCTGATTGAACCGCGCGGCGGCGTGTTTGAGGAGGCCGTACGGCGCAAGGTCAAGCGCTTGAGTGGCTTGATGCTGGAACTGGACGCCGCACTGGGTGAAACTGACTGATCGGTTATGAGATATTTCTGATTCAGTTGTCTGATTTTTCTGAAAAAATGGCGGTACCCGCGAAGTCCCGGCTTCGCGGGGTCTTCCGCCGCTGTGCTATCGTTGCGGCATCCCCCTGAAACACCACCTGAGAGTATCGCTGCATGAACGTGGCTGTCTCACCCACAGAGCGCAGTTTGAGCTGGAGACGACTGTTACTGGTGGCGGTGCTGTGCCTGCTCGCGCCGGGGGCATTTGCCCAGCCGCCCAGCCTGGCAGATCACCGCGCGCAGTCGGTGACGCAAGTCGTTCTCGGCATTCTCAGCTACGCCCGTTGGCCGGTGGAACCTGCGCAACTGCGGCTGTGTATCGTCGGCCCGACTCAATACACCGACGACCTGGTCAAAGGCACGACTCAAGCCACTGGCCGTGCGGTGGTGGTGCGGCGTTTGCTGACCGACAACCCCGATATCGTCAGTACCTGTGACGCCGTGTACATCGGCAAACTCTCAGATGATGAGCGCAGCCGCCTGTTTGCTTCGTTGATCGGCCACCCGGTGTTGAGCATCAGCGAAGGCGGCGACCAATGCACCGTCGGCAGCCTGTTCTGCCTGCGCGTGGCGGATGAGCAAGTGTCGTTCGAGGTCAACCTGGACTCCGTCGCCCGCAGCGGCGTACGCATTCACCCCAGCGTGCTGCAGTTGTCCCGTCGTCGAGCGCCAGCACCATGAGTATCGAAAAAGCACGGCCGACCCTGCGCTCGGTCATTGGTCGCGGGCATTTGATTCTGGCACTGGTGGCCGTGATTCTGGCCAGTGTGTCGCTGACCCTGCTCGGCGTGCTGGCGCTGCGCGTATATGCCGAACACAACCTGCATTTGATCGCGCGCTCCATCAACTACACCGTGGAAGCGGCGGTGGTGTTCAACGACAGCGCGGCGGCCACCGAGGCCCTCAGTTTGATTGCCTCCACCGAAGAAGTGGCCCAGGCCGACGTCTTCGACGCCAATGGCAAGTTGCTGGCGCACTGGGAACGGCCGGACACCGGAATGCTGTCGCGGGTCGAACTGGAGCTGGCGCGTACCCTGCTTGAACAGCCAATCATCCAGCCGATTCTGCACCAGGGGCAAACCATCGGCAGCATCCACATCGTCGGCCACGGCGGCAGTTTGCTGCGGTTTCTGCTCAGCGGCCTGGCCGGGATTCTCATCTGCACCGCCCTCAGTGCCTGGGTCGCCTTGCACCTGGCGCGCCGGCTATTACGCGGGATTACGGGCCCGCTGCAACGCCTCGCCGCCGTGGCCCACGCCGCACGCAGCGAGCGAGACTTCGACCAGCGCGTACCACCGGCGCAGATCGCCGAACTCGACAGCCTCGGCAGCGACTTCAACGCTCTGCTCGGCGAGATGGAAGCCTGGCAGAGCCACCTGCAAAGCGAAAACGAAACCCTCGCGCACCAGGCCAGCCACGACAGCCTGACCGGCCTGCCCAACCGCGCGTTCTTCGAAGGTCGGCTGATCCGCGCCCTGCGCAGCGCCGCCAAGGTCAACGGACGCGTCGCGGTGCTGTTTCTCGACAGCGACCGCTTCAAACACATCAATGACAACTTCGGCCATGCCGCCGGCGATGCCGTGCTGGTGGCCGTCGCCGAGCGCGTGCGCGCGCAACTGCGCGACGATGACCTGGTGGCGCGCCTGGGCGGCGATGAGTTCGCGATCCTGTTAACGCCCCTGCACAAGCCCGAGGATGCTCAGCGCATCGCCGACAAAATCATTGCCAGCATGGACGTGCCGATCCAGTTGCCAGGCAACACCCAGGTGTTGACCTCTCTGAGTATCGGCATCGCCACCTACCCTGAACATGGCGCCACCCCCGGCACGTTGCTCAATGCCGCCGATGCGGCGATGTATCAAGCCAAACGCTCTTCTCAGGGCGGCCAGCAAACGGCGGAATCGGAACCCACTGCCGCCACTATTCACCACAGGAGTTGATCCCTTGTTCTCTACTGCGCGCATGCTGTTTATCACCTTGCTGGTGGCCTGCCTGGCACTCGGCGGTTGCCAGACGGCGCCGCCCAAAGGCCTGACCCCGGCGCAAGTGGCCGTCCTCAAGCAGCAAGGGTTTGAACTGACGGGTGAAGGTTGGGCGTTCGGCCTGTCCGGCAAAGTGCTGTTCGGCAGTGATGTGGAGACCCTCAACACGGCCAGCACCGAGATCGTCGAGCGCATCGGCAAGGCCTTGGTCAGCGTAGGCATCCAGCGCGTGCGCGTAGACGGCCATACCGATGCGTCGGGCAAAGAACCCTACAACCAGCAACTGTCCCTGCGCCGCGCGAAAAGCGTAGGCAAGGTGCTGACGGGGGTAGGGATGAAGGAAGAGAACATCCAACTGCGTAGCCTGGGCAGCAGCGAACCGGTAGCGCCCAACACCACAGCGGCCGGGCGTACCGAGAACCGGCGCGTGTCGATCGTAGTCATCGCCGACTAACCAACCCGCCGGCTCCAACGTGAAATGCCATCCAATGTGGGAGCTGGCTTGCCTGCGATAGCGGTCTATCAGCAAAGAATGTGCTGATTGATACACCGCCATCGCAGGCAAGCCAGCTCCCACACCTATTTGTGCAAGGCCTGAATTTTGTGCCCGGCACAGCCCAACTGTGGGAGCGGGCTTGCTCGCGAATACGGTCATTCAGCCAAAAAACTATTGCCTGACCCACCGCCATCGCAGGCAAGCCCGCTCCCACACTTATTTGTGCAAGGCCTGAATTTTGCGCCCGGCGCAGCTCAACTGTGGGAGCGGGCTTGCTCGCGAATACGGTCATTCAGCCAAGAATCTATTGCCTGACCCACCGCCATCGCAGG
>NZ_JAUTYR010000065.1:0-11766 GCF_041946035.1 Pseudomonas sp. AMR01
TTGTCGTATTGATAGCTGCTGAGAAGTTTTCCCTGGCCGCGCTGGTGTTCTCGGCCGGCTTCGAATGTATGGGTGGTGAGGACGCTGCCGTTCAGTTCAACCGTTTGGAGGTCGCCGCCTTTTTTGTGGTTGAAGGCCAACCGGTTGTTGTCCGGCAGTCGCAGGTTTTTAAGCTGACCGCAGGCGTCGTAGCCGTAGCGCAGGGTGCCCCAGCCCTGGTGTTCGGCGGTGAGGCGGTTTTGGGTGTCGTACTCGTAGGCCAGCGCCCAGTGGCCGTCGTTGACGCCGAGCAGATTGCCTTGGCGGTCGTAGGTGTAGTCGACGCTTTTGCCATCGGGGAGGGTTTTTCGTACGAGGCGCCCGGCGTGGTCTCGCGTGTAGCGGGTAATTAGCTGACTGCCATCGTCGCCGTATTCGGTCTTTTCCTGCAGGTTGCCATTGAGGTCGTAGACGTAGGCGGTGCGCTGGCCGTCAAAGCCAACCTCTTGCTGGATCAGACCGTTGGGATGGTATTGCAACGCATAGGTCTCGCCGACCTCGTTCTCGATCTCGGTTAGCAACAATCGCGCGTTGTCGTAGCGATACTTAACCTGGCTGCCGTCGGCATTGATGCGACGACTGATCAGGTGCAGCCCATCTGCATAGTCGTAGCGGGTAATGCGGCCCAGTTCATCACATTCAGCGGTGATTTTTCCGTAGGGGTTGTAGCTGTATTCCCGCGATACGCCGCCTGGCTGGGTGAGTTTCAGTAAACGTCCTACAGCATCCCAGCGGTATAGCGTGAGCTCCCCGCGCTCGTCTTCGCGAGTCACCTGCCGACCCAGATCGTCGTACCGATAACGCCGTTCACAGCCGTTCGGTAGTTGTTCCTTGATGAGCTGGCCGCGCTCATTCCAGATCAGGCGATAGCAGCTGTGATCCGGGAGAAATACAGCCGTCAGTAACCCGTGTTTGTTGTAGCTGTAATCCGTGACGCTGCCGTCAGGATCAGTCTTGCGCGTGATATCGCCCTGATCATTACGCTCGTACTTCCAGACTGCCTCCCCACGCCGCACAACCCGTACGAAACCGTTGTCATGCTCGTAGGAAGTCGGCTCATCGTCCCCGGGAAATAGCGCCACCAAGCGTCCGGCTTCGTCGTACTGATACGCCGTCACCGTCCCCAGCGGATCCTGCTCAACCGTCAGTCGGCCTTTGTCGTCATAGGATTTGAGGTGCTGCGCGCCATCGGGATCAACACGCTGCACCAACCGCGCACGTTGATCGTGCACGTACACTTCCTGGCTGCCATCAGCGTTATGAACCGTGACACTGCGGTCATCACCCCACGCATAACGCGTATCCATCTGCGAAAAACTGGCCCAGTGCCGAACACACCGTGCCGTCTTTCCAGACCGTTCCCACTCCCAAAAGAAACTCGGCCCACCGGCCAACTGGCGTTCAAGAATGACGTGCTGCTCGTCGTACCGATAAACCTCACTTTCGTCTACGGCATTGGTCGCCGAAGCCAGTCGTCCAGCATCGTCATAGCTGTAGGAAACAACGTTCTGCTCAGTAACCCAAACAAACGGCCCAGGCCCGTCAGCCCGATGAACCTGATAGTCCACCGCAACAATATGGCCATGCTCATAGCGCAAAAGCAGCGAACGACCCACACCGTTATCCAGCCGCTCAACCCGTCCCAACAGGTCCCGAAAAATCCGCAGCCGGTTGTCGTATGCATCACTGATCGCTGTCAGCGAACCATCACGAAAGTGGTAGAACCGCGAGTCTTGAGCCAGCACCAACTCATCAGGCAGCGAACCCAAATAAATCGCAGCTTCAGCGAGACTGTTGGTAATCGCCGGTCGTGCAGCAGTAGGCAACGGAAACTCGGTAATCCGATTCTCGTGATCCGTCCAAACCACTCGATCACCCACCACCGCCAGCCGCTGCGCCAGCGAATGACTCCAGCCAAACCCCAACCCGCAGTCCACTTCCACCGCACTGGTGCGATATAACCGCGTCCACTCAAACGGCAAAATCCCGTCCAAAGTACCGTCGGTCAGTGTTAGCAGTTCCTCGCCGGTGACCATCGACACCGGACAACCGTTGGTAGCGGTTTTATCAGTCGAGGCGGCTGCGTCGCCCGCAGGGTTTTTTCCCGACAAGGGAACATCATCCACATGCTCTTTCTGCTTAAGCACCGCGTTCTGCCGCGCCCGCCAGCGCATCTGCATCGCGCCTTGCTTCAACCCGCCCACCACGCCGCGAACCGCCACTGCCTTGTAGCGATCCACCGCCTGCATGAACTTCGTCAAAATCCCGAGCAGGCTCCTGACAAAGCCCACCGCAGCATCCAGAATCCGCGCACCGTACTTGACCAGCCGCAACCCCAGATAAGCCACACCCGCCGCCGGCAACGCGATGGTCAGCACCGCGCCAATCACCAGATCAATCAGCAACGACACCACAAACCCAGCGGCCATTTCGGCCGTCTGGCTCGGCGGAAGCGCGTCCAGCCAGAGCATCGCCGTGCGCACCATCAGGTACAGCGCTGCCTCATCACTGGCGAGCAGCATGGCCTGTTCCATGACCTTCGGCGTGTCCGTAGCCAATTGCGCCAACTTGGCCGCCTGATCACCCAGTTGCTCGCCGAACTTCAACGGGTCTTCCAGAATCGCCTGCACCAGCTTGAGGCTGTCCCACACTTCCTTGATCGCCGCCCAACTGCCCGCCAGTACACCGCTGCCGACTGCGCTGGCGGTCGACTGTTGCCAATACGGTTTGAATTCTTTCCATTGCTCGCGCAGCCACTGCTCCAGGTCTACCGTCAGCCCGGCGTATGAGGCAAACAGCGCGTCCACTTGTTCCTCTGAAACGCCGCCTTGCACCCGCACTTGGTAGCGCCCGCCGGCCGCGCAGTGGTGCGAACCCTTGCCATGCTCATCGAGCATCACCACCGTGGAACTGCCGTCATCCAGCCCGATCACTTCAACCGGGATATCGCCGATCGGCACGTCATACACCGACTCGAACTTACTTTCGATCTTCAGCTCGCCGCCCCGCTGGCACATCACCACCGTGCCTAAAACGTCCGGATCGGTTGTACTCACGCAGGTCTGTGAGTCGCCCACCCGCAATATCCGCTCCATCCCCAGCAGCGAGGGCAAATTCGCGGCATGGCTGACCGAGTCCAGCGCGCGTGAATACCAGGCGCCCATTTGCTGGCGATACTCCGCCAGGCTCTGATGAAAGCCATTGAGCTCGTGTTCGATAGCGGCGATGTGGGCTGCGTGGGTCATCCGTGACGTCTCGGCAAGGGGAGAGGCGTCGGAGTCTGCCGCAGGCAAAAGCGGCTGGATGAACGGTTGGAAAAATCAGAATGGGACGACGTGGAGTGGGAAGAAAGCGCGAAAAAGTTACCTCAAGGACTACACAAAAAAGCGATCGGACTCATTGCGAGAAAGCCGCGCAAATAAAAATTACTCTCATCCTTGCCCGATTTTCAGAGCTGGCCGTCATGGATAGTAGAACCTCTCATTTGCAGGATTTTCCATGTCGCGCCTCTCTCGTCCCTTGCATCCACTGGCCCTGTCAGTGGCGTTCGCCTTTGCGGGCGTGCCGTTGCTGGCCGTCCAGCCTTCCTTCGCCGAAGAAAGCAGCAGCGCTTTGCGCCGCTTCTCGATCCCGGCCGGGGACTTGAGCCAGGCGCTCAATAGCCTGGCGGAGCAGGCGGGGCTGGTGCTGGCGTTTGATGCGGGTTTGGCGCGGGGCAAGCACAGCAACGGGTTGAGTGGGCAATACGGCACCGACGTGGCGCTGGCTCAACTGCTGGCTGGCAGCGGTTTGCAAGCGGTGAAGATTTCCGACGACCGCTACCGCCTCGAAGCCATCCCGGATAACGGCGGTGCCATGGAGCTGCAGGCCACCACCATCAGCGGCAATTACCGCAGCGAGAGCCCCACCGGACCAGTGGCGGGTTATGTGGCCACGCGCAGCGTGTCGGGCACCAAAACCGACACCGCGCTGATCGAGACGCCGCAGTCGATTTCCATCGTCACCAAAGACCAGATGCGCGCGCAGAACGCAGAAAGCCTTAACCAGATCCTGCGCTACAGCGCCGCTGTGGTCCCGGAAACCCGAGGTGCTACTGCGTCGCGTCTGGACCAGTTGACCATTCGCGGCTTCGCCCCAGCCACCTACCTCGACGGCCTGCGCTTGCCATCGAGCCGCGATGCCTTACCGCAAAAAGATGCGTTCGACCTGGAGCGCGTCGAAGTGCTGCGTGGCCCGGCGTCTGTGTTGTACGGCCAAGGCGCGCCGAGCGGGGTGATCAACATGGTCACCAAGCGCCCGCTGGACACACCGTTTCATGAAGTCGGCGTGGAATACGGCACCTTCAACAAGAAACGCACCACCTTCGACCTGAGCGGCCCGGTCGACGATCAGGGTATCTATTCCTACCGCGTTGCCGGCCTTTTCGACGATGCCGACGGCCAGATTGAACACACCGAGACTCGACGCCAATCGCTGTCCAGCGCATTCACCTGGCGCCCGGACGACGCCACCTCGTTGACGCTGCTCGGGCACTTCCAGAAGGACCCCAAAGGCGCATCCTACGGTTCGGTGCCGGCCTGGGGTTCAGTGTTGCGCAGCCCCACGGGGCGCAAGATCGACGTGGATTTTTACGACGGCGAAAAAAGCTTCGAGAAAAGTGATCGCGAACATTACTCCCTCGGTTACGCCTTCGAGCATCACTTCGACGATGTTTGGACGGTGCGTCAAAACGCCCGTTACCTGCGCGCCGAAGGCGTCTACCGCAGCATTTACAACAGCTACCTGCAATCGGATTACCGCACGTCCAAGCGCTCGACCATCGCCACCGATGTCGACATGGATGCCTACACCCTCGACAACCAGTTGCAAGCCAAATTCGACACGGGCCCGCTGCAGCACACCTTATTGATGGGCCTCGATTACCAAAACACAAGCACCGACACCAAGGCAGGTTATGACAGTGGCCCCAGCCTGGATATCTTTGACCCGGTCTACGGCGCGCCCGTGCTCACGCCAGCCTTCAGCACCGACGCTACCTCGCGCAGCGAACAGACCGGCGTCTACCTGCAAGAGCAAATAAAGTGGGACCAATGGGCGCTGTTGCTCGGCGGTCGTTACGACTGGGCCAGCACCGACAGCACCACCAAAACCCTCAAGACCGGGGCCAAGAGCAAATCGTCGCTGGACAGCAAGGCCTTCACGGGTCGTGTGGGCCTGGTCTATCTGTTCGATAACGGCCTGGCGCCGTATGCCAGCTATGCAGAGTCGTTCAGCCCGCAATCGGGCACCGGTTATGGCGGTACGGTGTTCAAGCCCACCGAAGGCAAGCAGTATGAAATCGGCATCAAATACCAGCCGCCGGGCAGTAACAGCTTTATCACCGCCGCGATTTTCGACCTGCGCCAGAGCAATGTACCGACCATGGACCCGGACCCGACGCACCTGTGTGGCAACGGCCGCTGCAGTGTTCAGGATGGCGAGCAGCAATCCCGTGGTTTTGAGCTGGAAGGCAAGGCCAGCCTGAACGATAACCTCGACATCACGGCGGCCTACGCTTACCTGGATAACCGTTCGAGCAAGTCCAACAGCACCGTGCAATATGCGCCGCTCAGTGACGTCGGTACTGGCCCTGCGATCCCCGTCGAAGGCACCACCACTTACGGCGTACCGCGCCATACCGCTTCAGCGTGGGCGGATTACACCTTCTATGACGGCCGGCTCAAAGGCTTCGGCGTGGGTGCCGGCGCGCGTTATGTGGGCTCGTCCTGGGGCGATACCGCCAACACCTTGAAAGTGCCGGGCTACACCCTGGTCGATGCGGCGGTGCATTACGACATCCCGAACATCGCCAACCCACAGGACAACCTGCGCCTGGCAGTGAACGCCACCAACCTGGCGAACAAGGAATATGTGGCTTCCTGCTATTCCTACTCGTGGTGCTGGTATGGCTCGCAACGCACCGTGCAGGCGAGTGCGACTTACCAGTGGTGATATGAACAAAGGCCTTGGCGATATCGTTCGGACAACACCATCAACGGCGGCGTGGTGGGTAGTTGTGAGGAACAGTAAAAACGCCTGAAAATAAGGCAATTTAATGGCCCCTTTGTAACAAAATCCTCGCCAGAATCACTTTTATTTTCAGGTGGTTAGGTGAGGAAGCAAATGCGCACTGTTGGAATCATGCTGATCGCCTGCTCATTGGCGGGTGGCGCGGCTGCCGTACAGGCACGGGAGCTGCGCGACGGTGACAAGTACATGTGCAGTTGGGGCGCCGGCACCGCCGCCAGGGCTCAGGAACTCAAGCTGTCGGGAGTGTCGCTGTATGCCGCCCGGCAGAAGATCCAGACCATCAAATTCAACAGATCGTGGATGCACATGATGGCCATGGGCATCACCGAGCAGACGTACGACAGCCGTTCGCGGGTTAAGCCGGAAGTCATTCGCCAGAGTTTTTATCAGGACTGCGTGCGCTACAAAGTCGCGCGCAAGTAACTAGCGTGAGGCTGGCACCTCCTGGAAAAACCCCGGCCAGTGCAAATTCTGCGTAATCCCGTCCAACTTTGCCTTGGCGCCGCTGGCCATACTGGCGCCAGGTAAACGAAGAGGCACAGGCCATGACTGAGTACGTATTCACCCCCGCGCACACTCCATCCCTGGCGATTCAGGGCAGCGCCGCGCGTTTCCCCCTGCGGCGCGTGTTCTGCGTGGGCCGCAACTACAGCGAGCACGCCCGCGAGATGGGGCATGACCCGGACCGCGAGCCGCCATTTTTCTTTATGAAACCGGCAGACGCCGTCGTGCCGGCCGAAGGTGTGATTGCCTACCCGCCACTGACCGCCGACCTGCACCATGAAGTGGAGCTGGTGGTGGCCATCGGCAAAGGCGGGGTGGATATAAGCCCTGACGAGGCGCTTTCCCACGTCTGGGGTTATGGCGTCGGCATCGACCTGACCCGCCGCGACCTGCAAGCCCAGGCGAAAAAGCTCTCGCGGCCGTGGGAATGGGCCAAGGCCTTTGATGAATCGGCGCCGACCAATGCCTTGCAGCCGGTGAGTGCCGTCGGGCATCCCGCCAGCGGGAAAATCTGGCTGAAGGTCAACGGTGAGCCGCGCCAAGTGGGTGACTTGGCCGACCAGATCTGGTCCGTCAGCGAAGTGATCAGCCACGCCTCTAAATCCGTGGCGCTCAAGGCTGGCGACCTGATCTTTACCGGCACGCCCGCTGGCGTGGGCGCGTTGCAACCTGGGGATGTGGTGAGCGCCGGTATCGATGGTATCGGCGAGTTGAGTTTCACCCTCAGCGAGGGTTGAGGCTAAAGTGGTGCCCAGGCCATTTGAGAGACCGTTATGCCCGGCACCCGCGTCACCACGTATGGCATGGAACAGCGCAGCGACCGCCCCGACTTCTATATCCGCGACAAGCGCGGGCGGGCGGCGCTGACCGCTCCCCATCGCCATGAATACTTTCAGATCCAGATCAATCTCGGCGGCGATACCGTGCAACATATCGGTGGCGCCGTGCGGCCGTTTCCGCGTAAAGCCCTGGCGTTTATCCTGCCCCATCGCCTGCATGTGATTCCCCATCCAGAGGATGGCGAGTTCATGCTGATCAACTTCAGCCAGGCGTTTTTGCTGCCGCAACTGACTTGCGACTCGCTGGACCTGGAAGACATCCCCATTGGCCAGGCGCCGGAGCTGTCGCCGTTTCGTTTTCAGGAACAGCTGGATTTCATTCTCGACGATGAGGCGTTCGACGAAGTGCAAACCTGGCTGGCCCATATGCGCAGCCTGGATGCCCATCGCACGTTCGGTGCGCGCGAGCGGCTCAAGGGCTACTTGTTTCAACTGATTGGTCTGGTGTGCGAG
This sequence comes from Pseudomonas sp. AMR01, assembly GCF_041946035.1. Taxonomy (NCBI): domain Bacteria; kingdom Pseudomonadati; phylum Pseudomonadota; class Gammaproteobacteria; order Pseudomonadales; family Pseudomonadaceae; genus Pseudomonas; species Pseudomonas sp. AMR01. The sequence goes on from NZ_JAUTYR010000065.1 coordinate 7,905, forward strand.
CGGTACGCCGAGCCGCTGCAGGCGTTTGCCGCCAACAACGCCACCCGACGTGGGCGCAAAGATGCGCTGGCGCGGGTGCAGGGTTATATCCGCGAGCATCTGCACGAGCCCACCCTTAATCTGACTGATGCAGCGGCTGCGGCCTTCTTGTCGCCGAACTACTTGACCCATCTGTTGCGCAAGGAAACCGGAAAGCCTTTTTCCCAACTGGTTCTGGATCGTCGTATGCAATTGGCGCGCACCTTATTGCTCAACAGTGCGCAGATGATCGTCGTGATTGCCCAGCGTTGCGGCTTTACGGATGAAGCCTACTTTTCCCGCTGTTTCCGCAAGACCCATGGCCTGGCGCCGGGGCAGTTTCGTCGTCAGCAACAGGCGAAAACCTTGTAGGCCGAGGCAGTCGGTATGGATGTCGCCTGATCTACCGCTATCGCAGGCAAGCCAGCTCCCACAGGGGATCTCGGATACTTCGCCGAGCTTCTCTACACCGCAACCCCCCGTTTTTACAAATCCACGACATATGCAGTGTTTCAATTTGCATACAATCCCGTCCTTCACTCTGGAGGCTCGTATGCAAACGCTCATTCGCGTGGCGACCGAGGACGATGTCGACTCGCTCTTCGCCATCCGCACCGCTGTGCAGCAAAATCATTTGAGTCGCGAACAACTGGCTGAGATGGGCATCACTTCGGCGGCTTTTTCGGGCTGGGCGCTGGCAGGCCCGGTCGACGGGGAAGACGTGCGTTACCAGAAGATCAAGGCTCATTAACGCCATGAAACTGCCAGAGCCGCCCGCGTCCAACAGCGCTCTCTACTTCGTGGTCGGGGTTGTCTGCGTCGCGATGTTGCTCGGGGTTTATTTCGTGCGGCTCAATGCCCAGGTCGATAGACAGCGCACCGAAGCCATCGAGCAACTGACGCTGTGTCGGCAAGTTGAAAGCATTGCCCGCGCCGCGTTACCGGGTAGCCTTGAGCCCAGTGATGAGTGTAAGGAATTGACTGAACGTTATTCCGAAACAGCTGCGCCCTAATGAACAATACCCTTGTTTTAATAAAGGGAATGCTGCCTCGAAGTGTCATCAGTCGTTATCGAAACTTGCACCAAAAAGTGGCATTTATACCTTTCGAAACCTTAAAAAATGTGTGGCTATTGAATGACTTACGCGGCTTTTAATCCGACGAAAGGATTAAAATATTCTTGTTACAGGTTTTTACAATCGGTACCATAGCCATGCGTTTACCTCCCACGGTTTATGCATTTTTAAATCCCAAGTTTCCATCAGCTACTTGGGATTTTTTTTGCCCGGAATTTGACCTCGGCGTCAAACTTCAATATTGGCAAACTCCGCGCGAGGTCAAGGCCGGCGCCAAGGTTTTGCGTCGGTGAGTTAACTATTCCCGGTGCTTGTCGGGGTCGACACGGCGCCGTAGTAACGCCAGCAGCAATGCCGGTGTTCCGGCAGAATCACGCAGCCGCTGAGGCTGGCAATCAACAGGGCGGCGACAAGCAGGGTTAGACGACGGGGCATGATGATTCCTCTGGGTGGTTGCTGCGTTAATCGTTGAACGCCGCCACGTGCCTGAATCCGTCGCAGTGCTTTCAAACATTTCATCAAGCGTCGCGAGCCCCTGGGCAATACTTCCCCTCAATCATCGCCGAGAAAATATTCATGTTTTCTCGCGACGGGTTTTGCTGCACTCAGCGTTCAACCCATCAGCGGCGGGCATTTTCGCCCGTCATCTGAAGGAGTTGCCATGAACTTACTGGCCAAATTGCGCTACGCCTTGCTTATCCCGCTGGCCCTCACCGCGTTAGTCAGCACGCCAAGCTTTGCCCAGACCGAAGTGATTATTCGCCAGGCGCCGCCGCCGGAGCGTGTCGAAGTGATCCCCGCCGAACGCCCGGGTTACGCCTGGGACCGTGGCCACTGGCGTTGGGAGGGCGGAGCCTACGTCTGGACGCCGGGTCACTGGCAGCTGGTTGAGCGCAACGGACGTTGGGAGCCCGGGCACTGGGAATCTCGTGGCCCGAACTGGTACTGGCGCGAAGGGCACTGGATCCGCTGAAACCTGACACTTAACCTGCGGCCCGGGAATGACCTGATTGAAAGACACTGATCCGGACGTTGAGCTACTGGCGCGTATCGGCAACAACGAACCCGCAGCGGTCAACGAAATGGTGACGCGCAAGCTGCCGCGCCTGCTTGCGCTCGCCGGTCGACTGCTGGGCGACGCCGACGAAGCCAGGGACGTGGCCCAGGAAAGTTTTCTGCGGATCTGGCGCCACGCCGCCAACTGGCGGCCGGGCGAAGCGCGTTTCGACACCTGGCTGCACCGCGTGGCGCTCAACCTGTGCCATGACCGTTTGCGCCGACGCAAGGAACGCCCGCTGGATGAGGACGAGGTGCTTGAGCTGGCGGACAGCGCGCCGTCCCCGGAAGACCAGTTGGAAACCGCCGACCGCAGTGCGAGGATGGCCGCCGCCGTGGCGGCCTTGCCCGAGCGCCAGCGCGAAGCCATTGTGCTGCAGTACTACCAGGAGCTGTCGAACATCGACGCCGCGGCCCTGATGAACATCAGCGTCGAGGCACTGGAGAGCCTGCTGTCGCGGGCCCGACGCCAGTTGCGCAGTCAACTTGCCGACACACCCAGGCTCGCCCGCCAGGGAAGGGGAAAACCATGACACCTGAACGATTTGTGCATTTGGCCTCAGCTTATGGCGCCAGCCTGGATCGCTGGCCCATCGCTGAGCGGGTTGGGGCCCAAGCGTTGCTCGACAGCGGCAACCCCAGCGCCCGTGAGGCGTTACGCGAGGCGAGCTGGCTCGACGGCCAGTTGGACAGTTATCAACTCGCGTTCGCCGACCCGGCACTGGCGCGGCAGATTCGCCAGTCGGCACCGCGACGTCAGTCATTCTGGTCGCGCTATGCCAATTGGTTATCGCCCGCGGGGTTGGTCGGTGTGGGCATTGCCGGCATTGCCGCCGGGGTGTTGGTGGCGTCGTTGAGCGTGCCGTTGCCGATGTTGTCAACCGAAGTGCTGCCCAGCGTCTTCGACCAGGGCGACGCCGATGTCGTCTTTACCGTTAACGCTGAGGAAACCGAGCAATGACCGCACGATCCCTTAAACCTTGGTTGGTTGTTTCGGTGTTGCTCAACGTGTTCTTGATCGGCGGTGTGGGCGGTGGCCTGTATCGCTGGATGGCGGCTGCCAAGCCGGCCGAGGCGGTGGTGAACCAGCACGGGTTGCGCCAGGCGATGGTCAAGTTGCCGGAGGAGCGGCGTAAGGAGTTGCGTGTGTTGTTGCGGCATAACCGCGCTGAGAGCCAGCCGTTGATCATGGCCGGTCGCGAGGCGCGCATGGGGGTGATCAAGCAGCTGGAAGCGCCGACGTTGGATCGCGATGTGTTGGTGAGTGAATTGGCCAAGGCGCGGGAGGCTGACGTGGCGCTCAGGGCGTTGGTGGACGGTACGCTGGCGCAGTTTGCTAGTAACTTGCCGCAGGATGAGCGGCAGAAGCTGGTGGAGGCGCTGTATCAGCGTGGGCAGGTCAGAGCAAAAGAGAAGTTTACTCAGACGGTGGGGAATAAACCTCGGTCTTGAGCTGTTAAGCCTGCATGCCAGGTGCGCTCTTCAGCGTTAGCGCTGTGTTTGAGCCAAGGAGATTCCCTGTGGGAGCTGTCGAGCTTTAGCGAGGCTGCGAAGGCTGCGGCGAAGTCATCGCGTCCTTTGTGGCGGGCACCTGTTTTGGAGGGAGTACATATCCATTGCTGCGGTAACGGCTAGTTATGGTTCCGCTCTTACAGCGGGTCACTTTTGGCAAACGCCCCAAAAGTAACCAAAAGGTCTTCGCCCCACCACTC
>NZ_JAUTYR010000066.1:0-11358 GCF_041946035.1 Pseudomonas sp. AMR01
AGCTTCATCTACGAACCCGACAGCTTTCGCCCGCTGGCAATGCTGGAAGGCTTTGGCCCAAAAGAAACCAAGCCCTATCACTACCAACTCGACCATCTCGGCACCCCGCAGGAACTCACCGATCCCAACGGCGAAATCGTCTGGTCCGCGCATTACAAGGCATATGGCAAAATCAGTCGGTTGGACGTAGGCAAAGTCGACAACCCGCTGCGCTTTCAGGGCCAGTACTTCGACCCAGAAAGCGGCCTGCACTACAACCGCCATCGCTACTACAATCCAGATATTGGTCGTTACCTGACGCCAGACCCGGTGAAGCTGGCAGGTGGGATCAATGCGTACCAGTACGTTCCCAATCCTACCGGGTGGGTGGATCCACTGGGCCTCAGCACTTGTCCAGGAGATAGTTGCAAAACTGAAGGTACATTTAACGACCCGTCAAAACCCGTACGTGCAAACGAAGGAGAAGTCGAGCTACCCAATACGGGTGGCGCGCAGAGAGCAGCAAAATACTCCGCCAACTGGAAAACGGCAGACCTAAATGAAAACATTGTAAAGTTCGCCGGTACCGATCCAGTCGTCACCACAACGGGCAAAGGTAAAAAAATACATAAAAACTCTTCTGATGGTATAGAAGTAGTAGAAGATCTGAATGGAGGCTATTTTAGAATTCATGACCCTTCGCTACCGGGATCTAGACGCTACCTCAGCCTAGAAGGCATTGTACCAAACAACAAACTATCTCCTTCTGGAAAGCAAATGGGCAGGACACAAAGTGAATATAATGAAGCCACCCACTTCAACAAAGGAATGAAGGAATGAAGGAATGAAGCTCATTTGTACTCCTTTGACCTTGGAAGCGATGAACCTGTTAGATACAGATCATTGCCCGGAATCATTATTGGAAAGCATTTCACTGACAGACGAAGAATACCAACAACTTTGGGAATCAGGAGTTTTGGAAACTATCAATTTCCAGCTTGGAAAAATGATCGATGATTACGAGGATGAGAACATCCGGTTTGAGTCAGATCTAAAAAAATCCCTGAAACTATTTGAAAACAATTCAATACCTAAAAATCCTGAACTGGCAAAAAAAATCACTTATCTCAACAGGATGGCGATAGAAAGAGGCACTGGACTATATTTCTTTTTCTAAAACTTATCGACTCAGGAAATATTATTGATCCAAACAATTTAGAAAGCTCGCACTTTAAATCCTCAGACCTATATGAACAACTAGCAAAAACATAATCAACTCAAAACAATGAATTTCTTGTTTCAAACATACAAGATGAATATAAAAAACAAATATGAGCTACTTTGACGAAGAAATAATAGAAGACTTCAAAAAAACAAGTGCAAAACTCACCATTCTTCCTGAAAGCGAACACGATTTTATAGTGAACGCAATAAATGAAAAATTCCCTTTCGCTGGAAACCGAATCGCATGGGACTCTTTAAAAGACAGTACTTATTTCGGTACAACAGCATCACAAGGTGCACTCGAATCACTTACAAAAAAAATCATACGCGTCAGCGGAGATTGTATTCTTGTAGTTGGCGATTCGACTGACAACGCTTACTCAACGAGCAATGTTGCTTTAGCATTACAAATTTTTTCGACTATACCTCAACACACCTATATAGTGTCAGAATCTATTAGCTGGATAGCCTGCATCTCATTTGAGGGAGATTTAGACTTCGCAAGTCTGTACTGAGTTGTCAAAAGCTTGGCCCATCAAAGATGAACGCTCGTCAGTAGCAGATCGCAATTTCAACTCAAGGATTGAAGAATATTTATTAAAAACAAGACGCATCACAACACTTAATAATGGAGACTTATTAAAAACAGCAAAACAAGCAACATTTACTCGACATTCAAGAGCATCCCAAGCCACCCGCCGCGATCTCAAACAAGCCATCAATCCGCGCACTCTCCACCGCACACACCACAAAATCGCCGCATTCACCACCAAACCCCAAAATCCCGTCGGTCAGCGAACCCAGCGCCGGGATGTCATCCGGGTACAGCGTGCTCAGCGCAATCGCGGCCACAATCCCTGCCAACACTAGATCCCACAGATTGCGCCGAGTTTATTTCCCCGACAGCTGAAGATGCCAAATAACGCTGACACGACCAATTAAATAATCAAGTTTGATTTGTTGCTTGTGTGTTTTGCTTTTACGTCCACGCCACGACTAATAACCCCACACCCAACACCAGGCACAACGGCGAGTAAACCCAAGTATCCAGACGCGCAAAACGCGACCCGCAAACCTTCTTGGAAAAACCAACCAATTCCGAGTCGCCAATGGCCCTGGCAAACATCAACATGGCAATTGCACTGATGCCCCATTGCAGCGCGCCGTGGGGCACAGGCGAGAAATACAAACCGGCACGCAAGCACACGAGCAACGCTATCGCCACCAGCCCCATCGCTACTAAAAAGGTGCCCAATGCCGAAGGTTTGAACGCGGGCTTTGGCCCCTTGGCGAATTCGCCGGGCAGTTGCGGGATAGCGGCGAGGCTGCCGAGCTCGCCGCCGGCGGCCCAGTACAGGTGCACCATACTGATGCAGGTGAAGATGGCGACCATCCAGCGTGCGACAACAAAGCTCATGGCAGGCTCTCCCTGAAATGTGCGAATGAGGATAGTCGCCCTGAGATTTTTTGTAGGCATTTCGTCGGCGGCTGATGGTAAAGTGCCGCCCCATGAAAATCGCTCGTGCCGATCGCTCGCTCATTGCCTGGATGCTTTATTGCTGCGTCCTGTTCAATGTGTTCGCGTGCAGTATTGGGCATGGGCAGATGCTGGGGATGCAGCTCAATGGCATCGGCGGTCAATTCTGTACCGTCGACCCGCGCACCCAGGCGCCCGCGTCGAAAGACACCACCGATGAAAACCTGCCGACGCTGTCCAAGGCCTTCGGTTGCCCGCTGTGTTCCACTGGCGGGATGGGCCCGGCGCTCAGCTCCAGCCTGAATGTGGCCGTGCTGCCCCAACCCCACGCGCCACCTCCGGCCGTGGTGCTTGCCGCTGACATTCCTGCCCGTTTCACCTGGCCTACGGCCAACCCGCGCGCGCCTCCTGCTTTCGCCTGATCCCTTCGCTGTCTGAGCTGCACTGGCCACCGTTCCCACGGAGGAATGCGCGCGGCCGTGCGTTGTTTTCAAGCTGAGTTTTTCAGGATTCAATCATGAAATATTTACCCCTGTTGGCGGGCCTGTTCGGCTGCGCGCCTGTTGGCGCCTCTGCGATTGAGCTGGCCCCCACCACCATTGATGGCGAGCGAACTGCCGAACCCGGCCTGACCCTGGACCAGTCCAGCGGCGTGGCGTCGCGCCTCGGGTTGAGCGTGCGGGAAACGCCGGCGTCAGTGGCCATCGCCAACCGTAACGATATCGAGCGCCACGGCGCCAAGACCTTCCGTGATGCGGCCAACACCCTGCCGGGCGTTAACGCGAGTGCACCGCCGGGGTTTGGCGGATTTGTGTCTTATCGCGGCTTTACCAGCAGTCAAATCACCCAGATGTTCAACGGCATCAACGTCGCCACGGGCCTGGCGCGCCCGGTGGATGCGTGGATCTATGACCGGGTCGAGCTGGTCGGCGGCCCCTCCTCTCTGATCAACGGCGCAGGCTCCGTGGGCGGCTCGCTGAACTACGTGACCAAACTGGCGACCCGCGAAGAACAGGCCGCCGAAGGCCAACTGACCTATGGCAGTTACGACACGGCGGGAATGGCCTTCGGCCTGAACCACGCGCTGACCGAGCCGGGTGCCGATGTGCAGCACTACGCACGCTTGGATGTGAGCCGCAACACCAATCACAGCTATATCGACCGCGATCAGCGCGACGCCTGGAGCGTGGCGTTTTCCCTGCTCAGCGACCTGACGCCAGACCTGTCCCACACCCTGGCACTGGAATATCAGGATGAACATGAGGACAGCCCGTACTGGGGCACGCCAGTGCTCAACCCCAAGGCTGGCGAGTTGAAAATCGACACGCACAACCGTTTTAACAACTACAACGTCGCCGATGGCCGTTACGAACAGCGCACCCTCTGGGCGCGCTCGATCATCGATTACCGGATCAACGACAGCACCACGTTGAAAAACACCCTTTACCACCTGGATAGCCAGCGCGATTACCGCAACCTGGAAACCTACCAGTACAACGCTGACAACAGCGCGTTGAACCGCTCCACTGCTTATCAGGTACGTCATCAGGGCGAACAGAGCGGCAACCAATTCGAATTGCGCCATGACGACAGTGTGTTCGGTCTCTCGACAACCTGGTCAGGGGGCTTTGAATACAAGGTCAACAGCACCACCAACAACCCATTGAATGTGCCAGGCAAGAGCACGGTGGACCCAAACAACTACGACCCTGGGCACTTCTACGACATTCCCGGCACGAAGCCGGGCTTCGTCAAGGACAAGACCAACGCGGTCACCACCAAAGCGCTGTTCGTGGAAAACCGCCTGGGGCTGACCGACAAGCTCTCGCTGCTGACCGGTTTGCGCTACGACGCCATCGACCTGGATGTCACCAACCACCGCCAGGTGACGGCCACCAACCCACGCCACTTCAAGCGCAGTTGGGAGCCGGTCACCGGGCGCGTGGGTCTGACTTACCAGTTCATTCCGTCGGCCAATGTATATGTGCAATACAGCACCGCCGCCGAGCAGCCCTCCACCACCACGCAGGTGTTTGACGTGTCCACGGGCAAGCAGTGGGAAGTGGGCAGCAAGTTCGACTACCTGGACGGTCGCGGCTCGGCCACCGTCGCCGCCTATAAAATTGAGCGCAAGGATTTCGCCGTCACCGACCCGCTGGCCCCTGAAAACAGCATTCCGGTGGGCGCGCAGGCGTCAAAAGGGATTGAATTGGCCAGTTCGCTGCGCATCACCCCAAGGCTGTTGGCCGAAGGCAATTTTGCGTGGGTAGACGCCGAGTACGACGACTTCAACGAGAAAATTGCCAGTGGTGCGGTGGTCTCGCGCAAAGGCAACACGCCGACCAACGTGCCCAAGCGCGTGGGCAACCTGTGGCTGACCTATGACTTTGCCGAAGACTGGCAAGGCGGCGTGGATGCGCGGTACGTGGCGCAAGTGTATGCGGATAATGCCAACACTCAGACGGTGCCAGCCTACACGTTGTTCGGAACGTTCTTGCGCTATAAGGTGGATTCGCACACCTCAGTGACCGGGCGAGTGCGTAACTTGACGAATGAGGTGTATGCGGAGTTTGCGCATGTGTCGCCGGCGTATTACCTGGGATCGCCGAGGACGTTTGAGGTGGCGGTTCAGACTAAATTCTAAGCCTGAAATGTAATTAAAAAATGTGGGAGCGGGCTTGCTCGCGAATGCGGTGGTTCAGTCAGTACATCCAGTGACTGAACCACCGCATTCGCGAGCAAGCCCGCTCCCACACTTATCTCTATGTATCAGGAAGACAGGGTTTACTTGAGGCTCGCCTCCACCTTCTGCGCCACGTCATCCGTCAACCACGCTTTCCACACCTGCGGGTGTTCCTTGAGAAACACCTGCGCCACTTCACGGGGCGCGGTGTGGTTCTCACTCATCGCGGCCAATGCTTTATTCAGCGGTTCGATGGGAAACTGCACTTTGGTGAAGAACTCGGCAATCTGCGGATGCTCCTTCTGGAACGGCGTCGACACGCCAATGCTCAACCTGGACGCCAACGAGCGCGTCGGCCTTGGGTTGGGGTTGTCTGCATCTGTCAGCGTCTTCCACGCATCCGCGTCAAACGGCGGTTCTTCCAGCTGAATCAATTTGTAACGCCCCATCAATGGCGTCGGCGACCAGTAATAGAACAGCACCGGCTTGCCACGACGGATCGACGAAGCGATCTCGGCATCCAGCGCTGCGCCCGAGCCACTGCGGAAATTCACGTAGCTGTCGTTGAGGCCATAAGCCTTGAGTTTCTGCGCGTTGACCACTTCCGAAGTCCAGCCGATCGGGCTGTTCAGAAAGCGCCCCTTGCCGGGAGACTCCGGGTCCTTGAACACGTCTTTATAGCGCGCCAGGTCCTGCACCGTCTTGAGGTCTGGCGCCAGAGGCTTGAGGCCTTTGGACGGGTCGCCCTTGACCACGTATTCCGGCACCCACCAGCCTTCAGTAGCGCCTTTGACCGTGTCGCCCAAGCCCACCACTTTGCCTTCGGCCTCGGCCTTGATCCACACCGGGCTGCGGCCCGCCCACTCTTCGCCGATCACCTGGATATCATTTTTCGCCAGTGCGGTTTCCAGGGTAATGGTGGTGCCGGGCAACGTGTCAGTAGGCAGGTCATAGCCTTTCTCGACAATAAACCGCAGCACCTCAGTGATCAGGCTGCCGCTTTCCCAGTTCAAGTCGGCGAAATGCACCGGCGCCTGGGCCGCAGATACCGGCAACGAAGCCACCGATAGACTCAAGGTGGTCAGGGACGCCGCCAACAGGGATTTCAATCCTTTCATGCTCTTGCACCTCGCGTGTTCGCAGCCATAACGGAGGGCTTTGCTGCTTATGCGCGAAGCCTCTGAATAGTTAAGTCAACTCAACTGTAGTAGAGGTTCCGGGAGAGGACGCATGCACCGGTAGTTTATGAATTACTCGCTGGCCTTGAACGTCACCAATTCACCCTTGCGCCATTTGGCAGCCTTGCCGGTGACGGCCTTGAGGGTTTTGGTCAAACCTTCCTGCAACTGCTCGTTGGCGGCAAACACCAGCATCACGCTGTGGCCTTCCTTGAACACGATGCCCTGGCCTTCAGCCGAGGAAACAAAGGCGTAGTCGCCCAAGCCATACACCGTCAACTTGATATCGCGAAACTTCAACTCGAACTTGCCGCCTTCACGGCTTGGCAACACCGCTGCACGGAAGTGGTCGCCTACCTTGAGTTCCAGGCGCTGTTTGTCGTCCACCACCAGTGCCGATTCGGTATCGATCTCGGCGATGTAGATGCCCTCGGGCGTCTGTTCAGTGATGTAAACAAAACGGGATTGAAACTGCTTGACCAACTTTGCGCGCAAATCACCCAGCACGAATAAAGCGTGCATATCCAGATTACTGACTGCCAAGGAAACGCCCCCACATCAAAAAAGGCACTGTCCGCCAAGCGCGGGCAGCACAAAAAACGGCCCGGAGGCACGATCACACACCTGCTTTAAAACTGAAGAAAAGCCCCTGCTGCGCCGTGAGACTAGTACAGGCGTGCACGATGGACCTTGTGAGAGGTCATCAGGCGTCACAGGAAATCACAGGTTCAACGGCACGAGAATACGTGCCGACCAGCTTCAGAGAATAGCCCAACTAAAAACGCAGTTTCCGACAGCTCACACATAACAAAATACCTGGCTTGGAACCAAGCACCGACTGCCGACGACAATACTAAAACAGCAACACGGGTTAAAACCACCCGAAACACAGCGCGGGACTCAATACGATCGATCGACAGGAGCTGACCATGCAACCACGCCAACACGCCGCTACGTCTTCCCGTACTCGTTCATCCTACCAAGACGAGCGTCAATACTACTGCCTGGAAAGCGAGAGCGGGTACTCCAATTCTGTTCTTTACCAAGTTGTACCTGCCGGACGCAATTTCTTTCATATCCTGGAAGTGACCAGCGGCAGGATCAAAGGCTTTCGCAGCAACCACACTCAGGCCTGCGCGCTAGCCAAAGAGCTGGAGGCAAGCTTGTACGCCCTTCACGGCGGCATCGTTTCGTCACCTGGATGACTTTACCGCGCCGCCTTTGCCCAACAACTGCCATACTGGCCCGTCCATTGAAATTTGCCCCTTGCGGGCCAGGTTTCATCAGTGCAGGTAGCTTGATGCAGTTAACTTGAAGGGAAGGCGATACGTGACGGAATTTGATATTGGCGAATTTTTCATCCATGGCGATGCCAGGGAAGTAGACGGTGAGTTTCAAGCGGTCATCATCATGCGGGCCAAACCACCGCTGAAAACCATCACCACGCACCAGGTCGAAAAAGATCGTTGGTTCAAAACTGTTGAAGCTGCCGCCGCCGCCGGTAGAGACGCCGCCAAGGCCCTGAAAACCGCCGTGGATTCAGGTGCACTCAATTCCTGATAATCCGATAGAACTCTGTCGCGCCCCAACCCTCACATGCACAACGACCTTCACTTTGCATGGAGAATGATTTATGGACGCGCCAATTCCTACGCTTCAAACCCTGTTCGATCAACTCGGCCTGGATTCAAACCCCGAGGCTATCGACGCCTTTATCGTCGCGCATCCGTTGCCTGAAGACGTGAAGTTGATCGACGCGCAGTTCTGGACGCCACAGCAGGCGCAGTTTCTGAAGGAAGAACTGCGTGACGACGCCGAATGGGCGATGCCGGTGGACGAGCTGAATCAACGTTTGCACCAACCGCGCTGACCCCCTTCAATGCAGGCTGTCTGATTGCTCCAGCAGCATCAGCGATTGCCAGGCAGCCCTGCATTCTTCCGCCTCATCGCGACTGGCGAACGCCGTGCCGCGCTGCTCACCATTGAGCAACACTACCCAGCACGCTTTTTGGCCCACCGCGCGCAAGGCTTCGGGAACGCCACTGCCAATCATCACGGCGACATCGACTTTTTTGTTTTGCATGGTGCTTCTCCGCTGCATTAGTTAGCTTGCTAACAATGTTGGTCATGCTACGGTTTTCTGCCAGTCGGAAAAAGCTATCTGCGGAATAGCTGCATTGCATAATCAGCAATAATCCCTACTGTTTGGCCTTCGCGCTTTCCGGTTTATAGCCCAAACGCAACCCGCCCCAATGCCGTCCGTTGACCATGATGGGCACGGACAGGTCATGCATCAATTCGCCCGTATCGCGGGTGTAGGTCTGCAACAAAACCGCTTGCTGATGGCTGCCGCAACGAATGCCGGTGCGGTCGTCGAACTTGCGCTTGGTGCGGTTCTGCACCGCGTCAACCTCGGCATCACCGGTGAGGGCATGGGAAAACGCCTTGTTGTGCGTCGGCACGTACCCCTGAGGCGTGCAGGCAATCGCGAACACCAGCCCTTCATGGCGCGGCAACAGCGCTTCCTGAATCGCCGGCAATACCTGATCGGTGTAGCCATCAAAACGCGTGTGGTATTTGCTCGGACGGGTATTCGGGATCGGCGTATAGCTGCGGTCAAACAGATGCTCCAGGCTGATACGGCGACTCACTACATCGGCCTCGAACTGCTCGGCAATGCGGCTGGCCCCTTCGCGGGCCAGGTCGTAGATGCGCTGGTGATAGTCATCCAGCCCCACTTGCGCCAAGCGTTCGCTGATGGTCTCCGCCTGCCCTTCCATTTGTACGGCCGCCTCCGCGAGTTGTCGGGTTTGCTGGTCGCTCACCGACAAATCGCTGCGCATTTGCTCCACGGCATGGAACAGGCTGTCGAGTTGCGCGCGGTTGGTGTCGGTGCCCTGGGCAATCGTATTGACCTGCCCTTCTACGTCCGCCGCCAGGCTGGCGATGCTTTGCAGGTGCTCACCGGCATGCTCGACCTGCTCGACGCCGATGTGCAGATCTGACGACAGCTGGCGAATCTGCTCCACGACCTGCGCAGTGCGTTGCTGGATATCCGCCACCATCACGCCCACTTCGTCGGTAGCCGTGGCCGTGCGCCCCGCCAAGCCGCGCACTTCGTCAGCAACCACGGCGAACCCGCGCCCATGCTCACCGGCGCGCGCCGCTTCAATGGCCGCATTCAACGCCAACAGGTTGGTCTGGCTGGCGATGGACTGGATCACCAGGGTTACACGCTGAATCTCTTCACTGCGCTGGCTTAACGCCTCGATCAGCTCACGGCTGGCATTCGCGCGCTGGCTGAGCTGGTGCATGCGGGTGATCGACTGTGCCAGCACTTCACGCCCTTCGGTGCTGCGTTGATGGGCCTGGCTCGCGGCTCCCAAGGCTTGGCGGCTGAGTTGGGATGTGACCTGTTCGGTGCCGATCATCACCTCGGCGCTGCTGACAATCTGCTTGGCCGCGCTTAATTGCGACTGCAAGCGTGCTGCCAGTTGCTTGACCGAATAGGCCACGCCGGCCGCAGACAATGCGTTATGGCTGGTGGTGTAGGAAAGATCGCGGGTCAGCTCACCCATCGTATCAACGGCTTCGGAGGGCACGCTGCGCGGCGTTCGCGCTTTAAGGGATGGCAGCCAGATCACCAGCAAGGCCAAGGGCAGGCCCAGGTAGATCGGCAAGCCGGCAAATGCGAGGCCCAGCAGTACCAGCACCAGGGCGATGCTCTGCAAAAGCGGCGTCAACCAGCCGGGCAGCGCGCGCGCCACCGTTTGCGGTGGCACTGCTGCGCCCATCAGAGATCCGTCTCCAGCCATCGTTGTCACCCCACTGCTTGTCGTTATTGTTTGTGCATTAGACGCCACTATTGGGCCATTATCTATGGGCCTTTGGTGGTGTGCTTGCAGCAGATCAATAGACGTGGGGGGTAACGGGGATTTTTTTGGGGGAGACCGATAGCACGGCCCCCCCGTTCACCGCATCAGGCTTGACGCTGGTGCTTGTCGATCTGCTCGTGGCGCTCTTGCGCTTCGATGCAGTACTTGGTGGTCGGGCTGATCAGCAGGCGCTTGAGGCCAATAGGCTCGCCGCTGTCATCACACCAGCCAAAGGAGTCTTCCTTGATGCGCTCCAGAGCACGCTCGAGCTGCGGCAGCATGCGCTGGTCGCGGTCGATGGCATTCACCAGCCAGGTGCGCTCTTCTTCAACGGAAGCGGCGTCAGCCGGGTCAGCCGGGGTGTCCAGGCTTTCAATGGCGATGCGGTTCTGCTCGATGCGCGCGTGGTGTTCCACTTTCATGTCTTGCAGCAACTTCTCGAAAAAAGCGTGCTGTTCGGCATTCATGTAGTCATCCGCCGGCATGGCCAGCAACTTTTCCTTTGTCATTGATTTCTCTATAAAAAATACGTGCATTAAGGCGAATAAGGGAGCGTTCCGGTCGACCTTTGCAGGTCTCGGAAAGGCGCCATCCATTCCAAGCGCCACCCGGCACTCAATTTACGAGGGGCGGCAGTCTAAGGCCGACTTGAGGGCGCAGCAACTGAAAAGACAGGCAATTTTTCCGAGATAACCCCCAAAAGCACCAGGACGGGCTCGGTGAATGGTTATCGGAGTGCGTTTATAGCAAGAAATTCAGTGGTATGGAGGTATATAGAAGACCAACGGTTAGAACTGTCGGATAAAGATTAAATGTGGGTTGGGGGTTTGGGGGCATATCCGTTATTTGGGTGAAGGCTGATATGGGTTCCGCTCTTACAGCGGCTCACTTTTGGAAAGACCCAAAAGTAAGCAAAAGGTCTTCGCCCCACCACTCGGCACC